>NZ_BAGH01000257.1 GCF_000308715.1 Nocardia tenerifensis NBRC 101015
TCCGGCCGGGTGATCGTGGAAACCTCGGTGAGCAAACGGTTTCCGGTCTCCGGCACGGTGTCGATGACCGGCACGACCGCGACGATGTCGCTGGTCTGGCCGACCGAGGCGAGGAAGGTGCCCCACGCCGACACCCAGCGGTCGATCACCGGCTGGTCGACGGCCTCGTGGCCTTGCGGCCAAGCCCGCAGCACCACCGTGTACTGGGCGAACTGCGGCAGGTGGATCATGCCGAAGCTGTAGCCGCCCGCGTCGATGCCCTCGTAGAGCTTCGACGGCGCGAGCAGGCCGGGCAACCGCGTGACACCGCCCGGGATCCGGGAGAACCGGCCGCCCCGGTACACGTGCTCGCCGTTCTTGCGCGAGCGCATCCAGTTGAACATCATCAATCCCGTCTCGTAGCCCGAGCGGCCCCCGGTCCGCCACACCAGTGGAACCATGATCAAGACGCCGGTGCCGCCGACGATCAGGCCCCATTTGAAGCCGCCGACCATCGCCGTGATCAGCGCCGTGATCACCACCGCGAAGCCGAGCACGGTCTCCTCCCAGCGCAGGCCGAAAAGTCCTGCGCTGCGGGGCTTCTGCCACAGCCCGTACGAGCGACGCTCGTAGGTGTCGTTCGTCGTCATCGTCATCGCGGAATGGTGCTCCTCCCGAGGTCGGGCGAGCGATTCGCCCAACGGTCACCGGCCACATCACCCATCGCCTGGTCCGCACGGTTCAGGCTGCTCGTCGCGGCGCGCG
>NZ_BAGH01000256.1 GCF_000308715.1 Nocardia tenerifensis NBRC 101015
ACTCGTCGTCCTCGTGCCGCCTGCCGCGCCGGGCCGCCGGCTCGTCACGATCCCGTACGGGTGGCTCGTAGTCACGTGCCATGAATCTCTCACCCCGCCAGTGCCTTCGGAATAGTCGCGTGCTCCGGCAGGATCACCCCGCACCCGAGCGAGGCCGCGAAGGCCGCCGCCTGGTAGCGGTAGCACCGCCGAATCTTCAACCGCGCCTGCGTGGACAGGTCGCGCGTGATGGCTTCGATACGCGGCAGGTCGCCGCGCAGGGGCTCGGTGATGGTCACCAGGGCCCCGAAGCGGGTCACACCGTGACCCCTGGCCTGCTCCTCACGCGCCTGCTGGGTGGCGCCCACCCGCAGGGTCGCGGCGGCGGAGACCACGCCGCGTTCGCTTTGCTGAGCGACGAGCGCGTTCTTGAAGTCGTCGTCGACGATCTCGGCGGCGTCGGCGGCCGAGTGCGGCCGGTACACGATGGCGATGCGCTTGCGCGGCACTTCGGGATTGGGCGCGAGCAGCCGTTGCAGCACCCGCTCGTCCACCGCGCCCTCGGGGGCCGCGTCCATCTCCCAGGTGACCGAGCGGCCGCCGTCGTGCACGAAGTGGTCCCACTTCTCGTCGTGCGAGACCGGGCCCGCGTCGGCCCAGTCCAGGCCGTGGCCGTCGGGCTCGCTCGACGCGACCTCGAGGTCGGCCTGCGAGGCCGGGTCGTAGCTGCGCCGGATGAACGCGATGACCTCGTCCGCCGACATCGGCTGGGCGCGCACGCCTGCCTCGGCGAGGGCCGCGCAGATGCCGGGCAGGCGGCGGCCGATCTCGACGGCCTCCTCGGCCGGGTTCTTGCGCCGCTCGGCGGTGGTGGCCTTGAAGGTGATGGCCACGCGCGGCAGCAGCTGCACCCGCTCCTGCGGCAGCTCGGTGGCCAGCTCGTACATC
>NZ_BAGH01000255.1 GCF_000308715.1 Nocardia tenerifensis NBRC 101015
CCTCGCCGCCCGCGACGATCACCTCGAGCAGATGCTCCATGATCGGCGGCTGGTCCGGGGTGTAGCCGCTGCCCGGCTGGTAGAGGATGCGCAACGCGGTGGCGATGAGCGTCTCCTCGTAGTCGCGCACCCGCGCGCCGCGGACCAGCTCGACCAGGCCCGCGATGAGGGTCACCTGGCGCGCGCGCATATCTTGCAGCACCTGGATCTGCAACGCCGGATGATCGTCCAGGCGCGGCACCACCGCGCCGAGCACGCCCGCGGCGAGCGGATTGAGTTTGCCGTGGCCGTAGCCGAGATCGATCACCTGGCCGCCGACCAGCTCGACCATCTTGCGGTAGTCGGGCTTGACGTCGGCCAGGATGAGCGGCGTGATGCCCTCGCGCGATGCCGCCGAGCACGATCCGGCGCACCAGCGAGGACTTGCCGAAACCGTTAGAGCCCCAACGACGAAAAGGACTCGGCGCGGTGATGAAGCTGCCGCGCATGAACCAGT
>NZ_BAGH01000254.1 GCF_000308715.1 Nocardia tenerifensis NBRC 101015
CCATCTCTCAGGCGCCGCACCCCTTCTAGGGACCAAAAGCGAGTGCAGATCCCGAGAGACAGTGCGGGATCTCGGCACCCACGCGCCCGGCGAGTGCAGATCCGAGAAAGGGGGCGCCGACCCGGTCGCCTGCCGAGTGCGCGCGGGCGCTGGAAGCGGTGCGGGTGGGGTGGTACCGCGCGGTGCGGGTGGGGGTGGAAGGGCGCGGTGCGGGAGCGCCGCTGCCGGTGCGGGGGGCGGGGCCGTCAGGTCAACGCCGCTACCTCTCGGTCCGTCAAGACCACGGGCGAAACGGCGTCTTTGGTGCGAGCCATTTGGACTGCCCGGTAGAGGGGGCGGTCGGGGAGGCGGGCGTCTCGGGCTTCGGCGCGGAGCTGCTGGACCAGGAGGGAGGAGACGGCTACGGCGGCGGCTAGTTGGCTGGTGGCCAGGGCGTCGGCTAGGCGGCGGAGGCCGAGTAGGTGGAGTTCGCGGCCGCTGCCGGCGTCGGTGTACATGGCGAGCGGGATGATCTGGGATATCTCGCCGGCGGTGACGCGCAGGACGATTCGGCTGAGGCGGGCGGGGAAGATGAGCACCTCGACGCCGGTGGCCGCGGACACCTCGACCCGCCGTTCGCCGAACAGCCTTCGGGCGTGAATCATGGTGCCGGTCAACCACATTCGCCGCCGCCGCACGGCAACGGCGTAGCCGACGGTCGGCGCGCCGACGACGAGTCCGATGAGGACCGCGACGGGCCAGGTGACCACGGTCGCGGCCAGCAGCGCGGACCCGATCCCGATGCCCGACGCGGCCAGCGCCAGCCTGCGCAGCATCGGCGCGTACATCTCCGGCGCCACCAGATCCAGCCCGACGGGCGGATCCACGTGCTGCTCACCACTTTTCGACACCGGCCCACCTCTCCGCGACTCCCGCGCCACGTCGTGCGCGCAGTCACGTTACCGCCCCCGCTCTCGCCCCATATCCCCTTCCAGGACAAGCGCCGAGATCGGCACCTATTCCGAGATCTACATCCACAGTGGGTGTCCGGAAGAATGCCGCTTCGTAGCAGGGGTGCGACTGATGCGGAGTTGCGACGGGAAGGCGGCGATTCTGCGAGAATCGGTATTCGATTCACCGATATGTGAACCCGGGCCAAAGCCGATCAAAATCGCGCCGCGCGGCCCGGCAAAGGTGCTCGCCCGACCTGCGGTGGACGGGTCCGGCTCGAATCGAGGTGGGCATGCGTGGAAATACATCGAGAGCGGCATCGACGCTCGGTGTCGCCCTCGCAGTCTGCCTGCTGGCCGCAGGCTGCCCGAAGAACGACACGGTATCGCCGCCGACCACGAACACCCCCGGCACCACCGAGTCGACCAACCCGAAACCTGTCCCGCAGACCACGGACCGCCCCACGCCCCTCGAGCCGACCGGCGGCCCGAAACCCGTCCCACACCCCACGATCCGTCCCACGCTCACCGAGCCCATCGACCCCGGAATCGTCCCGCCCACCGCCACCCCGATCAGCCGCGAGCCGACGAAAGACAAACCGGGCCCGCCGATCTGGACATCCCCGCCGCCACAGAAAACGACGACGACGTCTCCCCTCGCGCCGCCACCCCCCTCGTGACGCGCACCCCCACCACCCCGACCCTGCCGTCGATCCTCGCCGCGATCGCGTCCCAGGCCGCCGCCGTGACGGGCATCCTCTACTACTTCGGATGGGCTTACAGCCGAGCCTTTTTCGGCTACTTCGGCGTCGACGTCAACATGCTCAGCTACTCGACCCAGGACTACGTGCTCCGCAGCCTCAACGGCGCCTTCTACCCCGCGACGATCACCCTGTTCGTGGTGGTCGTCCTGGTCTCCGTATGGCAACTCCCCGAACTCCACGCGATCCGAAGCCGCAGGCCCCGGCGAACGCTGCGCCGGTGGGTCGCGGCCATCTCCGCCACCGGCTCGCTACTGCTGACCGTGGTCCTGCTCGCGATGCTGCTGCCGTTCAACCTCGGCACCGGAACGATCGTGCTGCCGCTGCTGCTGATCGTCGGCGCCGCGCTGCTCGGCTACGCGGGCGTGCTGCGCCGCCGATACCCGATCTGGCTGCGCACCGTTCGACAACGCCGCATCCGCCCGGAGCGCACCGCCTGGGTTCATGTGCAGTCGTTCGGCCTGGTCGCGCTGATCGCGCTCGGCTACCTGTGGGCGGTCGGCGCCGCCGCCGACCGCCAGGGACACGCGGACGCCCAGCACGCGGAGGCGGCCCACTTCGTCGACCGGCCCTCCGTCCTGATCTTCAGCAAGGAACGCCTGGCCATCGAGGGCTCCGGCGCCACCGTCGGCGAGATCACCGCACCCAACGAGAAGTACCGCTTCGTCTACAGCGGCCTGTGGCTGCTCGCCCGCACCTCGGACCGCTACTTCCTGATCCCGCAGCGATGGGCCGTGGCCCGCGACCGAGTCTTCATCCTGCGCGACAGCGACGACCTACGCATCGACATCGCGCGAAATCCGTAGGGACTGCGACCCGACGAGCCGAATTCAGGACGAGACGTCCAGCGCCTCCCGAACGGCGCCGACCACCTCATCGAGCGGAATCTGGCGCTGCTCCCCGGTTGCCATATCCTTCAGCCCGATCGTCTCCTCGGTCAGATCCCGATCGCCGAGCACGAGAGTGAACTTCGCCCCCGACCGATCGGCCGCCTTCATCGCGCCCTTCACACCACGCCCACCGTAGGCGAGATCCACGCTGATCCCCGCCGCGCGCAGGTGCGCGGCGACCACCACGAGCCGCTGCTTGGCCGCCTCGCCCAGCGGCACCCCGAACACCTCGCAGCGCGCCGCGTCGCCCGCGGTCTTGCCCTCGGCCTGCAGCGCGAGCACGGTGCGGTCGACCCCGAGCCCGAAACCGATGCCGGACAATGGTTGCCCGCCGAGCTGCGCCATCAGTCCGTCGTAGCGACCGCCGCCGCCGATCCCGGACTGCGCGCCGAGCCCGTCGTGCACGAACTCGAACGTGGTCTTCGTGTAGTAGTCGAGCCCGCGCACCATCCTCGGGTTCACCACGTACGGCACGCCGAGCGCGTCGAGGTGTCCGAGCACCTGCTCGAAGTGCGTCTTGGCCGACTCGGAGAGGTGGTCGATCATCAGCGGCGCGCCGGCGGTCATCTCGCGCACCTCGGGCCGCTTGTCGTCGAGCACCCGCAGCGGGTTGAGCTGCGCCCGTCGCTTGGTCTCCTCGTCGAGGGGAAGCCCGAACAGGAACTCCTGCAACAGCTCTCGATACTGCGGACGGCAGGTCTCGTCGCCGAGCGAGGTGAGCTCGAGCCGGAACCCGTCGAGTCCGAGCCCGCGGAAGCCCGCGTCGGCGATCGCGATCACCTCGGCGTCCAGCGCGGGATCGTCGACGCCGATCGCCTCGATGCCGACCTGCTGCAACTGCCGGTAGCGACCGGCCTGCGGACGCTCGTACCGGAAGAACGGCCCGTTGTAGACCAACTTCACCGGCAGCTGCCCGCGATCGAGCCCGTGCTCGATGACGGCCCGCATGACACCCGCCGTCCCCTCGGGGCGCAGCGTGACGCTGCGGTCGCCGCGATCGGGGAAGGTGTACATCTCCTTGCTGACCACGTCGGTCGACTCGCCGACGCCGCGGGCGAACAGCCCGGTGTCCTCGAAGACCGGCAGCTCGATATGCCCGTATCCGGCCAGCCGGGCGGCGCGGATCAGCCCGTCGCGCACCGCGACGAATTCGGCCGAGCCGGGCGGGACGTAGTCCGGAATCCCCTTCGGGGCGGAGAAGCTGCTGGTCTTGGTCACGATGGTCCAGTTTCCACCACCACGCCCCCGGAAGTCCAACCGGTTGTTCGTACCCCGGCCCGGGTGTGAGGCGCACCGCTCTGGGCAAGTGTCGAGCAGTCTCAGGAATAAATGGCAGACTCTTCGCCGTAACAACCGGACACGGGAGGAACGTGGTAGTGCCGAGCAACGAACAGCGGCGAGCAGCGGCGAAACGTAAGTTGGAGCGCCAGCTCGCCAACCGGGCCGAGCGCGCACGCAAGCGCAAGCAACTGACGATCGCCGGGTCGGTGCTCGGCGTCGTCGTCGTGGTCGCCGCGGTCACCGGGGTGTATTTCCTGACCAAGGGCGACGACGACAGCTCAGCGGCCAAGGACGCCACACCGTCGAGCAGCATGCCTTCGGCGGCGGCCCCGCCCGCTGCCACGGCCAAGCCCGCGACGGTCAACTGCGTCTACAAGGACAGCCAGAAGCCGGCCGACAAGCCGGTGACCAAGCCCGCCAAGGCCGACGGCATCCCCACTACCGGCAACGACGCGAAGGTCAGCGTCAGCATGGAGACCAATCAGGGTCCGATCGGCCTGACCCTGAATAATGCCGAATCTCCGTGCACCGTCAACAGTTTCGTCAGCCTGGCCACGCAGAAGTTCTTCGACGGCACCAGCTGCCACCGGATGACCGCGGGCGAGGGCCTGAAGGTGCTGCAGTGCGGCGATCCGACCGCGAGCGGCATGGGCGGGCCGGGTTACCAGTTCGACAACGAGTACCCGACCGATCAGATCGACCCCAACGACCCGATGGCCGCGCAGAAGCCGATCCAGTACAAGCGCGGCACGCTCGCCATGGCGAATGCGGGGCCGGGCACCAACGGCAGCCAGTTCTTCATCGTCTACGGCGACTCGCAGCTGCCGCCGAACTACACCATCTTCGGCACGGTCGACGAGAACAGCATGGCCACCCTGGACAAGATCGCCAAGGCGGGCCAGGACGACTCCAACGGCCCCGGCGACGGCAAGCCGAGCCAGCCGGTCGACATCCAGTCGGTCCGCATCGACTGACACCCCCGCGATATCCGTTCGGGCCCCGCATCGATTTTCCGGTGCGGGGCCCGACACGTGTCGGGACGAAGCCGACCACCCTGATACTTCGGTTAGGGTTGGCTTAGACAGGAACTCCTTCGGTGAGTTACCGAACCTGTCGGAATTGTGCGATATATGCTGTTAAGCGGCACGTCCGTACGGTTGCGGAAGTGCTTTCTCGGGTAACCTCGAAACACGGAGTTCGCGTTGCGTGGCAACCCCCTTGGACGGGCGACCCCCGACCAAAGGGAATGCGACGACACGAGTTCTCCCGGTGTCCGCGTTCGCAGCCGGGGCATCGTCGGACGGACTACAGTCCCCTGGCGATGTTCAGACGAAGCACCACAACATCCATAGTGATCACTGCAGCATCGGGGAGCAGCCATGTCCGAGGAACTGGACGACATCGGCCGCGAAACAGCGGCCATGATGAGGACAATGTTGCAGCTTGCGACCCTGGTCGCGCTGCGGACCCGAGAGCGTGGTCAAAAAGAGGCCGAGGCGCGCGTCAAGGTCACCGAGGCCCGCATGAAAGAGGCCCGCGAGATGCAGATCCGCGAGGCCCGCGATGCGAAGGCCAAGGATCCCCGTAACACCGAACTCGCCAGGATGATCGAGAAGCCGATCCCCGAACGCGGTGTCTCGCTGGAGAAGGACCGCTTCTCCGCCCAGGCGGAGGCCACGCGCATGGCAGGCATAGCCGCCGCGCACTCGAAGCCGGTGTTGCAGTACGACTCTCCCGAACGTCGCACGGCGATCGCCGCGCACCTGGCGAAGATGGGCGTCGCGCCCGAGCTCGCCGCGGTACGCATGCTGATCGAGGTAGGCCAGGGGCAGCCCGCGAGCGAGGCGGTACGCACCCGCCCCGAGGAGGCGCCCGCGGTCACCAGGGCCAGGGAGCAGGACGCCCGGACCCGCGGCCTGGAGCGCACGCGCTAGCAGACGAATGAGAAACGCCCGCTTATCAAGCGGGCGTTTGCTTTTCGGTCCCTTTCAGCTCAACCCGGGGGCCTACATCCGGAAGTCGCCGATGGTCGGGTCGCCGAACATGCCGTGCTGCGGCGACTTCAACGGCAGCGGGCTGAGCATGTCCTTGTGACCATTGCGCACACTGCAGTATTTGAACGGCCCCTTGGGGTCGAACAGCTTGGCCATGTGCGGATCGGCGTGGTCGAGGAACCACACGCTCAGCCCCGTCGACGCGTCGAGCCGGAAGTGTTCCCAGGCGCGCCACATCGCGTCCAGGCGCGCGACCGCCTCGGCATGCTGGAACCACTCCGGGCACCATACGGTGTCGCTGAGATCGGTGACCTGACGCCGGTAGACCAGGCTCAGGTAGTTCTCGACGAACTCCACCACGTTCGCGTAGATCATGGGTTGCTGTTGCTGCTCGGTCACGGCCTCGCCTCGCCTCCGCTCGGCACGGTCGCGACCGATCGCGCTGCGCCCGAGGCTTTCTCGCTACGCTCGCTCACAGGGGCCTGACCTCCTCGATCTTCCCGTACTCCGGCGGCGGGGCGCCCTTGCTGAGCGAAGGCGTGCCCGGCATCAGGTCACCGATCTCCGTCTTGCGCTGCGGATCGTGGTGCGAGATGGACTTCGTCACCTCGGCAGCGTACTCGCCCTCCCACCACGGAACCGTGCGAACCAGTACCGGCGGCGCGCCAGACGGGAAGACGATCACGCGACCGCGCGGCAACTGCGCCAGCGCCTGCACGCTGAACGTCTTCGACGATCCGAGCGAGCGCGAATAGCTCTTGCCGCCTTTGGATTCCGAGACCGAGGCGGAGATGACCTCGTAGTCGCCGATCGCCTCGGAACGCTCGCGCAGGAAGTTCGTGTCGTCCACGCCGCTGCCGAGCACCTTGATATTCGCCGCGGCCCACAGCGCGTTCATGCCCGGCTCGCCCCAGCAGCGCACGCCCTGCGCCCACGACTGCAGCACGGTCATCACGACGATGCCGCGCGAGCCGAAGTGGCTGTACTGCTTGGGCAGATCCTTCCAGCGCACCACGTTCGCCGCCTCGTCCAGCACGGCGAGCAGCGGAATGGGCAGCCTGCCGCCGAGGGACTGGGAGGCCTTGCGCATCGCGACGTCGATGACGGCCTCGGTGAGCGCGCTGACCAGCGGCGCCGCCGAGCCGCGACCCTCCAGCGACAAGCTGTACAGGGTGCCGTTGCGCTCGATGAACTCCAGCTCGTCGAACTGCCTGCGATCGCCGCCGGGGGTGATCCACGGGTGCACGTTGGACAGCTTGAGACAGCGGATCATCTTCTTGGCGGTGCCGAAAATGCCGCTGCGCGTGCGCTCGTCCGCGTTGTACTGGGCCGCCAAACCGGACGCCGTGTAGTGGTGCCTGGCCGCGCGCAGCAACTGGATCGGCTCGGTGTCACCGGGATTGGTCACCCATTCCCACACCTGCACGATCGGCCTGCTGCCGTTCTGATCGCCGACGGCCGCGGCCAAGAACAGTCCGGCCAGCAGGTCCTCGGCCTCCGGATCGAAGAACGCGTCGGTCTTGGCGTCGGAGCCGTCGTCGCCGTCGGCGAAGTGCCCGGCCAGGCGGGCCGCACGCATCTCACAGCCCTCGACCCGGGCGTTCACCCAGCCCAGCGGATCCCAGAACCAGGTGGGCTCCTCGCCGGCGACGCCCTGCGGGTCGAAGACGAACGTCGGACTTCCCTTGGCCTCGCGCACATCTCGCGTCGCGTCCACCACGTCACGCTTGTTCGACGTGGCCAGCACCGGGCCGATCGCGGTGAGGATCGCCGGAATCACCCGCGAGGTCGACTTGCCCTGGCGCGGTCCCCAGATGTCGAGGTGCAGGTCTTCGTAGGAGCCGTAGAGCATCTGGTTGTCGGCGATGCCGATGCCGATCGGCACGCCGGGCACGTCCTCGCTGCCGAGGCGCACGCCGAGCTGCTGGGCCTTCTCCCGGACGCCCTTCGCGGTGAGGTGGGCGATCGCGCCGCCCTGGCCCATCACGTCGGCCTTGTCGTCGACGGCCAGCCTGCCCACCGTCTTGCGCTGCTTCAGGTGCTTGCGGATGTACACCCAGGCCACCACCGCGGCGATGACGATCAGCACGATCACCGTCGAGGCGCGCGGCCAATGCAGTTTGCCCCTGGCCAGATCCGCGACGATGGCGATCGGGTTGATCGGGATGGACTGCGGCGTCACCGCGAGCATGTTGCCCAGGTGCAGCGACAGCCACAGCGTCGCGAGGATCGCGAACCCGGCGTACAGCAGGATCAGGGTCGCGTCGGGCCCGACCGCGGCCGGGTCCTTCAGCGGCTTCTTCGCCATGGTTGCCTCCTTGTTCGGACAGGAAATGGTCTGGGTGTTCAGCGGAACGCGTCGAGCCGCCAGCCCTCGGGCGTGCGCACCACGGTGGCGATGACCGTCGCCGGCGGCAGCGGTTCCTTGCGGCCGTTCGGGTAGACGACGGTCTGCTCGATCCCGATCTTGAACTGCTGCAGGTTCGGATCGCCGCCGCCGGGCGGTTTCTCGCCGGAGGCGAAGGTGAACGCCTCGACGTTCGCCTTGGCCGCCGCCCAATCCGCCCACTGCAGCGTCGTCTTGGGCGTCTCCAGCCCGGTCGGCGCGCCGTCCAGCATGCGAATCAGGCTGGGGCCCAACCACTTCCGGGCACGCGTCAGCGAGGCGCCCTGGGCCTCGGCAGCGGGGTGCCAGGTGTAGATCTCCTTCAGCGCGGCCACCGCGACGCCGTCGGGCGTGACCGGATCGGGCGCGGGCACGCCCTCCAGGAGGCGGGTCGTCGACGTGGCCGGGTGTGCCCCACCGGATCCCGCGTCCGCCCCGTCTCCGCGACCGCAGGCCGCGCCGAGCATCGCGACGCTCACCACCAGCATCACCACCAGTTTCGCGCGTACCCTGTTCGATGCGCGGCGTCCCGCGGGCACGTCTCCGGCGTGCACGCCGCTGTCATTCCAGGCTAGCCGCAAGGACCGACACTTCGTCAGTCCCGAGTTCGCGCGTTCGGATCCCACGAGCCGGGGACGCGCGCGTCCGTTCACAACACCCTCCTCGCCCGGCTGTCCCCCGGCACCGGTACCTCGCCGACGCCGCCGCCACCGCGCGTGCCCGGCACGGCCTGAATCATCCGCCCGTTGCCGGAGTAGATGCCGACCTGCGCGGGTCCGCGCGGCCCGAACGCGCTGAACACCAGATCGCCCTCCTGCACCTTGCCCATCGGCACCTCGACGCCCGCCTCCCACTGCTGTTCGGCGGTGCGCGGCAAGGTGACCGAGCCGGACGAGGCCGCGAACACCGCGGCGGCCGTCAGGCCGGGTCCATCCATGCCGCCGCCGCTGGGCCCCTGCGGTCCGCCGCCGCCCCACACGTACGGCGTGCCGAGCCAGTCGTGCGCGGCTTGGACGATCTGGCTCCCGCCGCCGCCCTCCTTCGGGTCGAAGCGGCCGAGCGCGCCGGGCGCGCGGTACTGCGCCTCCATCGCGAGGATGTTCGCCACGTACGGCTGGGTCTCGGACAGGTGCGCCGCAACGCGATTCGGCATGCCGCCGGAGGCGAGCACCGCGCCCTCGCCCGCGTTGTAGGCGGCCAGGGTCAGCGCGGTGACGTCGCCCTGCACCTTGCCCTCCGCCTCCCACTGCACGATCTTGTGCGCGATGGCGCACATGTAGCGGCCCTGCCCGATGATGGCGTCGCCGTCGTCCCACACGCTCGCGGTGCCGTTGCCGTCGGCGTCGATCACGTAGGGCTGGCCGTCATCCGGGTTCACCGCGGCCGCGGTGCTCGGCAGGAACTGCGCGAGCCCCTGCGCGCCCGCGGGCGAGGTGGCGCCGCGGCGGAAACCCGACTCCTGCCTGCCTTGTGCGGCGAGCAGCGAGGGGGTGATCTGCGGGCAGATCGAACCCGCACGGCGATACCAGATCTCGAGCTCCGGCGGCACCTTGCCCGCGGCGAGCGCGCCGCCCGCGCTGCCGAAGCCGCGGACGCAGCGCGGATCGTTGGAGAAGGCCCGCGCCCCACCGACATCCGGGGTCGGCGCGCCGTCCAGCCATGGGAGCGGGTCGATCTGGCGTCCGCCGGTGAACCGGCCGCCGGGAACGATCTCGAAATGCAAATGGGGGCCGCTGGATTCGCCCGCGGAGCCGACCTGGGCGATGGGCTGGCCCGCGGTCACCGTGTCGCCGACGCGCACGCGCACGCCGGAGTCCCACATGTGCCCGTAGACCGCGGAGTACGCGCGGCCGTTGGTGTCCACCGAGTCGACGACGACCCAGTTGCCGAAACCCGATGCGGGACCGGCGGCGACGACGCGGCCGTCGGCGACGGAGTAGATGGTGGTGCCGTCGGGCGCGGCCATGTCGACGCCGAGGTGTGTGCCGCCGCGCGCGCCGAACACGTCGGAGATCGTGAAGGTGCCGATGGCCAGCGGCAGGGTGCGGCGGATCGGCCCGGCTCCCGCGGCCAGGGACGGCGCGGCGGCGACGGTCGAGTTGGCCTGCGACCCCGAAGGCGCCGCCGCGGCCGGGTTCGCCTGTGCTCCCGTGGGATTAATGGCCGACGGAGTCGCGGTCCCCGATTGTTTCGCACGGGGGTCGCCGGGCGGGTAGCCGCCGAGCGGCGGCAGGTTCGACTGCGTGCCGAGCAGCGACGAACCCTCGCACGGGTCGTCGACCGCGGGCAGCACGATCACCACCACCAGGGTCATCAGCGCGAGCACCGCGCCGAGCGCCCCCCAGAGCAGCCCCTTCCCGCTCACCGAGGCCTCGCCGGGCCCGGCCCGCGCCCCGACAGGACAGGGTTCACTGACCCCGCCGGGATTCGTTGAGGGTGTCGGCGAGCGTGCGGTTCATCTCCGCGGCCGCCGCCAATTGTTGTTGCAGCAGAGCGACTTTGCGACGCAGGGCGGACGCGTCCATGCGCTCCAGGCTCGGCCCCTCCGCCGCGCGGACCCAGTTGCGCACCGAGTTCGTGTGCACGCCGATCTGCTCGGCCACCACCCGGCAGGCCTCCGACTCGCTGCTCATCTGCCCGGTGAGCGCGATGACCTGCTGCACGGCGGCCTGACGCACCTCGGGCGAGACCCGGCGGTAGGAGCGGTGCGGCATCATCCGGCACACCTCCCCTCGCGACGCGACATCGGTAACCGGGGTCTCGACTGAACTTTCATGCGGCGCTCCCGCTCGGCGAATCCGTCCCTCGGGCAGTCGATTCCGTGAACTCGCTGAACCGCTGGTTGGTGTCGTGAATACCGCTCTCCTTCTCCGAGAGCGTGAACTCCATGTGGAACGGGATGCCCGGCCTGCGGTCCTCACCGATCTTCAACAGGAACTTGCCGGTGCCCGGCGGCGAGGGCCGCTGCTGCCCGGGTTTGAGCGCCTCGCCGGTGAGCGCCTGGGGCGCGGACCAGCCGGTCACCATCTGCTCCTCGGCGGAGGTGAACGGCACGATGCTGTCGAGCCGCTTGACCTCCTCGCCCGGCAGCGCGCCGAAGATCTTGGCGCGCGCGCGTTCCAGGAAGCCGAGCGCCTTGGCGATGGCGGCCTCGGAGCCGAGGGCCTGGAGGTCCTTGATGGTGTGGCTGATCATGATCAGCGAGGTGGCGATGCCGCGCTGCAGGCGGGTGAGCTCGTCGACGCGGTCGACCATGAAGTCGCCGAGGCCGAGCACCTGCCACAGCTCGTCCATCACCACCTGGAAGTAGCGCTGCGGGCCGAGGTCGGCGTCGGCGAGCACGTGCGCGGCCTCGACCGAGGCGAAACCGTCGGCCCAGCAGGCCAGCATCACCGCGGCCTTGAGCTTCTTGTCGCCGGTCGGGATGTGCGAGACGTCGATGCAGACCGCGACCGCGCCGGTGTCGATCGGCACCGAGGTCTGCCCGTTGAAGATCGCGCCGAACGGGCCTTGGGTGAGCGCGCGCAGCGAACGCCGCAGGTTCTTGATGGCGTTCTGATACTCCTCGGGATCGTCGGCGCCCGCGTCGAGCA
This sequence comes from Nocardia tenerifensis NBRC 101015, assembly GCF_000308715.1. GTDB lineage: Bacteria > Actinomycetota > Actinomycetes > Mycobacteriales > Mycobacteriaceae > Nocardia > Nocardia tenerifensis. Next base: position 11,835 of record NZ_BAGH01000254.1, read on the forward strand.
TCAGCT
>NZ_BAGH01000253.1 GCF_000308715.1 Nocardia tenerifensis NBRC 101015
GCTCGACCTCAAACTGTTCACACCTCGCACCGCGCACCCCGCACGTTGCACGCTCGCACCTCGTACCCCCCACGCCTCGCACCTCGTACCCCCGGCGCCCCGCACCTCGCACCTCGCACCCCCAGCGCCTCGCACTCCGCACTCCCATGCCTCGCACTCCCACACCCCGCGCTGTACCCCGCATGCGACCAACAGCGCTGGGCCTCATCGAAACTCGGCCTCGACGGGTGCCGACGTCGCGATGTCTCACACCACCCGGGGCCACGCGTAACAGGGCCACGCTCGTCCGATTGCGCTCGATCCGCCTTCAACACCTGACCACCAGCTCCCCGCCCGGCCTAAGGGGACACTTTCCGCTCCGACCGCGCCGAACCGGGGCGTCACGCGCCGAAACTGTCCACCTAGACCGGGCACCGCTCGCAACAGATCGCCAACATGCGACCAATAGCGCTGGGCCCCACCGCAGCTCGGCCTCGATGGTCGGGCGTCTCGATGTCTCACGCCGCCGAGGAAGGCATTCCTCGCCGAGCTGCAGCGGCGGCTCGCCACGGAACTCGAGGAACCCGCACACGACGACTCCACCCGGAGGTTCGTTTGGATGCAGGCAGCTGTTGATCGGCACCTCAGTCGCCGCGCCCGCCGTCGCCGCGGTCATCGGGTAACCCGTTACGCGCCGCCGGCCCGCCTTCATCACCTGACCAAGCTCCGACCGGCGACCAGTCCGGCCTGAGCGGACACTCTCCGCTCCTACCGGGCTGAATCGGGCGTCATGCGCCGAAAACTGTCCGCCTCGACCGGGCACCACTGCAGATCGCCAACCTGAAGCCAATGGTGCCGGGCCTTAGCCCAACTCGGCCTCGACGAGGTGCCGACGTCGCGATGTCTCACACCACCCGGGGCCACGCGTAACAGGGCCACGCCGGACCGATTGCACTCGATCCGCCTTCCACACCTGACCACCAGCTCCCACCAGCGACCCGCCCGGCCTGAGCAGACACATCCGCTCCGACCGGGCTGCACCAGACGATGTTTCCCGAAGACTGTCCGCCTAGAACTGGTCCTGCTCGTAGTCGGACGTGAGGAACTCGTCCGAGTGGGTCGCGCCGATGACGTCGGGGGTGGATTCGCCGAGCGGGCCGGTGAGATCGTCGTTGCCGGTGGCGCTTTGGTAGGGCTGCACTGTGCGGGAGTGCTCGTCGTCGCTGCGTTGGCCCGCAGCGCCCGCGCCGCCGCCCATGAAGCTGTTGCCCGCGCCGGCCGTGGTGGTACTGGGCGAGCCGGTCGAGGCGGGGCCGAAGCCGGTGCTGCCGGGGACGCCGCTGATCGGACGGACCGGCGCCATGCTGGTGCCGGGCAGCGCGGTGGCCTTGGGCACCGAGGGGACGCTCGGGGTTCCGTTGCGGCTGGGGCTGCCCGTGCCGGTCCGGCTGGGGCTGCCGGGCACGCCGGTCGGGGTGCCGTGGTTGGTGGTGCTCGGGCTGTTCGTGCTGTGCACCGACGCCGGCGTGGTCGAGCTCGGGGTGCCGGTGGTCGAGTTGAGACCGGCGGCCTGGGTGGCGGTGTCGGACGCGGTCGACTGGGCCTGCTCGAGCAGCGGCTGGCCGACGTTCTGCGCCAGCGCCTGCGCGACCTCCTGCGGCGCGGGCCCGCCCCCGGGTGCGACCAGCTGCTGCACCATGCCGCTGAGCTCGCCCGTCTTCCCCGCGAGATCGCCGCGGGTGGCATTGACGATGCCGACGGCCTGGCCGAGATGCTCGGTCGCCGAGGCCATCAGCGTGGCCTGGGCGGGCGGGGTCAGGATCACCGGCGCCATCGCCGCCGCCTGCGTGGCGAAAGACGAAGCGACCGTGAGCAATTGAGCGTTCCCCTGTTGCACCACCGCGGCGGCGCGCTGGGTCAGCTCGGAGATGTCGATGCCGCGCTTGCTGGTCTCCTGGCCCTCGACATTGGCCTGCTGGCTGGTGGCCTGCGCGTTGCGCGCGGCCTGGCTCTGCCACAGCTGTTCGACGGTGGTCATGCTGCCCTTGCCGACCTGCATCGCCATGTCGATGACCTTGGACGACTGGCTCAGGATGGCGGTCGGGTCGAACGCGCCGATGACGCCCGTGCCGAAGCTGCTGAGCAGGTCGAGGATCGGCTTCATCAACAGGTCGACGCCGGGCAGCGCGGGCACGGAGACGCCCTGCATGAGCGCGGCGACCGGGTCGGCGGGCAGTGCGGGCAGCGAGGTCGGGATGGCGGCGGTCGCCTGGCTCACCGCGGCGGCGACCGTGCTCGGCGCGGAGCCGACGGCGCCGTTCAGCACGCCGGCGGCCTGGTCGAGCGCCTGGTTCACTGGGGCCGCGACGTGTTGCAGCGCGGTGTGCGTGTCGCCGAGCAGGGCCGAGACATCGGACGGGACACCGGCGATGCTCTGCGCGTCCGGCGTCGGGTTGCCGTTGAGGCCGGGCAGCCCGGCCGGCGTGGCGAGCGCGGCATGCTGGTCGTCGCTGATCCGCTTGGACAGCACGAACTCCGGCGGTTCGATGGGCGGCATATCGTCGGGCACCTGCCCGAGCGGGACGTCGAGCACGGCCTGGGCGGCGGCGTTCTGCGCGCTGTCCAGCACGGCCTGCTGACCGATGGCCACGTTCTGGTCGGCCGCGTGCGCGACGGCGAGTTCGTCGGGCGCGATCACCCCGGTGTCGAGTGGCTTCATACGGCGCCGCCGATCTGGTTGCCGATGGCGTTGAGCGCGCCGGCACTCGACCAGTCGGTCGCGTCGTACGCGGCGGCCGCGCTGAACGCGGACTCGGAGAGCTTGCTGTACTTGGCCGAGAGATCGTTGATGTCCTTGGCCTGCAGCACCTGTGCCGCCGCGAACATCGCCAGGTAATCGGCCCCGATCAAACCGAACACCGGCACGAGTGCCGACACGTTCTTGACCGCGTCGAAATTACCCGCCCCCGCAAGATCACCGGCGATGCCCGCGTTCGTGGCGGCGAACGCCCGGACCGCGTCGGTCTCTACCGAGAGATCACTCATCGAGTTGCCCCCCAAATCGTCGTGCACATCAGTGTCGTCAACTTCATCGTCGTCACCGTCTGCCCATTGCCGAACGGCATGGCCGCTACGGTTGGGCTCAATATAGCCGACGGTACCGGCAACTTTCGAGCCCATCGGCGCGTTCACAGAGGGAATAGGAAGGAACTGGAACGTGTTGCAAATTAGAACAAGTTCTATATTCTCGATGCCATGAAGGTCGCAGTGACCGGCGCAGCCGGCTACCTTGGCACGAATCTGCTCCGCCTGCTCGTCGCGCGTGGCCACGAGGTCACGGCCATAGATCGGGTGGCGCCACAGACGACGGAGCCGAACGTCACCTGGGTGAGCGGAAACGTGCTCGACCCGGCGTCGATGCGGGAAACCCTGCGCGGCGCGGAGATCGTCTACCACCTGGTCGCGGTGATCACCCTCGCGGAGAAGAACGACCTGGCCTGGCGAGTGAACACCGAGGGCGTCCGAGTCGTCGCCGAGGCCGCGCTCGAGGTCGGCGTGCGGCGCATGGTGCACGCCAGCTCGATCCACGCGTTCAACCAGTACATCTGCGGCGGGCACATCGACGAGAACGCCCCGCGCTCCACGGAGAACTCCCTGCCCGTCTACGACCGCTCCAAGTGGGCGGGCGAGGTCGCGCTGCGCGAGGTGATCGACAAGGGCCTCGACGCGGTGCTGTGCAACCCCACCGGCGTGTTCGGCCCCCTCGACTACAGTAGGCCGCTCTCGCGCATCAACCGCACGCTGCGCGACGCCGCGCAGGGCCGCATCCCGGCCATGATCGGCGGCGGCTTCGACCTGGTCGACGTGCGCGACGTCGCGGAGGGTCTGATCCTGGCCGGCGAACGCGGCCGCACCGGCGAGAACTACCTGCTCGGCGGCGAGATGATCTCGATGCTGGACCTGTGCCGCCTCGCCGCGGGCCACGGCGGCAAGCGCGGCCCCAAGTTCTCCATCTCCCCCAAGCTCGTCGCAGGCGTGATCCCCGTACTCGCGCCGATCGGCAAGCTCTTCAAATCCGACATCGTCTCGAAAGCCGCGCTAGGCGCGCTGATCTCGGCCCCCGTGGTCGACCACGGCAAGGCCGAGCGTGAACTGGGCTACCGCCCGCGCTCCACCGACGAGACCGTCCGCGATTTGGTCGCGTTCTTCGCCGATCCGACACCGGCGACTCCGGACACTCGCCAGATCGCCTGAGAGCGAAGGAGTTTCGAGGCGACTGGCAGGCCCTGCCAGTCGCCTTTTCTCTGCGCGGCAGAGAGGCGCTGCCAACTTTCGCCAACGCCTGCCATCTTCGAAACGGCACTGACACCGCTCGAACGGCAGGGCCTGAGGATTGCAACTCGGCCGAACATATGTTCGACTTGACGCGTGCGGTGGCAAAGCCAAACCCTGGACGCCGACGACGGCGCACTGCCCGGGCTCACCCGGGCGGGTTTGACGCGCACCGTGCAGACCCCCGAGTTCGACGGCATCACCTTCCACGAGGTGCTGTGCAAAAGCGCGCTGAACAAGATGCCGGAGAGCTCGAACCTGCCGTTCCACTGGACGATCAATCCGATGCGCGGCTGCTCGCACGCCTGCCGCTACTGCTTCGCCCGCCCCACCCACGAGTACCTGGACCTGGACGCGGGCAAGGATTTCGACTCACAGATCGTCGTGAAGACGAATATCGCCGCCGTGCTGCGCAAGGAACTCCATCGACGCTCCTGGCACCGGGAGCCGGTCGCGCTGGGCACGAACACCGACCCTTACCAGCGAGCCGAGGGGCGATATCGGTTGATGCCGGGCATCATTCGCGCGCTCACCGACTCCGGCACGCCGTTCTCCATTCTCACCAAGGGCACGCTGCTGCGCCGGGACCTACCGCTGCTCACCCTCGCCGCCCGGGAGGTGCGGGTGAGCGTCGCGGTCTCCATCGCGATCTACGACCTGGACCTGCATCGCGGACTGGAGAGCGGCACCCCCTCGCCGAAGGCCCGGCTGGAGATGGTGCGCGCGCTCACCGACGCCGGCTTCGACGTGAATGTGATGGTGGCTCCGGTCATTCCGTACCTCACCGACAGCAGGGCACACCTGGACGAGCTGTTCGGCGCGATCGCTCAGGCCGGGGCGCGCTCGGCCGTCGCCTTCCCGATGCACCTGCGCGGCAGCACGCGCGGCTGGTTTCTCGGCTGGCTCGCCGAGCAGCATCCCGCGCTGGTCCGGCGGTATCGTCAGCTCTACGGTCGTGGCGCTTATGTGACGCCCGAGTACGCGGAGTGGCTACGCGGGCGCGTCGAGCCGCTACTGCAGCGACACGCGCTGAAACGCGAAATACCGCCGCTACCGGAGACACAACCGGAAAGTCCCCACGCCGCCGACCCTCAGCTGGCATTGTTCGGCTGAGGCCACGCGCACCGGCTATCGGTGAACCCCACGCGGCACCAGCGATCCTCACATATCGGGCGGACGCACCGCGTGGTGCGGAGTAGGTTGGCGATGGCACCCCTCTCATCGACGAGGAAGTGAAGCAGGCAGATGGTTTCGCACCACAGTGATGTCGGCACGGGCCGCAACGACGACACGGCCCCCAGCGCGGCCGGCACGGTCCTCAGCGCGGCCGGCGCAGCCCAAAAGGCCGCCGACACAGCGAAATTGGAAAAGGTAGTCATTCGGTTCGCGGGCGACTCCGGCGACGGCATGCAGCTGACCGGCGATCGCTTCACGCACGAGGCGGCCGCGTTCGGCAACGACCTGGCCACCCAGCCCAACTTCCCCGCCGAGATCAGGGCGCCCCAGGGCACGCTGCCCGGCGTTTCGTCGTTCCAGATCCAGATCGCCGACTACGACATCCTCACCGCGGGCGATCAGCCGGACGTACTCGTCGCGATGAACCCGGCCGCGCTCAAGGCGAACCTGGAGGATCTGCCGCGCGGCGCGACGATCATCGTGAACACCGACGAGTTCACCAAACGCAATCTCACCAAGGTCGGCTACTCCGCCGACCCGCTCGGCGACGACACGCTCGCGGATTTCGTCCTGCATCGCGTCCCGATGACCTCGCTCACCCTCGGCGCCATCGAGTCCACCGGCGTCGGCAAGAAGGACGGCCAGCGCGCGAAGAACATGTTCGCGCTCGGGCTGCTGTCCTGGATGTACGGGCGCCCGATCGGCGGCACCGAGAAGTTCATGCGGGAGAAGTTCGCCGCCAAGCCGGATATCGCCGAGGCCAACGTGCTCGCGTTCCGGGCGGGCTGGAACTACGGCGAGACCACCGAGAGCTTCGCGACCACCTATGAGATCGCGCCCGCGAAACTGCCGCCCGGCACGTATCGCCAGATCACCGGCAACACCGCGCTCGCCTACGGGCTGGTCACGGCGGGTCAGCTCGCCGGCCTGCCCGTCTTCCTCGGCACCTACCCGATCACCCCGGCCTCGGACATCCTGCACGAGCTGAGCAAGCACAAGAACTTCGTCGTCACCACGTTCCAGGCCGAGGACGAGATCGCGGGAATCGGTGCGGCGCTGGGCGCTTCGCTCGGCGGCGCGCTCGGCGTCACCAGCACGTCGGGGCCCGGACTCGCGCTCAAGAGCGAGACCATCGGCCTCGCGGTGATGACCGAACTGCCGCTGCTGGTGATCGATGTGCAGCGCGGCGGGCCGTCGACCGGCCTGCCGACCAAGACCGAGCAGGCCGATCTGCTCCAGGCGCTCTATGGACGCAACGGCGAATCGCCGGTGGCCGTGCTCGCGCCGCGCTCCCCCGCCGACTGTTTCGCCACCGCGGTCGAGGCGGCCCGGATCGCGCTCACCTATCGCACCCCGGTGCTGCTGCTCTCCGACGGTGCGATCGCCAACGGCTCCGAACCGTGGTCGATTCCGAACGTGGCCGACCTGGCGCCGATCGACCCGGCGTTCGAGCCGGAGGGCGACGACGCCGACCCGTTCCAGCCCTACGCCCGCGACCCGGAGACCCTGGCCAGGCCGCTCGCCGTGCCGGGCACCAAGGGGCGCGCGCACCGGATCGGCGGGCTGGAGAAGGCCGACGGCAGCGGCAATATCTCCTACGATCCCGTCAACCACGAACTGATGGTTCGGTTGCGGCGGGCCAAGATCGACGGGATCGACGTGCCCGATCTCGAGGTCGACGATCCGGAAGGGCGCGCGGAACTGCTGATCATCGGCTGGGGCAGCTCCTACGGACCGATCGGTGAGGCGTGTCGTCGCGCGCGCCGGCGCGGCGTGCCGGTCGCGCAGGCGCACCTTCGGCATCTGAATCCGTTGCCCGCCAACCTCGGTGCGGTCCTGCGGCGTTATCGCACGGTCGTCGCGCCGGAGATGAACGGCGGCCAGCTGGCGCTGCTGCTGCGCGCGAAGTACCTCGTCGACGTGCAGCCGTGGACGAAGATCGCGGGCACCGCGTTCTCCGCGCAGGAACTCGTCGGGGTCATCGACGCCGCGCTCGACGGCTCGATCGAGGAGATGGAACAGGACAAGGCCTTCGCCGCGCGAGCGCGGGCCACTTACGTCACCGGGGGTACCGAATGACCATCGTGGAAACCTCACTCGTCGGCACCGATCTCGGCCTGACCGGGCTGTCCGGGGTGCCCGCCGCCGAGGGTCCGCAGAAGGTGAAGGACTTCACCACCGATCAGGAGGTGCGGTGGTGCCCCGGCTGCGGGGACTACGTGATCCTGGCGACCGTACGCGGCTTCCTCGCCGAACTCGGGTTGCGCAGGGAGAACCTGATGTTCGTCTCCGGGATCGGCTGCTCGAGCCGCTTCCCGTACTACCTCGAGGCGTACGGCATCCACTCCATCCACGGTCGCGCGCCCGCCATCGCCACCGGGCTCGCGGTGACCCGGCCCGACCTGTCGGTGTGGGTGGTGACCGGGGACGGCGACGCGCTGTCCATCGGCGGCAACCATCTCGTGCACGCCCTGCGCCGCAATGTGAACATGACGATCCTGCTGTTCAACAACCGGATCTACGGCCTCACCAAGGGCCAGTACTCGCCGACCTCCGAGGAAGGCAAGGTCACCAAGTCGACCCCGATGGGCTCGGTCGACCACCCCTTCAACACGCTCTCGATCGCGCTCGGCGCCGAAGCCACCTTCGCCGCAAGGGCTTTGGACTCCGACCGCGCGGGCCTGTCCGAGGTGCTGCGCGCCGCCGCCGAACACCGCGGCACGTCCTTCGTGGAGATCCTGCAGGACTGCCCCATCTTCAACGACGGCTCCTTCGACGCGCTGCGCCGCGACAACGCCGCCGCCCACCTCGTCCCGCTGCACCACGGCCAGCCCATCCGCTTCGGGACCGATAACGAATTCGCCGTCGTTCGAAACGGTTTCGGCCTGGAGGTAGTGCCCACCGACACCGTCGCCGAATCCGACATCATCGTGCACGACGCCCACACCGACAACCCCGAATACGCCTACGCCCTCTCCCGCCTCTCCGACCAGGGCCTGGACCACGTGGTCACCGGCATCTTCCGCAGCGTCACCCGCCCCACCTACGACGATGGGGTGCGCGCCCAGATCGCTACGGCGCGAGAGCGCAAGCCCGTTGACCAAGACTCGCTCCAGTCGCTGCTCACCGGCCCGGAAACCTGGACGGTCAGCTGACGCCGGCCCGGATCAGTTGCGCGTGTGCACCCTCGGCAGGTAAGCCCGAGCTGGCGGCAGGCCAGCTGGCGGACGAGAAATCGCTCAGGTGCGCTCGGCACGGCCGAGGTCGGCAGCGGCGTCGGTTCCTGGGCGAAGCAGCGCCTTGCTCAACTCCGGTCAGGAGGAGAGCTTCCCGGAGGCCCTGTCGACGAAGATCTGCTCGCAGCCAGCTGTGGGGACCGCGTCGGGCTGGGCCTCGGGATGCTGGTCGCGGGTGGATATCCGCCCATAGCCGATTCGCGTGCGGCGCAGTGTATTGCGAACCCCAGGCAGGTTGACATTGGCACGCACACGGCAAACTGCACAGATTCGGCGGGATCCGACCTGCGGGAATCTTCAGCACTCCAGAGTGTCTCGTGAACGTTCGTTACCGGACGCCTATCGCGCTAGATAATTTCACTATGGGGACGGATATTACGAACGTGGCGGTAGCCGCCATCACCGCGATCAGCACCTTGGGGGGCACGATCGCGGCTCAGTTCTTCGCGCTGCGGAGCAAGCGGCTGGACACTGAGATCCAGTCACGTGAGCGAGTCGAAGATCGGCGTGAAACCGCACGCAAGGATGCACTTGACGAAAAGCGTTCCCTCTACGCTGAACTGAGTACATCCGCACACTACTTCCGTACTGCTGGTCGTCGTTATCTCGCTGAGAAGGCCGCAGGTTCTGCGGACCCATCGAGGTTCGACGCCGCATGGGAGAACTTCCGAGAAGGCTATGCCCGAGCGCAGATGGTGCTCTCTGATCGCGCGATATTCGTGACATCGGAGGTCAGTCGCTGCATCGACGCGGGGTATCAGGCTGCCCTGGACGTGAGCACGGGCTCGGCAGAACGAATCACGGCTATCGACACCTACCTGAACAAGGACGTCGGCTTCGCCACCCGCACGCTGCGGCACGCCTTGCGGGAAGACGTGGGCATCGAGTTGCCTGCGCACGTCGATCTCGATGACCGGGTCGCTGAACTCGAACGCATGCGACACAACCTGTCCGGCTAGAGAACGCACCCTGGGCACGCTCGCATTCAACACCACTAGTCAGTGCGAAGACACCGTCACCTATAACTGCGAGTCACAGATCACGGCGTCGCGTTCGTGGATCAAGTTCGACGACGCCAGCCTCGATTCGGGCGCGGACTACTCCACGCGCGAATTCGTCGGTGCGGCAGCGCAAGGCCGCCGGGTGGGACTCGCTCAGGCGCGCTTGGCGAAGCCGAGGTCGATTACGGCGTCGCGTTCTTGGATCAGTTCGGCGACGGTGGCTTCGATTCGGGAGCGGGCGAAGTCGTCCAGGGGGAGGTCGGGGACGATGGTGTAGGTGCCGTTGGCGCAGGTTACGGGGAACGAGCTGATCAGGCCCTCGGGGACGCCGTATGAGCCGTCGGACGGGACGGCCATGGAGACCCAGTCGCCCTCGGCGGTGCCGCGGACCCAGTCGTGGATGTGGTCGAGGGCGGCGCTGGCCGCGCTGGCGGCCGAGGAGGCGCCGCGGGCCTGGATGATGGCGGTGCCGCGCTGCTGCACGGTGGGGATGAAGTCGTCGGTCAGCCAGGCCGGGTCATCGATGCGGTCGAGGGCCGGGCGGCCGTCGATGGTGGCGTGCGCGAGGTCCGGGAACTGGGTCGCGGAGTGGTTGCCCCAGATGGCGATTCGCGCGATGTCGGCCGCGGGCGCGCCGGTCTTCTTGGCCAGCTGTGCGATCGCGCGATTGTGGTCGAGGCGGGTCATGGCGGTGAAGCGCTCGGCCGGAACGTCCGGGGCGTTGCTCATGGCGATGAACGCGTTGGTGTTGGCCGGGTTACCGACGACCAGGACCTTCACATCGTCGGCGGCGCTGGCGTTGATCGCCGCGCCCTGCTCGGTGAAGATCGTGCCGTTGGCGGCCAGCAGGTCCGACCGCTCCATGCCCGCCGTGCGCGGCCGCGCGCCCACCAGCACCGCGATGTTGGCCCCCGCGAACCCGACCCACGGGTCGTCGCTGATGTCGATGGACTCCAACAGCGGAAACGCCCCGTCCTCCAACTCCATCGCCACACCTTCGAGCGACCCCACCGCCGCCGGAATCTCCAACAACCGCAACCGCACCGGCGTGTCCGCACCCAACATCGCCCCCGAGGCGATCCGGAACAGCAACCCATAGGCGATCTGCCCGGCCCCTCCGGTCACGGCGACGGTCACAGGCGCGTTTCGAGCTCCGGTGCTCACGAGAAAACTCCTAGCGGTAGTGGGTCTCTCGCCCACCCTAACGACTCTCACCACCCCCAAACCCCCACCGTGAGCAACGAGACAGCCGCCCACCAACTCCCCTTCCCCCCGGCGTGCCGACACGCACAACCTGCCGCCACACACAGTCGTCGCCCCCACATAACCCCGCCGACGACGCGCCAGGGTGCGGCTTGCCCAGCCAGCCCCGAGCGTGCGCTGGGCTCGCCGGGTGCGCACTACAACGAATCTGCACCACTTCCCGAGATCAACCCCTTCCAGGCGTCCACATACAGTGCAGATCCCGGAAGACGGTGCGTATCGCCAACACCACGGACGCGAGCCCGCGCTTGCCTGACGCCAGCTCCCAACAGCCGCACTGTCTCTCGGGCGCCGCACCCAGTATTGGGACCAAAAGCGAGTGCAGATCCCGAGAGACAGTGCGGAATCCCGGCACCACGCACCCAGCGGCCCACGCCCCGCGCCCCGCGCACGAACCAACAGCCGCACCATCTCTCAGGCGCCGCACCCCTTCTAGGGACCAAAAGCGAGTGCAGATCCCGAGAGACAGTGCG
>NZ_BAGH01000252.1 GCF_000308715.1 Nocardia tenerifensis NBRC 101015
GGCGAGAACATGCATTTGGCGACGCGAACAGCATGGCGCGTAGACGCTAGATGTGGGCGGCTTGACGCGTGGACGCTGCGCGCGGGTCATAGGTCCAGCAAGTGCGCAAGCGGGCTGGGCGAAGTGCGAGTTGGGCGGGCCACAGGCGCGCCCTCTGGAGCGTCGCACTCTCTCTCGGGATCCGCACTCGCTATTGGGCCCTAGAGGGGGTGCAGGTCCCGAGAAGGAGTGCAACGCGTGGCGCAGGAGGCGGGAACCTGAGCCCGAGGCGAGGCAGCTTGACGCGTGGGCGCGGCGCGTGGGTCGTAGGTCCAGCACCTGCACGAGCGGGCTGGGCGAAGTACGGGTTGCGCGGGCCACAGGCGCACCTTCCGGGGCGCCGCACTCTCTTTCGGGATCCGCACTCGCTATAGGGCCCGACAGTGGGTGCGAGTCCCGAGAAAGAGTGCAACGTGTGGCTTGGCGGCGGGTCGATTTGCGTGGGGGGTGGTTATCGGATGTGATCAATGGTCGTGGCTGAAAACGTGGTCGTTTCAGAATCTTCGTTCGGGTTCTTCGGGCGGCGCACCCTGCTGAAAGGCAGTGCGGTCGCGGGGGCGGCGGTGTTGCTGAGCACCGCGGGGGCGCAGGCGGCGGGTGGGGTGTTTCGGCACGGAGTCGCGTCGGGGGATCCGCTGCCGGACGGGGTGATTTTGTGGACGCGGGTCACCGTGTCGGAGGAGGCGACGCCGGGTTCGGGCGTCGGCGAATCGACCAGTGTGCGTTGGGAAGTCGCCGAGGACGAGGGGTTCGCCACACTGGCGGCGTCCGGAAGTGTCACGGCGACAGCGTCTTCCGACCACACCGTGAAGGTCGACGTCTCCGGGCTCGCGCCGGGGACGGTGTACTTCTATCGGTTCAGCGCGCTCGGCGAAACCTCCGCGACCGCGCGCACGCGCACCGCGCCCGCGATCTCCGATGCGCCGGAACGGCTTCGATTCGGCGTCGTGTCCTGTGCGAACTGGGAGGCCGGCTACTTCGGCGCGTACCGGCACCTGGCCGCGCGCACCGACCTCGACGCCATCGTGCATCTCGGCGACTACATCTACGAGTACGGCCGGGGCAAGTACGGCGGCCGCAACGGCACCGTGCGCCCGCACGAGCCGGCGAACGAGACGGTGAGCCTCGCCGATTACCGAATCCGCCACGCGCAGTACAAAACTGACCCCGACCTGCTGAATCTGCATGCGCGCCAGCCGTTCATCTGCACCTGGGACGACCATGAATCCGCCGACAACTCCTGGTCCGGCGGCGCGAACAACCACGACCCCGTCACCGAGGGCGATTGGCAGGCCCGCAAAGCCGCCTCCGCGCAGGCGTATCTGGAGTGGATGCCGGTGCGCGCCAAGGGTTCCGGGTCGGAGGTGCAGATCTATCGCCGACTGAGGTTCGGCACGCTCGCCGAACTGTCCATGCTCGACCTGCGCAGCTACCGGGACCAGGAGGCCAAGCCGGGCGCGGGCTGGCGCGAGACCGACAATCCGGCCCGCACCATCACCGGCAAGGCCCAAATGGATTGGCTCACGGCCGGATTGGCGTCCGCGCCGGTGCGCTGGAAGCTGGTCGGCAACTCCGTGATGATCGCGCCGCTGGTCTTCCCGCCGCTCGAACCGGCCACCACCGCGGCGATCACCGGCACGCTCGGCCTCCCGCAGGCCGGGTTGACCGTGAACGGCGACCAGTGGGACGGCTACACCGCAGACCGGCAGCGGCTGTTCCGCGCGATCACCGAGCAGCAGGTCTCCGACGTGGTGTTCCTGACCGGCGACATCCACTCCTCCTGGGCCGCGGACCTTCCCGTGGACGCCGCGAACTACCCGGCGGGCGCGACCGCCGGGGCCGAGTTCGTCGTCCCGTCGATCACCTCGACCAGCGTCGGCGATCTGCTGAAACTGAATTCGGCCCCCATCGCGGAGTCGATCAAGGGCGTCAACCGGCATCTGCGCTACGTCGAACTTGACTCCCACGGCTACGGCGTCCTCGAGGTCACCGCCGAGCAAACCCAGATGGACTGGTTCTACCTCCTCGACGTAACCGACCCGAACTCCCCTGTGCGCCACGCGTCTTCGCTCGCCGTCCGATCCGGCGGGAGGATCGAGCCCCGCGCGACACCGGTGAGCTAACGGGCTGCATCGCCGGTGCCGCTGCCGGATTGCAGCAGGCCGCGGTCGGCGAGTTGCAGTGTGGTGCCAAGGAAATCCGGGGAACGCGGCCTTGGCGTCGGAGCGGTTGGTCAGCAGGTTCCACGCCATCGGGACGCAGCCGGAAACGACTGGCAGCCGCCACCAACCGGAACCCATCACCGCAGCAGCCGCTAAAACCTTCCGCAGCAGCAGTAGGCGCTTCCACCGCCTCGCAACCTAACCGCCCCGTCGCCGTCACCGCGACGCCCGAGGATCGAACGCCGGCCCGCATGGATACGACGCAGCAGCAACCGATCACGCTCGACAGCAGCCGCCAAGACCCACCACGCAACCGCCTCCTCCACCGCCGCAGCACCAACCGATCACGCCTGACAGCAACTGCTACACCCCGCGCCCGCACCTACCGCGTCCGATATCGTCACCGCCACACCCGCCGCTGACGGATGCCGATGCCGCATGGATTCGGTGCAGCACCAACCGATTACGATCGGCCGCAGCAACCGACTCACGGCAGCCGCCAGAGCCGCCTCCACCGCCGCCTTCGTCACTGCGACAACCGACACGAGCCGAGGCCGGTCCCGCATGAATGCGCCGCAGCACCAACCGATTACGACCGCACCGACCTGTGCGGTCAGATCCATGACATGCACCTCCCCACCTGGCGCGGCCGGTCACGTCCGCGGGATGCGCTCACCCATGACCGACAGAGGCTGCGCGTGGCCGCAAGGCCGCAAGGCCGCAAGGCCGCAAGGCCGCAAGGCCGCAAGGCCGCAAGGCCGCAAGGCCGCAAGGCCGCAAGGCCGCAAGGCCGCAAGGCCGCAAGGCCGCAAGGCCGCAAGGCCGCAAGGCCGCAAGGCCGCAAGGCCGCAAGGCCGCAAGGCCGCAAGGCCGCAAGGCCGCAAGGCCGCAAGGCCGCAAGGCCGCAAGGCCGCAAGGCCGCAAGGACACTGCACGGCGATCATGCGCGGCGCAAGCGCACGCGCCGCACGGATGGACCATCCTGCCGTCGCACAAACCGCACACCGACGAGTCTGTCTTCGACGATCTCAGCGCAGCCGCCTTTCCGTCGCGGGCGCGTCCACACGGAACCGATCCGCAGCTGCCGCTGAGACCATGCCTCGCCGTCACCGCAGCGACTGTCGCCAAGAAGTCGATGCCGATGCCGATGCCGATGCCGCACAGATTCGCCGCAGCGCGAACCGATTACGACGAGCAGCCGCTACTAGCTCCAACGGTCACTAAGACCCGCCGCCGCAACCGCCTCCTCCACCGCCGCAACCGCCTCCTCCACCGCCGCAGCCGCCTCCTCCACCGCACCCGTTACCTCCGCTGTCACCGCCGCTGCAACCGCCGCCGAGGGTTCCGATGCCAATGCTGCCGAGCGCCCACCCGCTCGCCTCGCCGCGCTTTTTGCGTCGCCGACCGTTCAACTGAGCGCTCAGCTCGCTGCCGGACTGGCGGGCGCGGGTCAGTGCGTCGACGTCCCCGGCCTGGGCACGCAGCGTCCGCCGACGCACGACCAGCACAAGCGCAGTGGCGATCACTATCGCGACCGCAATCGCGAGCACTACATAGGCCATCAGATCGCCCCTTTCACTGCACTGTGAACCGTCGAGCCGACGGCACTACAGGCCGCCGCCACCGCATCCACCGCCGAGTCCGGTTCCGCCGTAGGCACTGGAGTCGGTGCCCGCCTCGCCCATGGTCTTGTCCGCGAAGTCGCGTTTCTTGCGCCGTTGCCGGCTTCGCGGACTCTCGAGCTGCGTGCTCAGCACGCTGCCCGCTTGCCGGGCGCGAGTCAGCGGATCGTCGCTCACACTTCCCCGGCGTCGCACGACCAGCACGGCGAACACGGCTCCGACCAGACCGGCCGCGATGACTATCCACAGCACAGCATTCACGGTGACCACCCCTCTCCAACCCCGTGGTCCGGAACACCTCAGCGTACTGCCACCAGGCCGCGAGCACCGGCCCCCGATTCCATGGTCCTCGGATATCCCGAACCCCGTCGAAATAGACTGCACGAGCGAGGTTCGTCGAACGAAAAGCGACGCAGCCGCGCTCAATTCGCCCGAAAACGGCGAACTGCCGGAGTACTTGCATTATCCGTGCAGCACCGACACCTCAGCGGATAAAAACTTTCAATGACGCATCCGCGGAAAGCGAAAATTCCGCAATCGGTGAATTCTATTCGGACCAGCGCTCTTCGAGCATCGCCGACACATCCTCGGCGAAGTCGCCGACGATGTCGTCACCGGTGCAGCGCGCGTCCTCGGCGAGCGCGGCCCACCGGTTGATCAGCGCCTCCGAGCGCGGCACGGACAGCCCGTGCTCGCGTGCCGCCGCGATGCGCGTGTGGTCGGCGGGCAGGAACCAGTAGGTGGACAACCACACCCAGATCAGCCGGGCCTCGAGGATCCGCTCGGACATGACCTCGTCGTCGGCCAGCGCCGGCCACACCCCGACCACCTCGGCGCGCCAGGCCTCGACCATCTGCCTGGCCCGCTCCCTGGACAGTTCGAAGTCGCACAGGCAGCCGGGGAACGAGACCAGCGCGTAGGCGATATCGAGGGTGGCGTCGCGGAATCCACCCCACTCGTAGTCGAGGAAGCGGGCGCCCTCCTCGTTGAGAATCACGTTGTCGGGGCACAGATCCGACGGGCTGAACGCGCGGAACCGCCCGGCGGAGAACAGTCGGTTACCGCGCACGATCCGTTCGGCGATCTCGCCGGGCACCGTGATGCCCAGCTCGCGCTGCAACAAGCCGGGCACCTCGGCGATCGCCGATTCGGCCTGCTGGGCAATGCCATCCACGCGATGCACCACGTCGACACGCCGAAGGAGTGCGACGAAATCGGCTTCGCGGCCAACGGTCGCAGCGTGCATCCGGCCGAGCGCCTGCGCGAACGCCATCATCGCGTTCCGGGTCGCGGGCTCGGCGCCGGACTGCAACATCTGGGTGAGCAGCGAGTTCTCGCCGAGATCGCTGAGGATCAGCAGTCGTTCGGGCAGGCTGTGCGCGATCAGGTACGCACCGGGCCGCTGTTCGCGACTCAACGCGGTGGTGAACTGATAGGACACCGCTTCACGAAGGAACGCCGAGTCGATGCTGGCGACGCCGGGGGCGAGACCGCCGGTGGTGCGGTCGAGCGAGTGCCCGCGAACTTGCTTCACGATCAGCGTGCGCGGCAACGAGAAGGCGTTTTCCGCCACACGCACACGGAGAACCGTCGTTCTACCACTACCGCTGAGTTCGATCGGATCGCTCAGCTTTACCGGAGCACCCATTCGCTTTGTGAGCAACTGTTGCGCTGCGGACACGACTTCGGCGGCGCGTTCGGCCAATAGTGCGGTCATCGCCCTTCAAGTTACTCGCATCAGGTCACTTCTAGCGAGCGGATACACAACCTTTCCGTGTCGTTCGGCGTGTCTCTCTCGAGGTTACGGGACGAGTGCCGCTTGCTTGACACGATTGCACCCGTCAAGCTTTCTCAACGTCCACTGCCCATCGTCAACTGCTCTGCGCCACACCGCAAACCAGTTGAGTGGAAAGGTCTATGGCATGACCGGCACACCGCCACCCCCGCCCCACGACTCAGCTGGCGACGCTCCCGACCGCGGACACGACGACCGCCCCGCGGCGCGCTCGGCCCAGCACGAGCCCCCCGCGCCCGGCTCCCCCACCCCGGGCGTCGGCCAAGGCCCAGTCTCCGCCGACGCCCCGCGATCCGAGGGTCCCGGCGCGCCGCATCCCGGCAGCGCTCCCCTGGAACCGCCACCGCCGGTAGCATCTCCGCAGCAGACCGTTCAGGAAAGCCATCGAGGCGAGCCGAGTAACTCAGCACCGCCCGGAGGTTCGGCCCAGGCGAGTTCCCAAGCCCAGCCCGGTAACCCGTCGCAATCCGAAGAGGCAGCGGAACGCGCGTACGAAGGTGAACCCGGCGAAGCAGCGCAATCCGGCAGTCCATCCGGTCACCAGGGCCAGCCCGGCGCCCCGGCGCAATCTGAAAATTCAGGCCAGTCCGGGTATTCGGGTCAGACCGGCAGGCCCGATGATTCAGCTCGGCCCAGCTATCAGGCCGAACCCGGTGATCCCGGCCAGCCTGGATACCAAGGCCGGCCAGCCTATCCAGGGCAGCCTGGCGGTCCTGCTCAATCGGGTTACCAAGGCCAACTCGGTGATCCAGCGCAATCCGGGGACCCAGCGCTGTCCGGTCATCCGGCACAGTCCGGCAAGACGGGCCAGCCGGGCAGCCCAGCTGACGCCGGTTACCAAGGCCCGCTCGGCTATCCGGGCCGGCCGGGCGACCCCTCGCAGTCCGGATACGAGAATCAGCCCGGCAATCCAGCGCAGGTCAGTTCCCAAGGGCAGCCCGGCAATCCAGCGCAGCCCGCTTATCAGAGCGAGCCCGGCTATCCCGTCCAAGCCGAAAATACTGGCCAGTCTGGTTATGTAGCCCAACCCAGCTACCCTGCCCGACCGGACGTTCCGGGCGCGCCCGGCTATCAACCACAGCCCGGTTACCAACCACAGCCTGGTTCCCAACCACAACCCGGTTACCAAGCACAGCCCGGTTACCAAGCACAGCCCGGTTACCAAGCACAGCCCGGTTACGCACCTCAGCCTGGTTACGCGGCCCAACCCAATTACGGTCCGACGGGCACGGGGCCGAGCGCGGCACCGCCCGGCAGCACTCCTCCAGGCTCCATGCCGCCCAGCGCGGGATCCCCTCCGCCGCAAGGCGATACCCCCTACGGTCAACCACAGAGCGGTATCCCGCAGGGCACCGACGCTGGACAACCGATCTACGGTTACCAGCAGGCCGCCACCTCCGCGCCGGGCACCCTCGACGTGGGCCAGGCCTTCAGCTACGGCTGGGCGAAGTTTCGCTCGAATCCGGGGCCGTGGATGGGGGTGATCGCGTCGGGGCTGGTCATCTATCTCGCGTTCGTGCTCGTCGTGCAGCTGACCGATCCGACGACGATGTTTCCCCTGCTGCTGATCTTCCTCGCGGTGCTGGCCGCCGTGTGGTTGCTGCAGGCCGCGATGGTGCGCGGGGCGCTGTACGAAACCGACGGCAACCCACCGCATTTCGGGTCGTACTTCCGGTTCGTGAACGCGGGCAATGTGTTGATCACCGCCCTGCTGGCGTTCGCGCTCACCTTCCTCGGGTCGGCACTGTGCATCGTGCCGGGTCTGATCGTCGGTGTGCTGTGCATGTTCTCGCTGCACTTCGTGGTCGATCAGAACGAGGGGCCGTTCGAGGCGATCAAGTCCAGCGCCACGCTGGTGGTCACCAATGTGTGGCCGGTGCTGCTGCTCGCGCTCTCCGTGCTGTTCGTGACGTTCGTCGGCGCGCTGCTGTGCGGCCTCGGCCTGCTGGTCGCGGGCCCGGTCGCGGTGATCGCGGTGACCTACGCCTACCGCATCCTCACCGGCGGCCCGGTCGCGATGATCTGACCGCTATTTGCCCACGAGCGAACGCATTCCGATCCACCGCTCGAAACGCGCCACCGGCCCGGCCTCGTTGCCCGCGCGAGGCCGGAGCTGGAGCACGAGCACACCCGCCGCGATGATCCCGACCAGATTCACCGCGAGCTGACCCGCGGACATGAACGCGATGTGCCACTGCCCCACGGTGGCCGCGACCACGGCGAACCCGGCTGCGGGCACGGTCGTCACCGAGATGAACACGCCCACCAGCGCCGCCGACTTCGCGGTCACCAGCGAAAGCATGCCTGCCGCCCCGGCCAGCAGCGCGACGACCAGCGAGAACGGCCCGACCTCGTAGATGAAGTCGACATTCTTCACGCTCTCCACCCCGTTCAGCGTGATCCAGCCGAACTGCTCCCACACCAGCGTCGCCGCCAGGGTGATGAGCATGGCCACCGGGAACCCGACCGCGAGCGCGAGCGCCGACCGGCGCGCGAGCCGAAAGTCGCGGCGCACCAACCCGACCGCGAACGCGGCCAGCGGCCCGAACTCCGGGCCGACGACCATCGCGCCGACGATCGTCACCGGCGAGTCGGTGGCGACGCCGATCGCGGCCAGCAGGCAGGCGATGGCGAGGAACGCGAGGAAGGTGGAGTTGAGCGTCGACTCCTCGTGCACCTGCGCGAGCAGTTCGTCCCACACCACCGCGTCGGACGGGTCGCCCGGCGCGGCCTCGACCGCCCGGTCACCCGCATCGGACAGCACGGTCTCGACCGGACCGAGCGTGATGCCGCCGGTGTGGTCGATGCCGAGCTCGGTCAGCTCGGCCAGCACGTCGTTGGCTACCTCGCGCGCGACGTCGGCCTGGATGAGATCGCCGGCGGGTTCGACCGCGACGCCGCGAGCCAGGGTCACATGCGTAGCGCCCGGATTCGCGGCGAGCACGCCCAGCACCGCCCCGGTCGTCTCCGGCGGACTGATCATGCGCAGATGCAGCAACGGATCCCCTCGTGGTCAGTGTCGCCCGGCGGGGTCGACTGAACAGAAGGTACCGTTCGCCGCTACGACGCAGGTTGCGCGGCCTTCGCTGCGGGTCACGACGCAGGCAGTGCGCCCTTTCGCGTGGATAAGGCCGACAGCACGACCTTTCGCCGCGGATACGACGTTGGCTGCGCGGCGTTCGTGGCGGTTACGACACAAGCAGCGTGGCCTTGCTGTGGATACGACGCCGACTGCGCGACTCTCGCCGCGGATACGAGGTCAGCAGCCCAGCCCTTCGCGGCGGATACGACACCGACTGCGCGACCTTCGCCGGAGATACGACGCAGGCTGCGCGCCCCTCTGCGGCGGACACGACGCCGGCTGCGCCACTTCCGCAGTTACGACGCCGACAGCACGCCTCTCCGCGGCGGCCACGATGCCAGCAGTCCCGCGTCCGCCGCAGTTACGACGCCAACCGCGCCACCTCCGCCGCAATTACGAAGCCGACTGGGCCTTCGCCGCAGTCTCCTCCTTCGGCGCGGGCTTGGCATCCAAGCCCGCCTCCTTGCGCTGCTGCGCGGTGATCGGCGCGGGCGCGTCGGTCAGCGGGTCGACGCCGCCGCCGGTCTTGGGGAACGCGATCACCTCGCGGATCGAGTCGAGGCCGGCGAGCAGGGCGACGATCCGGTCCCAGCCGAACGCGATGCCGCCGTGCGGCGGTGCGCCGAAAGCGAAGGCGTCCAACAGGAATCCGAACTTCTCCTGCGCCTCCTCGTGGCTGATGCCCATCACCTTGAAGACGCGTTCCTGCACGTCCCGGCGGTGGATGCGGATGCTGCCACCGCCGATCTCGTTGCCGTTGCAGACGATGTCGTAGGCGTAGGCGAGCGCGGAGCCCGGGTCGGTGTCGAAGGTGTCGACCGACTCCGGCTTCGGCGAGGTGAACGCGTGATGCACCGCTGTCCACGCCGAATACCCAAGCGCCACATCACCACTCGCGGTGGCCTCGGCGGCGGGCTCGAACATCGGCGCGTCCACGATCCAGACGAACGCCCACGCGTTCTCGTCGATCAGTCCGACCTTGCGGGCGATCTCGCCGCGCGCCGCGCCGAGCAGCGCGCGCTGCGCCTTGGCCGGACCGGCCGCGAAGAACACGCAGTCGCCCGGCTCCGCGCCGACGTGCTTGGCCAAGCCGTCGCGCTCGGCGTCGCTGAGGTTCTTGGCGACCGGGCCGCCGAGCGTGCCGTCCTCGTTGATCAGCACGTAGGCCAAACCCTTGGCGCCACGCTGCTTGGCCCACTCCTGCCAGGCGTCGAGCTGGCGCCGCGGCTGGCTCGCGCCGCCGGGCATGACGACCGCGCCGACGTACTCGGCCTGGAACACCCGGAACGGGGTGTCCTTGAAGTACTCGGCGCACTCGGTGATCTCGATGCCGAAGCGCAGGTCCGGCTTGTCGGAGCCGAAGCGCCGCATGGCTTCCGCGTAGGTCATGTGCGGGATCGGGGTCGGGATCTCGTAGCCGATCAGCTTCCACAGCGCGGCCAGGATCTGCTCGGCAAGCAGGATCACGTCTTCCTGGCGCACGAAGCTCATCTCGATGTCGAGCTGGGTGAACTCGGGCTGCCGGTCGGCGCGGAAGTCCTCGTCGCGGTAGCAGCGCGCGATCTGGTAGTAGCGTTCGATGCCGCCGACCATGAGCAGCTGCTTGAACAGCTGCGGGCTCTGCGGCAGCGCGTAGAAGCTGCCGGGCTGCAGGCGGGCGGGCACCAGGAAGTCGCGGGCGCCCTCCGGGGTCGAACGGGTCAGCGTCGGCGTCTCGACCTCGACGAACTCGTGGTGCGCGAGCACCGCGCGGGCGGCGGCGTTCGCCTTGGACCGCAGCCGGATCGCGTGCGCCGGGCTCTCGCGGCGCAGGTCCAGGTAGCGATACTTCAGCCGCGCCTCTTCGCCGGGCTGCTCGTCCAGCTGGAACGGCAGCGGCGCGCTCTCGTTGAGCACCTCGAGCTCGGTGACGTTGACCTCGATGGTGCCGGTGGGCAGCTCCGGGTTCTCGTTGCCGTCCGGGCGCAGCTCGACCACGCCGGTGACCCGCACGCAGTACTCGGCGCGCAGCCGATGGGCCTGCTCGGCCGGCTCGCCCTCGCGGAACACCGCCTGCGACACTCCCGACGCGTCGCGCAGATCGATGAAGATCACGCCACCGTGGTCACGCCGCCTGGCCACCCATCCGGTGAGGGTCACGGTCTGACCGGCATGCTCGCTTCGCAGCGAACCAGCCAAGTGGGTGCGCAGCACAGGGTTCCTTTCGACGACTTCGCCCCGGCAGGCAGTGGCCAGGTGCGCTAGTCATCGTAGCCAGCCCGTCCGCTCAGCCGAAAACCGATATGGGGTGTTCCGGCAGCCGCACACCTTTCGACATCCGCACGCGTGTCAGGACGGCGAGTCGTGGTGCGGTAAGTCAGAAGTTGTGCGGCTGCTCGGAACGGTCACGGTGGGTGCCCGCAATAAAGGCGTTCGGCGAAATCACACAGCTTTACGCCGAGTGAACAATCGGGGCCCGCCGACAATATTCCACACTTTCCACACCGTGCGGCGCACGAGGAATATCAGCAGAATTCCGACCAGGGCGAACGTGGACACATTGTCGGGCTGTAGTGACGTCGACGCCGACGCGTAGGCGATGGGCTGCGGGATGCTGCAGCACGGGCGACCATAGCATTCGCCCGTGTCGTGGCGGCACCACGTCTCGCCCGTGCGCTCGCCGTCGATGGGTGTGGGAGTGCAGGACCAGCCCGCGACTCCGACCGTGCACGGCTCTATCTGAATGCCATCATTGAAGGTCATCTGAATACTCCGATTTTCTCCGGATGGCGTAATTCCCATCCCCCGATTGATAACTCCCGCAGGAATGGACATTAACAATCGCCCCCTCCGGACACAAGCACCCCGGGGCACAGTTGGCAGCTGCCAACTTTTCCGATGACACTGTGCGAGAGCACCTTTCCGACGCGCCCGCCGATACCGGCACCGGCGCGTCGCGGAATCCGTCGCCGCACGCGCGGTTGAATCGCCCCGGGCGTGGCATCCCGAAGGCGTAGCGAAACACGTCCGCCGGGTGGAAAGAGACCCCGCCCAGCCTGTGTCAAGCTTTAGACCACGCGGCGCCCGTGCAGGCGACAACACAGAGAGCGACGAAGATGACCTTCAACGAGGGCATGCAGATCGACCCGGACCGGGTTTCGTGGGGCGGCGGTGGCGGCCCGGGCAGAGGCGGCAAGATAGCGCTGGGCGGCGGCGCGGGCGGACTCATCATCCTGGTGCTGGCGCTGCTGCTCGGCGGCGATCCCGGCTCACTGATCGGCGATCTCACCGGGTCCCAGGATTCGCAGGTGCAGCCGGGCCCCGGTCGTCTGCCGGAGCACTGCACCGACGGCGCCAGCGCGAACAAGTACGTCGACTGCCGTGTCGCGCTCACCATCCAGAGCCTGGACTCGGTGTGGTCCACCGAGTTGCCGAAGCAGACCGGCCAGCGCTACGTGGAGCCGAAGGTCCGGCCGTTCTCGGGCGCCGTCGGCACCGGGTGCGGCAACGCCACCAGCGCGGTCGGCCCGTTCTACTGCCCGCCCGACCAGACCGCCTACTTCGACGTCAGCTTCTTCCAGGAACTGGTCGACCGCTTCGGCGCCAGCGGCGGACCGCTCGCCCAGGAGTATGTGGTCGCCCACGAGATCGGCCACCACATCCAGAACCAGCTCGGCGATATCGGCCGCGCCCAGCGCGATCCGCAGGGCCCCAACTCCGCCGCCGTGCGCACCGAGCTGCAGGCCGACTGCTACGCCGGGCTCTGGGCCCACTTCGCGGACAAGACCCCCGCGCCGGGCTCCGACCAGCCCTTCCTGAAGCCGCTGTCGGACAACGACATCAACGACGCGCTGTCCGCCGCAGCGGCGGTCGGCGACGATCGGATCCAGCGCGCCGCACAGGGCCGGGTGAACCCGGAGAAGTTCACGCACGGCGACTCGCAGGAGCGGCAGAAGTGGTTCCTCACCGGATACCGCACCGGACAGGTGAAGGCGTGCGACACGTATTCGGCCACGGACCTGAAGAATCCGCCGGCGTTGCGCTGAAACCCGCTGCCGCACTGCGACAACCCGAGCGGCGCGGCGGCTATCATCGCGGGGACCGAATAGCGCGGGGCGCCCTTCAGCGATACGCCGGGCGTCCCGCGGATCGCCGGGCTCGGCACGGATCGCGGGAGAATGGATTGATGCGAGGAACGAAAGCGACACTGCTGGTTGCCGTTTTGACGCTCGCGGTCGGCGCAGGCGCCGCGACCGCCGATCCGGCCGATCTACCGAGCGCGCACGCGCCGGTCTCGTCGCCGCTGGCGTTGCTCACGCTGACCACCATTCCGAACGGATGGCAGACCAGGGTAGATCTGCGGCCGCAGCTGGAGGTGTCCGGCGACGGTCGCGCGGTGAAGACGCCGGATGCCCTTGCCCCGGAACGGAATCCGGAGAACCTGCCGAAGCGGGTCAACGGTCGTATCCCGCCCGAGGTGCTGGCCGCCGCGCTGGCCGAGACCAAGGCCCTGGCCACCGTGGACTTCGGCATGCCGACCGTCACCGACCAGGGCAGTCAGATCATCGACCTGATGCCGCAGGCGCCCGAGGAGGACGCGCACCTCGTCGTCTACGCGCCCGAGTTCACCGAGGGGCTCGCCCCGGAGCAGCAGGCGGCCCGCAAACGCTTCGGCGACCTCTACCGCAAGCTGCTCGACTCCTTCGTCGCGGACGCCTGACCCGTTCGCGGCTCGATCCGGCGTACGGCCGCGCTCCGAACGGTTGTGGCGCTTCCAATAGGTAAGCGCCACAACCGTTTCGGTTGCCACACCCAAACTGCGTGCAGAAGCCCAGCCTGCACTGGTCCGCCAGTTCCTGCTCGGTCACAGCCCCGAGTGGGAACTCGCCACCGGCGGTGAGATCGGTGTGGTCCGGAGCGCTGCGTCGGCGACCGGCCGGACGGCGGCACTCGGTGCATGCGCGCGGCACGGCCAGAACGTCAGGGCGAACGCACGCCTGCGCTATATAGATAGTGGGCGAGTTGGCCCAGAGTTCACTGACGGAGAAGAGGTGCCGAATGCCCGGAAGCACGCTGTTGCCGACGACGGCGCGTGCGTTGACGCGCCGGCTCGCGGTGGAGCAGGCGGAGTACCGGGTGCCTTCGCTGGTCGCCGCCGTGGTCCGGGACGGCGAGCTGGCCTGGTGGGACGCGCGCGGCCGGGTGGACAGCGCGGCGCGCCCGGACACCGACACGCAGTACCGGATCGGTTCGATCACCAAGACCATGGTGGGCACGGTGGTGCTGCGCCTGCGCGACGAGGGCAAGCTGGACCTCTCCGACCCGCTCGAGCGACACATACCCGGAACTCCGTTGGGGGACAGGACAATCGCCCAGCTGCTCGCGCACACCGCCGGGGTCCGCGCGGAGTCCACCGGAGACTGGTGGGAACGCACCCCCGGCGGCCACTGGAACGAACTGGCCGCGAGCCTGGACGGCGAGGCGGTGCTGCACCGGGCGGGCCGTCGGCACCACTACAGCAATGTGGGCTACGCCGCGCTGGGCGAGCTGGTCGCCCGCCTGCGCGGGCAGAGCTGGTTCGACGCCGTGCGCGCCGAGGTGCTCGCCCCGCTCGGCATGGACCGCACCACTCCGTCGGCCGTCGCCCCGCACGCCACCGGCTGGGCGGTACACCCGTGGGCCGACGTGGTGCTGCCCGAACCCGCGCACGACCACGGCGCGATGGGCGCGGCCGGACAGCTCTGGTCGACCGTCGACGACCTGGCCCGATGGACGGCCTTCCTCGCCGGTGAAACCGATCCCGTGCTGTCGAAGGACACCTGGGAGGAGATGCGCGAACCCGCCACCGTCATCGACGGCGACGAATGGGTGAACGGATACGGACTCGGCGTGCAGCTGTGCAGGCACGACGGTCGCAGGCTGGTCGGGCACGGCGGGGCCATGCCCGGCTTCATCGCCACGGTCTGGGCGGACCCGGCCGATCGAACCGGCGTGCTCTTCCTGTCCAACACCACCTACGGCGGCATCCGAGGCCGGCTCGACCTCGCCATGCTGGACATCCTGGCCGAGCACGAACCCTCGATGCCCGAGGAGTGGCTGCCCGCGGAGTCGGCCGATCCGGCACTGCTCGCACTCACCGGCCCTTGGTACTGGGGCTCGGCCTCGATCGCCCTGCACCTGCGGGCCGACAGCTGGCTCGAACTGAAGGCCCTCGCCCACGGCGGCCGCACCTCCCGCTTCCGCCCCGAGGGCGAGGACACGTGGATCGGCCTCGACGGGTACTACACGGGCGAGCGTCTCCGAGCAGTCCGCGGACCGGACGGCACCGTCGACCACCTCGAGCTGATCAGCTACGTCTTCACACGCGAGCCGTACTCGCCCGCCGCGCCCATTCCCGGCGGGGTCGATTCGGGCGGCTGGCGCGGGCGGTGATGATCGGGTGTGAACGTCTCTGAAGACGAAACCCGTTGAGCCACAGGCCGATTCACCGGTGTATACACACTCAATCGCAATGATGACCGCAAGATCAGCGCCACGCCGATCAGCCTGAAGGCCAGCCCGGTCGGAGCGGACACTTTCCGCTCCGACCGGGCTGAATCGGGCGTCATGCGCCGAAAACTGTCCACCTAGACCGGGCATCGCTCGCAGCAGATCGCCAACCCCGCGCCTCGCGCCTCGCACCTCGCGTCGTACCCCCGGCGCCTCGCACCTCGCACCCCGCGCGTCGCACACCGCACTCTCGTGCCTCGCACTCCCGCGCCTCGCGCCTCGTACCCCCGGCACCTCGCACCCCGCACTCCCCATGCCTCGCGCGATCGAGCAGGGCTGG
>NZ_BAGH01000251.1 GCF_000308715.1 Nocardia tenerifensis NBRC 101015
TCAGGGGTCGCGATCCAGCGGACGCGCCCGGCGCGCGCGTGCGCGGCGAGCGCGTTTGCGCGCCCGTAAACACTTGGAAGCCTCAACAGAATCGGAGCAGCAGCCGTGACAGAGCCGAACCGTCTCGAAGTTCGTACCGCCGATCCGTACCCGGTGATCATCGGCCGCGGGTTGCTCGGCGAGCTCGTCGAGGCGGTCGGCGGCGCGACGAAGGGCGTGCGGACGGTGGCGATCTTCCATCAGCCGCCGCTCACCGAGACCGCCGAGGCGGTGCGAAAGGCGTTGGCCGACACGGGCCTCGACGCGCACCGCGTGGAGATCCCGGACGCCGAGGCGGGCAAGGAACTCGCCGTCGCCGGCTTCTGCTGGGAGGTGCTCGGCCGCATCGGCCTCACCCGCAACGACGTCGTGGTGAGCCTCGGCGGCGGCGCCGCGACCGACCTGGCCGGTTTCGTGGCGGCCACCTGGATGCGCGGCGTCCAGATCGTGCACGTGCCGACCACGCTGCTCGCCATGGTCGACGCGGCCGTCGGCGGTAAGACCGGCATCAACACCGAGGCCGGCAAGAACCTGGTCGGTTGCTTCCACGAGCCCGCCGCCGTACTGGTCGACCTGGTCACCCTGGAGACGGTGCCGCGCAACGAGATCGTCGCGGGCATGGCCGAGATCATCAAGGCCGGTTTCATCGCCGACCCGGTGATCCTCGACCTGATCGAACGCGATCCCGAGGCCGCGCTCGACCCCACCGGCGACGTGCTGCCCGAGCTGATCCGGCGCGCGATCCAGGTCAAGGCCGATGTCGTCGCCGCCGATCTCAAGGAGTCCAGCCTCCGCGAGATCCTCAACTACGGCCACACCCTCGGCCACGCGATCGAGCGCCGCGAGCGCTACCGCTGGCGCCACGGCGCCGCCGTCTCCGTCGGCCTCGTCTTCGCCGCCGAACTCGGCCGTCTCGCGGGCCGCCTGGACGACGCCACCGCCGACCGCCACCGCGCCATCCTGGAGAGCGTCGGCCTACCCACCACCTACGACGCCGACGCCCTCCCCCAACTCCTCGACACCATGCAAACCGACAAGAAGACCCGCTCCGGTGTCCTCCGCTTCGTCGTCCTCGACGGCCTGGCCAAGCCGGGCCGCCTGGAAGGCCCCGACCCCACCCTCCTCGCCGCCGCCTACTCCGCCATCCTCCGCGAAGGCACCACGAGCACCAGCATCCTGCTGTAATCGACCAACGCCGCTATAGCCAGCGCAGCCCTGCGGTAAGCCAACACAGCACCGCTGTAGCCAGCGCAGCACCGCCGAACCCGCACGGCCGCAAGGACTTCGGATGCGCCGGGCGACCCCAGCAGAAACGGCGCACCCGGGCAGTGGGTGCGCCGTTCCGTGCGCGTGCGAGGGTCGGTCAGTGCACCGCCCTGGCCGACTCGTCAACCGACAGGCGGTCTCTGGACTCGCACGGACATCTCAGCCGGCCGGGATCCACAGGTCGTACCTGCCGCTGTTGTCGTCGCGCGCGGCGCACTCGAACTGTGGGTGCCAGTTCGGCCCGTCCTTGAGGCAGCTGCCCAGGGAGACGTTCGACCCCGCGGCGATGCACTGGTAGTTCCACTTGGGCTGCGGCGAGGAGCAGCCATCGAACTTCGCCGACGCCTGTCCGCCGAAGACCACCGCGGACGCGGCGACCGCCATGGCGGCGGCTACCCCGATTCGAATCAACACAGCCATTCCCCCTCCCGTCGAAATACCTTGGCGAGCAAGATATTACCGACGTTCGAGGCGTCAACGAAGAGCACAGGCGCCTGTCACCGCACATTGGCAGCGACACGTCTAAGTTGGCAGTCGCACGCCCAAATTCGGCAGACAACGCAAAGATGCCGACCGAATGAACCCTCGTACGATCCCGTCAGACAGCCGTCTGCGCCGGAGCCCGCTTACCGCGCGTCCGATCCGCGAGAATCCGCCCGAGCCCGACGCCGATGAGCGCGGGAACGAAGACGAGCAGCACGATGAACGCGGCCGACGCGGTCAGTTCGAAGAGAATGCCGTTGTCACCGAGGTCGAACTTGGGCAACCAGTCGATGATCCAGGAGACGAGTCCGCTGCCGAGCCCGGCCACCACCGCGGCCTTCAGCCATCGCAGGGTCAAGTCGGTGCCGCGCTCCGGATCGGGCTCGGCCGTGCGATCACTGCGACCGTCGAGCAAACCCCAGCACAGGACGGCGCCGACGAGCAGGATCAGGCAGAACATCCGCATCCAGACCCCGTGCGTCGGCCAGTTCACCATCGCGAACCCGAGCACGGCGCGCAGCACCACGACCAGCGCACCGAGCGCGACGCCCCGCAACACCCAAGCATTCATGCGCACCACCATAACCCCGCCCATCGCCGAACAAAACTAGAACCGGTATCAGTTAGAGGTCTGGAGCGCCTCGGCGAGCGCCTCGGCCATCTCCGCGCGCGGCGCCGGCCGCCCGGTGAACTGCTCGACCTGCCCGTAGGCCTGATTGAGCAGCATCTGCAAACCGCTGATCACCGTGTGCCCGGCGCGCGACACCGCGGCGGCCAGCGGCGTCGGCCAGGGGTTGTAGATCGCGTCGAGCACGACGGGCGCCATGGCGACGGCGTCCGCGACGATCGCACCGGCCTCGGCCGGGATCGTGCTGACCGCGACGTCGGCCCGTTCGCAGAGCCCGGCGAGCGCGTCGGGGTCGAAGCTGGTCACCGCCGCGTTCATGCCGAGCCGCTCGGCCAGATCCAATGCGCTGCTCGCCCGGCCGGAGTCGCGGGCGATGACCGTGACCGTCTTCGCGCCGAGTTCGGACAGCGCGAGCAGCGCGGGTCGCGCGGTCCCGCCCGCGCCGAGCACCACCGCCTCCGACACCTCGGTCACGCCACCGCCGCGCAGCGCGCCGATGACGCCGTCGACGTCGGTGCAGTCGGCCCGCCAGCCGCCCTCGCGACGGACGAGCGTGTTGGCCGACCCGACGAGCACCGCCCGCTCGGTGCGCTCGTCGGCGTAGGCCAGCGCGGCCTCCTTGCCCGGCATGGTCACCGAGAGCCCGACCCACTCGGGCCCGAGCCCGTCGACCAGTCCGGGCAGCTGTTCGGCCGTGCATTCGATGCGCTCGTAACTCCAGTCGAGCCCGAGCGCGCGGTACGCGGCCAGGTGCAGTTGCGGCGAGCGGGAATGCGCGATGGGCTTGCCGAGCACCGCCGCCCTGCGCTCGGCGGACACCACCCCAGGCTCACCGGACACCACCCCAGGTTCACCGGCCCCCGCCCCGGGTTCAGCGGCCCCCGCCCTGCGTTCAGCGCCCACTGTCAAGAATCCCGCTGGCCTGCGCCTGCTGGATATAGCGCTGATGCTGCTTATAGTCGTCGGTGAACAGCGTGGTGCCCTGCTTGTCGACGGTCACGAAGTACAACCACGGCCCGACCTCCGGATTCTCCATGGCGCGCAAGGCGTTCAGCGAGGGCGCGGAGATCGGCGTCGCGGGCAGGCCGGACATCGCGTAGGTGTTCCACGCGGTCTCCCTGGCCCGGTCGGCGTCGGTGGTCTGCACCTCGGTGCGGTCCAGCGCGTAGTTCACCGTGGAGTCGAACTGCAGCATCTGCTTCTCCCGCAGCCGATTCACGATCACCCGCGCCACCTTGCCCATATCCTGCGGCTTGGCCTCGCGCTCGACGAGCGACGCGGCGATCAGCGTCTGGTACGGCGTCAGCTTGGTCTCGCCGCCGGACTGCAGCAGGCCGGTGGATTCGTAGCTCTTGGCGCTCGCCGTCAGCACCTGGCGCAGCATCTGCTCGGGCGTGCCGCTCGGGTCGAAGTCCAGCGTGCCTGCCATGATCAGGCCCTCGAGCTGCCTGGTCCGGTCGGGGCAGTCCCTGACGTTCTGCGCGGCCCAGGCGGGCACGCCGAGCGCGGCCAGGTCGACGCTGGCGCCCGCGGCGTCGAGTTGTTCGTAGGTCACGCACTTCTGGGTCGGGCCCGCGCCGATGCAGCTGGCCTCGGCCATCATGCGGTAGATGCCGTCGGTGCGCCGGCCGGTGCCGACCTCGAACTGGTCGTGCAGCAGTCGCCCCTCGGGAATGACGAGGTTGCCGACCCTGGCCTGCTTACCCGTCAGGGCCGTCACCGCCTGCGCGGCGGGGCTGTGGCTCGGGATCGCGTAGAAGCCGGGCTGCACCGACTGCATGTTCGAGTTGCGCACGGCCGCTTCGATGAACGCGGCGGTGCTGGCGACGACGCCCTTCTCCTTCATGCTCGTCGCGATCTGCTGCGAGGTGTCCCCGTCGTGCACCTGCACCACGACCAGCGGACCGCCCGGTCCGGCGAAATCCTCGGGCGGGCCGAGCTTCTCGATCAGTTTGACCCCGGCGAACACCGCCGCTCCGGCGAACAGAATCACGAAGACGCCGCCGACGAGCCACATGGTGCGCCTGCGCCGCTTGCGCTCCTGCGCTTTCCGCGACGCCACGCGAGAACGCTTGCCGCGCTGGGCGGTCCGCGAACGCCGGCCGCTCTCCTCGGGTTCGTCGTCCTCGTGCCGCGCCGATTCCCGGCGGCCGACGCGCGTGCGCTGGGCGGCCCTGCGCTCCGCGTCGGGGCGCGGACGGGGGCGCGGGGCGGGCTCCGGCGGGTCCATGTCGTCGGTGTAGCGCGGGATGACCGTCGTGTCGTCCTCGTAGTCGTCCCAGTCGTCCTGCTCCCGGCCGACCACGCGGTTGGTCTGGCCGCGCGTGTCTCTGCTGTTCTGCCCGCCCCAGGCGCGGTCGTCGCGCCGGTAACGCCGATCAGCTTCGCGCTGTCGGTACCGTTCCTCGGCCCGCGCCCATCGATCCGTCATGCCTCGCCCTCGGACGACGCAGGGCGCACCGCTTCAACCGACCTCAACACCGCACTCCGTTCGTCCAACCATCCTTGCAGGATCGAGACGGCCGCCGCCTGATCGATCACTTGCCGCTGGCCACGCGCGCGAACTCCACTGTCCCGCAATGCGCGTGCAGCTGACACCGTAGTCAAACGTTCGTCGGAAAGTCGTATAGGCACCGGCGACACGACCATTCGCAACTCATCGGCGAATGCGGAGGCAATAGTAGCGGCAGAACCCTTCTCCCCGCGCAATGTTCGGGGTAGACCGACGATTACCTCGACGGCCTCGTACTCCCGCACAATTTCAGCAATCCTGGCGATATCGGCCGCGGGGCCGACCGAGCGTTTGTTCGGCTTCGCGCGCGGCACGGTCTCCACGGGCGTGGCGAGCACACCGTCCGGGTCGCTGGAGGCGACGCCGATGCGGACGCTGCCGACATCGATGGCGATGCGCCTGCCGCGACCCGGGTCGGTGTCGGGGTGCGGCCGGTCGGCGCCGTGCGGCGCCGACCTCCGTGGACTGTCGGGGTCGGCCGCCTCCCGGCCGCCACCCCCTTCGGAATCGCTGGGCGAGTCCATCATTTCGCCGATTCGGCCACCCGCGCGCGGACCGCGGCGAGACCGGCCGGGATGCCCGACGGATCCGAGCCCGCGCCCTGCGCCATCTCCGGCTTGCCGCCGCCACGCCCGGCGATGCTCGGGCCGAAGGCGGCGACCAGATCGCCCGCCTTGAAGCCGAGATCCTGGGCGGCCTTGTTCACGGTCACCACGAACGGCACCTTGCCGTCGGCGTTGCCGAGCAGCACCACGACGGCAGGCTGCGTGCCGAATCTGCCGCGAATATCGGTGGCCAGCGTCCGCAGGTCGCCCGCGGGCACGCCCTCGGGCGCGGCGACCGCGACGAGCAGCACGTCACCGATCCGCTCGGCCTCGTCGACGAACTTGCCCGCCGACGCCAGCACCGCGGCCATCTTGGTGCGTTCGAGCTCCTTCTCGGCCACCTTCAGCCGCTCGACCAGCTGCTCGACCCGCGCGGGCACCTCCTCCGACGGCACCTTCAGCGAGGAGGCGACGCCGGCCAGCAGCGCGCGCTCCTTGGCCAGGTACTGGTAGGAGTCCAGGCCGACGAAGGCCTCGACGCGGCGGATGCCGGATCCGACCGACGACTCGCCGAGCACGGTGATCGGGCCGATCTGCGACGAATGCTGCACGTGCGTACCGCCGCACAGCTCCATCGAGAACGGGCCGCCGATCTCCACCACGCGCACCTCGTCACCGTAATTCTCGCCGAACAACGCCATCGCGCCCATCTCCTTGGCCTTGGCCAGGTCGGTCACGAAGGTGTTCACCGGGTAGTCCGCGCCGACCGCGTCGTTGGACACGGCCTCGATCTCGGACTTCTGCTGCTCGGAGAGCTGGCCCTGCCAGTTGAAGTCGAAGCGAAGATAGCCGGGCTTGTTCATCGAACCCGCCTGCACCGCGTTCGGGCCGAGGATCTGGCGCAGCGCGGCGTGCACCATGTGCGTGCCGGAGTGGCCCTGGGTGGCGCCCCGGCGCCAGGCCGGATCCGCTTGCGCGAGAACGACATCGCCCTCGGTGATCTGCCCCTGCTCGACGGTGGACTTGTGCACCCACAGCTTCTTGGCGATCTTCTGCACGTCGTTGACGCGCAGCTTCACGCCAGAGGCGGTGATCGAGCCGCGGTCGGCGATCTGGCCGCCGGACTCGGCGTAGAGCGGGCTGCGGTCCAGGATGACCTCGACGTCCTGACCGGCGGTGGCGACGGGAACGCGCACGCCGTCGGCGATCAGCGCGAGCACATGCGCCTCGGAGGTCAGCTCGTCGAAGCCGGTGAACTCGGTGGCGCCGCGGTCGACCAGCTCCTTGTAGACGGTCAGGTCGGCATGCGCGTGCTTGCGGGCCTGCGCGTCGTCCTTGGCCCGCTTGCGCTGCTCGGCCATCAGCGAACGGAAGCCCTCCTCGTCCACCGACAGGCCCGCCTCGGCGGCCATCTCCAGGGTGAGGTCGATCGGGAAGCCGTAGGTGTCGTGCAGGGTGAAGGCGTCCGAGCCCGCGATCACGTTGCCGCCCTTGGACTTCACGGCGGAGGCCGTGTTGTCGAACAGGGTCGAGCCGGTGTTCAGCGTCTTGAGGAACGCGGTCTCCTCGCCGACCGCGACCGTCTCGATGCGCCGGAAATCGGTGGCCAGCTCCGGGTACGACGGCGACATCAGGTCGCTGACGACCTTCATGAACTCGCCCATCACCGGCTTCTCCGCGCCGAGCAGGCGAGCCGAGCGCACGATGCGGCGCAGCAGACGGCGCAGCACATAGCCGCGGCCGTCGTTGCCCGGGTTGACGCCGTCGGCGATGAGCATGGCGCCGGTGCGCGCGTGGTCCGCGATCACCCGGAACCGCACGTCGTCTTCGTGCGTGACGCCGTAGGACCGGCCGGTCAGCTGCTCGGCCTTGTCGATGATCGGGCGCAGCAGATCGGTCTCGTAGACGTTGTCGACGCCCTGCAGCAGAAACGCGACGCGCTCGATGCCCATGCCGGTGTCGATGTTCTTCTTCGGCAGCGGGCCGAGGATCTCGAAGTCGTCCTTGCTGGTGCCGGCGCCGCGCTCGTTCTGCATGAACACGAGGTTCCAGATCTCGAGGTAGCGATCCTCGTCGGCCTCCGGGCCGCCCTCGA
Source organism: Nocardia tenerifensis NBRC 101015 (assembly GCF_000308715.1). Taxonomy (GTDB): domain Bacteria; phylum Actinomycetota; class Actinomycetes; order Mycobacteriales; family Mycobacteriaceae; genus Nocardia; species Nocardia tenerifensis. The sequence continues at coordinate 7,569 of NZ_BAGH01000251.1, forward strand.
CGCCGTACTCGGGGCCGCGGTCGAAGTAGATCTCCGAGCACGGGCCGCACGGGCCGGGGATGCCCATGGACCAGTAGTTGTCGGCCATGCCGCGCCGCTGGATGCGCTCGGCGGGCACGCCGACCTCCAACCAGATCCGCTCGGCCTCGTCGTCGTCGAGGTAGACGGTGGCCCAGAGGCGCTCCGGATCGAAGCCGTAGCCGCCGTCCTCGACGCTGCCGGTCAGCAGCGACCAGGCGAAGGTGATCGCCTCGCGCTTGAAGTAGTCGCCGAAGCTGAAGTTGCCCGCCATCTGAAAGAAGGTGTTGTGCCGGGTGGTGACGCCGACGTTCTCGATATCACCGGTGCGCACGCACTTCTGCACGCTGGTCGCGGTCGCGTACGGCGGGGTCTGCTGACCGAGGAAGAACGGTACGAACTGGACCATGCCCGCGTTGACGAAGAGCAGGTTCGGGTCGGCCAGGATCAGCGAGGCACTCGGTACCTCGGTATGCCCGGCACGGACGAAATGGTCCAGGAAGCGCCGTCGAATCTCGTGGGTCTGCACGGATATCCAGCCTACCGGTGCGGTGCACGTGGTTTTCCATCGACCGGGGTGGTGTGGACCACCGGCCTCGGCGTCTACTTGCCGCGGATGATCCGGCGCAGTTTGTCCACCCGGGGGCCGACCTCACGCTCGTTGCCGTGGTCGGTGGGCTGGTAATAGTTCACGCCGACCAGCTCGTCCGGCGGGTACTGCTGGGCGAGCACGCCGTCCTTGTTGTCGTGCGGGTATTTGTAGCCCTGCGCGTTGCCCAGCTTGGCCGCGCCCGCGTAGTGCCCGTCGCGCAGGTGCGGCGGCACCGCGCCCGCCTTGCCCGCCGCGACATCGGCCATCGCCGCGCCGATCGCCGCGATCACCGCGCCCGACTTCGGCGCGCTGGCCAGGTGAATGGTGGCCTGCGCCAAGGCGAGTCGCGCCTCGGGCAGGCCGACCAGCTGGACGACCTGCGCGGCCGCCGTCGCGGTCTGCAACGCCGTGGGGTCGGCCATGCCGATGTCCTCGCTGGCGTGGATCATCAGCCTGCGTGCGATGAACCGCGGGTCCTCGCCCGCGGTGAGCATCCGCGCCAGGTAGTGCAGCGCGGCGTCGACGTCCGAGCCGCGGATCGACTTGATGAACGCGCTGATCACGTCGTAGTGCTGGTCGCCGGCTCGGTCGTAGCGGACGGCGGCCTTATCGACGCTGGCCTCGACGAGCTCGACGCCGACCGTGCCGTCCAGCGACGACTCGGCCGAGGCCTCGAGCGCGGTGAGCGCGCGGCGGGCGTCGCCGCCTGCGATGCGCACGATGTGGTCCAAAGCCTCGTCGGAGACCGTGTACTGGTCGGCGAGGCCGCGTTCATCGTGGATCGCGCGCAGGAGCACCTGGCGGATGTCGTCTTCGGTGAGCGACTGCAATTGCAGCACCAGTGAGCGCGACAGCAGCGGCGACACCACGGAGAACGACGGGTTCTCGGTGGTCGCGCCGACGAGCAGCACGATCCGGTTCTCCACCGCGGCGAGCAGCGCGTCCTGCTGCGTCTTGGAGAAGCGATGCACCTCGTCGATGAACAGCACGGTCTGCTCGCCCGCCGTCAGCCTGCGCCGCGCCACATCGATGACCGCGCGCACCTCCTTCACCCCCGCCGACAGCGCCGACAGCGCCTCGAACCGGCGGCCGGTGGAGTGCGAGATCAACGACGCGAGCGTCGTCTTCCCCGTACCCGGCGGACCGTAGAGCAGCACCGACGCCGCCCCCGACCCCTCGACCAGCCGCCGCAGCGGCGACCCCGGCCCCAGCAGATGCTGCTGCCCCACCACCTCGTCCAACGACGCGGGCCGCATCCGCACCGCCAACGGCGCGCCGGCATCCCGCCGCACCACATTGTCGATGCTGTGCTCCGCATGCACGCCCTGACCGGGCACGTCGAACAGGCCGTCACTCACGACGCCCAACGTTACCCACGCCCACCGACACCCCGCGCCCCACCTGACCCGCGCTGTCGGTGGTGCGGGTTCACCCGGCCACAGGTGCACCTTCTGGGCGTCGCACTCTCTTTCGGGATCCGCACTCGCTATAGGACCCGAGAGTCGGTGCGGATCCCGAGAAAGAGTGCGACGCGTGGCGCGGGAGGCGCGATCCTGGGCACAAGGCGAGACAGCTTGACGCGTGGACGCTGCGCGCGGGTGGGCAAAGCGCGGGTTGAGCGAAGCGCGGGTTCCACAGGCGCACCCTCTGAGGCGCCGCACTCTCTTTCGGGATTCGCACTCGCTATAGGGCCCGAAAGTGAGTGCGCATCCTGAGAAAGAGTGCAACGCGTGGCGCGGGAGGCGCGAGCCTGGGCTCGAGGCGAGACAGCTTGACGCGTGGACGCTGCGCGCGGGTCGTAGGACCAACACCTGCACGAGCGGGCTCGGCGAAGCGCGGGTTGGGCGGGCGCCATGCGCACCTTCTCAGGCGCCGCACTCTTTCTCGAGTTCCGCACTCGCTATAGGGCCAGAGAGGTCGGT
>NZ_BAGH01000250.1 GCF_000308715.1 Nocardia tenerifensis NBRC 101015
GGCGGCCTGCGGCTCACCGATGCTGCCGTAGTCGTCGTCGGGCAGATGGGTCGCGGCCATGGTCGAGTTCAAACCCGCCACCACCACCCGCAATTCGGGGATCGGGAACAGGGTCCACGGCTGACCGACGTCGAACACGAGATGATCGAGGCCCTGGTACAGCTCGGTGAACAGCCGCGCGTACTGCTCGAGCTTCGGGAAGTACGGCGGCTGCGGCTTGCGGTCGCGCGCTTCACAATTCAGGAAGTAGGCGTGGCAGGCGACCTTGGAGACGTCGTGGTTGCCCGGCACCACGATCAGCCGGTCGGGCTCGAGCCCGAGCAGCACGCGCAGACCGGTCAGGAAGGTGAGCGCCTCGTCGACCTCGCGCGGGCGCCCCGACTCGGTGAGATCGCCGGTCACCACGATCATGTCGGGCTTCGGCACGCCGTTGTCGACCAACTGGGTGACGTTGGCGTAGATGCGGGACTGTAGTTCGCGGGCGGTGCTCGGCTCGTCGGGCGCGAACAGGCCGCGGCCGAAGCGCGGGCCCGCCACGTGCAGCACGCTCACGCCGGACCGGTGCTCGTCGCGGCGCGGACCGCCCGGAAACGCCGGCGCCGCAACGGGAGTGCGCCTGCTGCGCGCGGACTCGACGGGGCCCGCGTTGTCCTCGTCGGCGTAAGGGTCCGCGGCGGGGCCGAGTTCGTTCGGGAATCGGGGCGCGTGCTCCGGCTTTCCCCGGCCCGCGAGTAGATGGCGCACCCGTTCGAACAGGATGCGCCGCGCCTGCTCGTCGGTCGGCACGTCCACCAGGTCGATATAGGTGAGGGTGGCGAGCAGGCCCTCCAGCGCGCAGTCCGCGACGCGGATCGGCAGCAGTTTGCCGGGGTCGGTGCGGAACGCGGCCTGCCACTCCATTGTCCCGTAACGGGATTGGAGATAGTTGTCGGAGAGCACCGCGAGCACCACGGCGGAGTCGCGCACGCCGCGATCCATGAAGTCGATGAAGTTGGTGCCCGGCACGAAATCCCAGGCCTGGATCAGGGTGCTGTAACCGGAACTCTCCAACTGCCAGGCGAGCCAGGTCGCCCACCGCTCGTCGGCCGGGGAGTAGCTGATGAAGAAGTCCCGCGCCCGCCCACCCTGCTGTGTCACCCACCCAGTATGTCTAATGCGCGCTGACCGGTCGCGGTCCGTACGTGCGAACCCATGACCAATAGCATGGCTATCGTGCGCGAACAGGTCGACTCCTCCGAGCGGAACTCCCCGTCGAGCGCCGAGGCGGCGGACCAACGCCCCCGCTGGGGCTTGAGCGTGCTGGACTTCGTCCGGCTCGGGCTGCTGCTCGCCGGGGTGTTGTGCGTGCTCACCGGGCTGTTGCCCAGGGACGAGGCCGCCGACAACATGCGCCGCATCGGCCCGCTGCTGCTGTTCCTCGGCAGCGTGATCGTGCTGGCCGAGCTCACTAGGCAGGCCAAGGTGTTCGACGTGATCGCGCATCGGCTCGCCATTCTCGGGCGCGGCCACTATCCGGCGCTGTTCGTGCTGTGCGTGTTGTTCGCGTCGTCGACCACCATGCTGTTGAACCTCGACACGACCGCCGTGCTCATCACGCCCGTCATGCTCGCGTTGGCCGTCCCCGCGCGGATCCCGCCGCTGCCGCTGGCGATGACCACCGTCTGGCTCGCCAATACGGCCAGCCTGCTGCTGCCGGTCTCCAACCTCACCAATCTGCTCGCCGCCGACCGGGTCGCGCTGACGGCGACCGGGTTCGCCGCCAAAATGTGGCTGCCCCAGCTCGTTTCGCTGGCGGCGACGATGCTGTTCCTGTGGCTGTGGTACTGGCGGCGCGGCCGCCGCGACGCCGACCGCTACCTCCCACCGGCGCCGATCCGCCCGGCGAACGCGAAAGAGCGTGTGCTGCTGTACATCACGGCGGCCGCCTGCCTGCTGTTCATCCTCGCCATCCCGTTCGTCGGCAACCGCATCGGCATCGCCGCGACCATCGCCGCCGCCATCGCGGTGCTCGCCTTCGCCGTCTTCGACCGCGCGTCGCTGCGCTTCTCGCTGATCCCTTGGCGCCTATTAGTTTTTGTCGTCGGGCTCTTCCTGGTGGTGCCGACGCTCGGACGCCTCGGCCTCTCCGATCTGATGCACACGTTGATCGGGTCCGACTCCGGTGCGGCGGGCGCCTTCCGGGCGGCCGGTGCGGGCGCCACGCTGTCGAACATCGCCAACAATCTCCCCGCCTACACCGCAGGCGAGGCCGTGGTGCCGCCCGAGAACCACAACCAACTCCTCGCGCTGCTCATCGGCACCAATATCGGCCCGATCGTCACGCCGTGGGCCTCGCTGGCGACGCTGCTCTGCCTGGAGTTCTGCCGCACCCACGGCGTGCGCGTGCCGATGCTCCGCTTCGTTCTCACCGGGCTCGGTTTGGCCGTCGCGGGCACTACAGGCGCGGTCGCGGCACTGCTCGTCTTCGGGTAGCGGCGGTTTCGTACGGCTCACGGGTCCGCCCACGCCATCCCGAGCATGTCGCCGGGTGCTCTTCGTCGACCCGAACGAGCCAGACCTGCGTCAGCCGGGTAAGCCGGTGACTGTCACCGACGCCGCCGACTTCACCAGCAGCGTGAGGTCGGACATCATCTCGGCGCTGCCTGCGATGAAATCCACTTCCCCGGAGGGCAATTCGAGCCGCTCGTCGAGGGGCGCGCCGTGGAAGTCGGTGAGGTGCATGCCGGCCTCCCTGGCCAACAGCGCACCGGCGGGCAAATCGACCATCCCGGCTCGGTAGCCGACGAAGCCGTCGATGTCGCCGTTGCTCAACATGACCCAGCACAGCAGCGGCGACCAGAGTTGAATCAGCCTGCGGGAGGCCGACTCCAGGGTCAGCCGCAGGGCGCGGGCGGTGGGGTCGGCGCGGGTGACCGGATAGCCCTGCAACCACGCCAGGACCGGTGCCGCGGCCGCGGGGCGATGCGCCGGATGCCACACCGGCCCCTTCGGGCCGTGCGCGCCGCGACCGCGCACGGCGGTCCAGGTGCGGTCGGCGATCGGCTCGTGCACCACGCCGAGCACCGGTGTTCCGTGGTGGCACAGCGCGATACCGACCGTGCACACCGGCAGGCCGATGGCGATGTTGTTGGTGCCGTCGAGCGGGTCGATCACCCAGCACCACGCGTCGTCGGCGTTGTCGAGGACACCGGACTCCTCGGCGAGGACGCGGTGCGCGGGGAAGGCCCGGCGGACGTGGCGCAGGATGATCTCCTCGGCGCGCAGGTCCAAATCCGTGACCACGTCACCGGACTCGTCCTTCGCGCTGACCGTCGCGGCCAGTAGGCCGGAGCGGATCGCGTGCCCCGCCTCGACTGCGGCCGCGACGGCGACGCTCGCCGCGAGGTCGAGCACGGTGTCGGGGAGTACCTGGTTCATCACGTCGCCCGCTCGCATCGGTTCTCCAGTTGCTTCGGCAGGGGTTGGTCCCGCAGGTGGGCGAGCACGGTGTGTGCCGCGCGCCGAGATTCGGTGGGGCCGCACAAGGTTCGACGCACCCAGTGGTCGGCGGTGACCGGCGTGCCGAGTGAGAGGTCCGGGCGGCCGCGATTGTCCTCGCCGAGCACCACGGTCGCCGCCTCGCCGCGCACGTCGGACACGTGAAAGGCGCCGTGCGGCAAGGTGTAGACCTCGCCCGCGTGGAAGTCCTCGCGGGAGCGGGTCCGGTAGGCGACCAGTCGCTGCGTGGCGCGCACCAGATCGCCGTCGGCGGCGCTGTGGATCTCGAACAGACGGTGCGTGGGACGCGCCGGGGCGCCGAGGATTTCGACGATCTCGTTGCCGACGGTGCCGTAGAGAACGGTGCTGAGCAGGTCCCAGCTGTGCGCGTGCACCGAGGACGTGGTCGGCTCGGCGCGCACCCCCTCGGTCCACACGTGCACGCAGATGCCGAGGCCGTCGCCGCGCCACGCCGGAAAACACAGGAAGCCCAACGGATGTCGGACCGCGGTCAGGTCGGAGCTACCGTCCGCGACGCCGGTGAGGACGTCGCGGGCCCACTCGCGCACCGCGGCTCCGGTGGCGTCGGAGCCGATCATGGCGCGCAGGCGGGCATATTCGTTCACTAATACGGGTTCCTCGGTTGCAGCGCGCGACGCACGATGTCGGCGACGTCGCGATCGGTGAACGCGGCGGGCAGATCCAGTGACAGCGTCTGGAAGAGGCCGCGGACCTGGTCGACGGTCGGCTCGTCGGACAGCGGCGACTCCTCGCTGCGGCTCAACGGAACCTGACGGGTCTGCTTGAAGCTGGCGACGAGTTCGCGGTTGAAATCACGGTAGTACGGCTTGTCCCGCTCGAACATCAGCGCCGGGGTGTTCGGATTGTCCTGGGTGACAATGACACAGCTGGACGAGAGGTCCCAGCGGAAAGTCGTCATCACCGTCGACAGGCCGACGTCGATGGTCAGGAACGTGAACCGCTGGCGATACCAGCAGGCCGCCAGCACGGTCGCGAACGCCTCCTTGCGGGTGCGCTCGGTGGTCCACAGCTCGCCGGTGCGGTCGGCCTCGGGCGAGAGCGACGAACGGAACTGGGCGTAGGTCTTGCACAGCGCCTCGTCGGTCGGATCGAGGATCTCCAATTGCACACGCAGCGGCCGTTGTTCGCGCCGCGCGTTCTCCACGCACTCGCGCAGCGTCACCGCCCGGATGTAGGTTCCGGTGCCGCCCTTGAAGATCCACTGCTCGGTGCCGCGCCTGGCGAGGGTGTGCGCGTGGCCGATCTCGGGCCCGTACAGCAGCTGCACCGAGGTCGCGTCGCGCATCGCCTTGGCCGAGATGTGCCGGTCGCGCAGCAGCGTCGTCGCGAGCAACGCGAGTACGAGCAGCACCGCGGCGTTCACGTTGTCCACGCTGATCACGTCGAGAACCGCGAGCAAGCCGACCACCACGGCGAGCACCAACGCGACGACGCCGTCGACGTTGTTGCGCAACCAGATCAGCAACCGCGCCATGCGGCCCTCCCCTCTGTCCCCCCAAGGATAGAGGCAGCGAATCGGCCGGGCCGGTGGTTCAGCCCACATCCCGGCCGCTTGACCTCGAGTGTGGTTGAGGAACCAGGATGGAATCCGGTCGCCGAGCTTCGGCGACAGCAGGCCCGGATGCCTCGGCATCACGCTTCCGCCGGTTCCCGTACACCCCCGGCGGGAGCGCAAGGGCCGCGCAAAGAGACAGCCGCACACCCATGGCGATCAAAAGGTGTGCGGCTGTGCGGAACTCAGGGGGTGGTGGGTTCCCACTCGTAAACAGTGACGGCCGAGGAGCCCGTGGTGTGCACCGGATCAGCGAACGCGAGTTCCTTTGCGGCGTCGAGGTTTTCGGCGGCGATGAAGTACGCGCCCCCGGTGCCGTCGGTGAAGCGGGCGCTCTCCACCAGCTGACCCCGATCGCTCAGCTGCTTCAGGAAATCCTTGTGCGGCTGGAGCACCGCGGGGTCGAAGCGCGGGGTGCGCATCGCCAGCACGAGGTACTTCTTCACGCCTCGGACTCCGGGCGCGGCGCGCGGGTGGCGGCCGCGGCGGCGCGCACCTGCGGCGCGACCAGCACGACCTGGCCGAGCACGCCGTTCACGAACGACGGCGAGTCGTCGGTGGACAGCTCCTTGGCCAGCTCCACCGCCTCGTCCACCGCGACGACCGGCGGAACGTCGTTGGCGTGGAACAACTCCCACACCGCGATCCGCAGGATGGCACGGTCGACGGCGGGCAGCCGGGACAGTTCCCAGTCCTTGAGGTAGGACTCGATGGTGCCGTCCACCCGGTCGAGATCGTCGGCGACGCCCTCCACCAGCGTGTGGGTGTAGGCGTGCACCGGCGCGACCGCCTGGTCGCGGGCGGCCAGCTCGGACCGCTCGTCGAGCAGGTCGGCCGGGTCGACGTCGCGGGCCTCGGCCTCGAAGAGCAGATCGACCGCCCGGCGGCGGGCCTTGTGCCGCGTGCCGAGCTTCTTGAACGATTTCTTGTCCACCGGCTGTTCAGCCACGGTCACCATTATCCCGGCCGGTGTCGATCACGCGTTGACGCGGCCGAGGTAGCTGCCGTCGCGCGAGTCGATGCGCAGCTTGTCACCGGTGTTGATGAACAGCGGGACCTGCACCTCGGCGCCGGTCTCCAGGGTGGCGGGCTTGGTGCCGCCGGTGGAGCGGTCGCCCTGCAGGCCGATGTCGGTGTGCTTGACCTCGAGCTCGACCGAGACCGGCAGTTCGACGTACAGCGGCGCGCCCTCGTGCGTGGCGACCTGCACGGACATGTTCTCCAGCAGGAAACGCGCGCCGGGGCCGATGGTGGCCTCTTCGATGGAGATCTGGTCGTAGGTGTCGCCGTCCATGAAGACGTAGTCCGAGCCGTCGTGGTACAGGTAGGTCATGTCACGACGGTCGACCGTCGCGGTCTCCACCTTGACGCCCGCGTTGAAGGTCTTGTCGACCACCTTGCCGGACAGCACGTTCTTCAGCTTGGTCCGCACGAAGGCGGGACCCTTGCCCGGCTTGACGTGCTGGAATTCGACGATCTGCTGGAGCTGGCCGTCGATCTTCAGCACAAGGCCGTTCTTGAAGTCGCTGGTGTCCGCCACTGTCCTCGGATCTCCTAGTTCGTAAACACTGTGGTTCGACCGGCGTCACTCGACGACGGTCAGGTCTTTGCTGGTGTTGGTGAGCAGCTCGGGGCCCCCTTCGCGCACCACGAGCGTGTCCTCGATCCGGACCCCGCCGCGGCCGGGAAAGTACACACCGGGTTCGACGGTCACCGCCACGCCAGCAAGTAGTGTACCGGTTGCGTTCTTGGCGATGCTCGGCGCTTCGTGGATCTGCAGGCCGACGCCGTGTCCGAGGCCGTGCACGAACAGCTTGCCGTGGCCGGCCGCCTCGATCACCGAGCGCGAGGCCGCGTCCACCGCGTCGGCCTTGACGCCGGGGCGCAGCGCCTCCCGGCCCGCCCGCTGCGCGGCCTCCACCAGCGCGTACACCTCGCGGTGCCAGTCGTCGGCCCGGCCGAGCACGAAGGTGCGGGTCATGTCGGAGTGGTAGCCGCCGACCGTCGCGCCGAAGTCGAGCTTGACGAAGTCGCCGGTCGCGAGCACCGCGTCGGTCGGCCGGTGATGCGGCACAGCCGAATTCACACCGGTGGCCACGATGGTCTCGAAGGACACCGCGTCGGCGCCGTGCTCGAACATGGCCCACTCGAGGTCCCGGGCGACCTGGCGTTCGGTGCGGCCCGGCCGCAGCCCGCCGCGTTCGAGCAGGGTGGCGAGTCCGGCGTCGGCCGCCGCGCAGGCCGCGCGGAGCCGGCCCACCTCATAGGCGTCCTTGACCATGCGCAGCTGCTCGACCAGGCCCGGGGTGGCGACGAGTTCCAGGCCGGTGCGCTGCTCGACGAAGCCGCGGTGCTGCTCGACGGTGACGATGTGGCTCTCGTACCCGACGCGGCCGAGCTGCCACTCCCCCGCGAGCTCGATGATCCGGGGCGCGGTGGCCTTCGCGATCTCGGCGCGCAGGTCGGGGACCTGCTCGGCGACCTGGGTCAGGTACCGGCCGTCGGTGCCGATCACCGTGCGCTCCTCGGCATTGCGCGTGTCCCAGGAGTGCACCAGCAGCGCCGCGTTGGATCCGGTGAATCCGGTGAGATAGCGCAGGTTCACCAGGTCGGTGACCAATAGGGCGTCGACCCCGTTCTCCACCAGCAGACTGCGCAATGCGCCACGCCGCGCGGCGTAGTCGGGTGCATGGCCCACGTGATCAGCACACATGGTTCAAAGCTACCGCCGACACGCCGGATAGCCGCATGCAACACGTGTACGGGCTGTCGCGGGCGCGCCGCGCTGGTGTCGGTGATCTTTGCCCGCATCGCGGAATGCCGTTGGCGCTGACGGTTTTCCGTACCGGACGGGACGTGGAGATCGGTTGTTCACATGTCGAAATGCTGTCCACATTCGTGCGGAGGGGGCTTGTCGTTCGGCAGGAACGGACGAGAGTTGACGGCATGCCGATCGTTGCCTTCGCCGCCCTCCTCGCGTGGTGTGTTGTGTTGAGCGTCATCGATTTTCGGTGGCGGCGGCTACCGAATCCGCTGACCGCGGCAGGTGCCGCCGCGGTCTTCGGCTACGCGTTGTGCACAGGTCGATGCACAGCCGCGCTGCTCGGCGCCGCGCTGCTCGCCGTGCCGTATCTCCTGGTGCACCTGATGCTGCCCAGGTCGTTCGGCGCCGGAGACGTGAAGCTCGCCGTCGGGTTGGGCGCGGCGGCGGCGCTCGGCGGGGGCCAGGTCTGGGTCCGGGCCGCGCTGGCCGCGCCACTGTGCACCGCGCTCGCCGCGCTCGTCCTGCTGGGCCTGTGTCGAATCCGCGCTCCCGCCGACGGGGTTCGGTCCGACCACCGAACCGCGATACCGCACGGACCCGCCATGTGCCTGGCGACGGTGTGCGCGCTGGCCACGGCGCGCGTCGGATGAGCGGCGCGGCGCGCGTGCGCGCGGACGCCCGAGACCGCGTGCGGGAGCGGAGGCGTCGACATGGGAAGATGGACGGCGTGTTGCGCTGGATAACTGCCGGAGAATCCCACGGTCCCGCTCTCGTCGCCATCCTCGAGGGGATGGTGGCCGGTGTCGAGGTCACGTCCGACGAGATCTCCGCGCAGTTGGCGCGCCGCAGGCTCGGGTACGGCCGCGGCGCCAGGATGAAGTTCGAGGCCGACAAGGTGACCGTCGTCGGCGGCGTCCGGCACGGCCGCACCATGGGCGGCCCGGTCGCCATCGAGATCGCCAACTCCGAGTGGCCCAAGTGGACGACGGTCATGTCCGCCGACCCGGTCGACCCGGAGGAGCTCGCCGAGCTGGCCCGCAACGCCCCGCTCACCCGTCCCCGCCCCGGGCACGCCGACTACTCCGGCATGCTCAAGTACGACTTCGACGACGCGCGCAACGTGCTCGAGCGCGCCAGCGCCAGGGAGACCGCGGCCCGCGTCGCGGCGGGCACGGTGGCGCGCAACTTCCTGCGGCAGGCGTTCGGCGTCGAGGTGATCTCGCACGTCGTGTCCATCGGCACCGCGCAGAACACCACCGGTGTCGTGCCCGCGGCCGGCGACCTCGCCGCGATCGACGAGAGCCCGGTGCGCTCGTTCGACAAGGAGGCCGAGGCCGCGATGATCGCCGAGATCGAGGCGGCCAAGAAGGACGGCGACACCCTCGGCGGCGTCGTCGAGGTGGTCATCGAGGGTCTCCCGGTCGGCCTTGGCTCGTTCACCAGCGGCGAGAACCGCCTCGACTCCCGGATCGCGGCCGCGCTCATGGGCATTCAGGCCATCAAGGGCGTCGAGATCGGCGACGGTTTCGAGACCGCGCGCCGCCGCGGCAGCCAGGCGCACGACGAGATGCGGCCCGGCCGCGACGGCGTGCTGCGCTCCACCAACCGGGCCGGCGGCCTGGAGGGCGGCATGACCAACGGCGAGGCGCTGCGGGTGCGCGCCGCGATGAAGCCGATCTCCACGGTGCCGCGCGCGCTGGCGACCGTCGACATGACCACCGGCGAGGAGGCCGTCGCCATCCACCAGCGTTCGGACGTGTGTGCCGTGCCCGCCGCGGGCGTGGTCGCGGAATCGATGGTCGCGCTGGTCGTGGCGCAGGCCGCGCTGGAGAAGTTCGGCGGCGACTCGCTCGGCGAGACCCTGGAGAACATCACCAGCTATGTGAAGCGGATCAGCGCCCGACCGCACAACGCGACCGCTGACCCAAGCACGCCGTGATCGTGCAGACCGATCCGCGCGCGCCGCGCGTGGTGCTGGTCGGACCGCCGGGCGCGGGGAAAACGACGATCGGCCGCAAGCTCGCGAAGGAACTCGGCGTCGAGCTGTACGACACCGACGCGGGCATCGAGCGGGAGACCGGTCGCACCATTCCGGAGATCTTCGCCACCGACGGTGAGCCGGAGTTCCGCCGGATCGAGGAGCGGGTGGTCCGCCGCGCCATCCTCGCCGAGCGCGGCGTCGTCTCGCTCGGCGGCGGCGCGGTGCTGTCCAAGGACACCCGGGCGCTGCTGCGCAACCGCACCGTCGTCTACCTGGAGATCAGTGTGGGCGAAGGACTTCGGCGCACCGGGGCGAGCACCAGCCGCCCCCTGCTCAACGGCGCGGACCCGGCCGCCAAGTATCGCGAGCTGATGCGCAAGCGCCGCCCGCTCTATCGCGAGGTCGCCACCGTCCGGGTGCGCACCGACGGTCGCAGCCCCGGCCGCGTGGTGAAGATGGTGCTCGCGAAGCTCGGCTTCGAACCGGCCGTCACCGACACCGACACCGACGGCACCGAGACCACGCCGCTGGTCGAGACCACAGCGTCGCCCGAGAATTCGGCGACCGCGCCGGAGGACACCGGAAAACCCCAGGGCAGCAGTCGTTCTCGGGCTCGTCGCCGAGCGCGCGCACGCGCCGCCGCCCGCCGAGCCGCAGCCGCAGCGGCGGGAGACTCGGCGGAGGCATCCGAAGCGCCGGTACCCACCGGTAAGTCCGCCGCGAACGCGGCAGGCCGCAGCTGGCGAACGCGCCGAGCCGGAGCCAAGGGCGAGTCCGCGGTGCCGAACGGATCGGCGGCCGGGCACCCCGAAATCCCGTCCACGCCCGAGAGCAAGAACTCGACCGGCCGGAGCTGGCGCGGCCGCCGCTCGTCCAGGCCGGTCGAGCCCGCCGCGTCAGCGGACACGGCAGGCACGACCGGCACTACAGGCATGACTGGCACGGAGCACCCGACCGAAACGGCGAGCACGACCGACCAGACCAGCACGGCGAGCACGACCGGCACGACTCGCGCGACCGGCGCGGCTGACACGGCGGACACGACCGGCGCGACTGGCACGACTCATGCGACCGGCACGGCGGACACCGCTG
>NZ_BAGH01000249.1 GCF_000308715.1 Nocardia tenerifensis NBRC 101015
CGACTGCGAGCGGATGACACTCGGAGACTGCGAGCGGATGACACTCGGAGACTGCGAGCGGATGGCGTTCGGCGACTGCGAGCGGGTGGCGTTCGGTCGTCGATTGTGAACGGGACGATAGACCTCGGGCTTGACCGGAACCTTTGTTGAGGTTGGAAGCTGAACGGCATGAGTGCAATTGAGCCGCCGGTCGTCGGCGATACGACCGTGGACCACAGCGCCGACATCGCGGCGATCGAGAAGATCATCGGCAATGTCGAGACCGCGTACAACACCAACGACGCCGCGCTGATGACCGCCGACTTCACCGCTAACGCCATGGTCGTCAACGCCGTCGGCGCGCTGACGACCGGCCGCGACGCGCTGCTGGAGGCGAACCGTCATGGGCTGGCGGGATTCCTGAAGGACGAGTACGTCCGCTACGAGATCACCGACATCACCTTCCTGCGCCCCGACGTCGCCTTCGCCCACAAGGTCGCCGGAGCGACGACCGCCGACGGTGAACTCATCGACATCGACCACGCGATGATCGCGCTCTACGTCCTGGTCAAGGAAGACGGCCGCTGGTGGACCGCCGCCAGACAAAACACCCTCATCCCCCACTCCTAGCGCTGTCTCCTGGCCGAGCAGAGTCGAATGGTCGTTGACGGAGATCAAGTAGGCACCATTCGACTCTGCTCGACGCACGCTCCTGCGGGCGTCAGCGAGTGCCCTTGTTCAGCATTACTGTCTACGCCGGGTGCAGCACCCTTATCCCGAAGTCCGCAACCGCAGCGCACAGTCAGCCACGGCCCACCCGAATTTGCGCCTCTTCCCACAACCGCAACCACTACGCGGGCCGACAGACAGTGCGGAACTTGGCAATGAGCGCGGCTGTTCGCCCGGCCGACCGCGAGACCACAAGAAGCTGCCGGGCAGCGGCGGACCTCCAACCAACCAAAGCACCACCGCCACAAGGCCGCGGACTGTACGCCACGACCACCTGGATTCCGCACCCCTCCCCACCGCGAGACCACAAGCTGCCGGGGGCGCGGCGCTATTGCGGATCGAGCAGAGTCGAATGGTCGTCGGCGGAGGTCAAGTAGGCACCATTTGACTCTGCTCGACGAGGTTCCGGCCGTGCGCAGCTTCACTGCGTGCGCCGGGCGCAGGGCCAGCGGCACCGCCCACATCCGAGTTCGCAGGGACCGCGTGGGCCGACAGACAGTGCGGAACGTGGCAGAGAGTGGGCATTTCGTTAGCACCATCCACCGGCCGCCGCGAACTGCTCGGCGCAGCGGCCCGCGCTACCCACGCCCGCATCCGCACCCTTTGTCCGAATCATCGCCACTACGGGGCCTGCAAGGGGTGCGGAAGTCGGGAAAGGGTGCGGCTGTTGGCGTGGTGGGCGGCGGTGGATTTTCCAGGCGACGGCGACCAGGTGGTCCGATTAGATTGGCTGTATGAGCAATCCTGGGGCGGGAGTCCTGGCGGTGATGCCGCTGCACACGATCAGCGAGGTTTACGGCGAGGCGGGGCTGCGCGAACGATTACTGCTGGAGATCGCGGAGTTGCCGGACAGCGAGCGGTTGGTCGAGGCGCTCGAGCTGGCCGCCGAACTCCACCGCGACGATCACTACGGGCGCGAACCGTATCTCAATCACCTACTGCGCGTGGCGATCCGGATCATCAGCCACTATCGGGTGCGCGACGGCGACCTGGTCGCCGCCGGCCTGCTGCACGACTCCGTAGAGGACCACCCGGTGGAGCTGGCCGGCGACCGCCCCGGCCCGCCGACCGCCGCCGCCCTGGCCGAACTCGCCGACCGCTTCGGCGAGCGCGTCGCCGAACTGGTCGCGGCCGTCACCAATCCCGAGCCGGACCCGTCGATCGACCGGCATCTGCAATACCGCGAGCACGTCGCGGCCAACCTCGACCGGGCCCCGTGGGCCAGGATCGTCAAGCTGTCGGACTTCACCGACAACGGTGTCGGCATCCTGTACGCGACCGGCCCGGCCATGCACAAGCTCGCCACCAAGTATCGCCCGCTCACCGCGGTCTACCGCGACCTTGTCACCCGCGCCGACACGCCCTTGGCCGACGACGTCAAACAGCACATCCTCGACCAACTCGACAGTGCCGACCAACGATTCGAGGCCATCCTGGCCGGCGATTGAGCCGTGCCGTCGTCCTTTCGGAGGACATTCGGCCGATATTCGCCTCCGCCGCAAAGGACCCACCCGCCACCGATGGCATCGTGAGATTCATGCGGAGATCCGGCGACTTCCTCTTAGCCACGGCGCTTCTGGTGTTCACCGCCGCCGTGGCGACGCTGATCTGGACCGGGCACACCGGGTTGCGCTACTCCGCCGACAGCGACGACACGCTGCCGATGTGGATGCTGGGCCTGACGGTGTTCGGTGGGCTCGCGGCCGCCTGGCTGGTTCCGCCGAAACATCGCGAAGACGAACCGCCGCAGGGTGATTCGCGCACCGCCCGGCAGGCGTGGTGGCTCTTCGCACTAGCGCTCGCCTTCACGATCGGCTTCGCCCTCTCTCCCGGCGGCAACGGCTGGTTCCTCGGCCTGAAACTGCCTCTCCTCCTTGCCGTTCCGCTCATCTTCCGGCTGGCGTCCTGGCACGAGTGGTACCGGGTGGACACCGAAGGCCGATGGCTTCGCCCCCTACCGGCCGTCCTCACCTTCCTCGCGCTGTTCACCCTCTTCGGACACGACTACACCGGTTCTCGACCGGACGTGATCGCCGTCGTAGGCGTGTTCGTCCTCAATGCGATGCTGGAGGAGATCTTCTACCGCGTCTGGCTGCAAACGAGGCTCGAGGCCGGCGTCGGGCGCTGGCCCGCGATCCTGGTGACCGCACTCGTCTTCGCCTCATGGCACGCGGTGATCCACGGCGGCAACGGGTTCGGCGTAGACCTCGCCGCCGCCTTCGTGCACATCGGCGGCTACGGCGTCTTCCTCGGCTACCTCTGGTCGCGATACCGAAATCCCTGGCTGCTCTTCCTGGTTCACGGCATCATCAACCTGCCGCTCCCGATGCTCGCCGCCATGTTCTGACGCACAACGCATTTCGAGACGTCGACCGCACGGCTATGCGGCGCAAGGACTTTCACGGCGTCCGCAGCACCGACTCGACCAGTTCACGCACCGCGGCGAGCAGTCGCTCGGTCTCGCCCGCCCGGACCATGGTCGGCACCAACTCGCCGCCGATCGAGGACAGCAGCAACCGGCCGACCACCTCGGCGTCGAGATCGGGCCGCGCCTCGCGCAGCAGCGCGGTGATGTGCTTGTCCCAGAAGGCATGGAACTCGCCAGTGCGCGGATGCGGCGGCACCGTGCGGTAGGCCACCATGAGCTCAGAGTTCTCGATCACCAGGCGCGTCATCGCGTCGAAATAGGCGAGCAGCCGCGCGTCGGCCGGCGCGCCGGGTCCCAGCGGTGGCGGCCCGTCGGTGATGGCGTCCATCAGCGTGAGCGCGCTCTCGGCGACCATCTCGTGCAGCAGCCCGGCGCGATTGCCGAAGCGATGGAAGATCGTGCCCTTGCCGACCCCGGCCGCGGCGGCGACCCGGTCCATGGTGATCGCCTCGGCGCCGTGCTCGGCGAGCAGCGCGGTGGTCGCGTCGAGAATGGCGCGCCGGTTACGCGCGGCGTCGGCCCGTTCCTTCGGACGCCCGTCAGTCATCGCACCCGCTTTCGTTGACAACTTGACCGCCGGTCCATATCGTTGCGGAGGCAACTGGACCAGCAGTCAACTTATGGAGTTAATGATGCAGGCAATCGTAATGACACAGACGGGCGGCCCCGAGGTGCTGGTCCTTCAGGAGGTCCCCGCGCCCGCGGCGGGCCCGGGCGAGGTGGTGATCCGCGCCGAGGCGATCCCCGTGCTGTTCCCGGAGACGAAGCTGCGCTCCGGCGAGTTCCCGCTCGGCGTCGAGCCGCCGCTGGTCTTCGGTTTCCAGGCCGCGGGCGTGGTGACCGAGGTGGGCGCGGGCGTGGACGGCGCGCTGCTCGGCCGCCGAGTCACCGTGGCCACCATGGGTTTCGGCTCCTACGCCGAGTTCGTCAGCGCCCCAGCTGATTCCGTGACGCTTATCCCGGACGGACTGTCCGCGGTGGACGCGGCCGCGGTCCTGATGAGCGGCTCGGTGGCGCTGCCTCTGCTGGAGACGGCCGCGCTCACCGGCACCGAGACGGTGCTGATCGAGGCCGCCGCAACGGGTATCGGCGGTTACCTCACTCAGCTCGCCAAGGAGTACGGCGCGGCCCGCGTCGTCGCCACGGCGGGCGGGCCGGTGAAGGCGGAGCGGGCCCGCGAGTTCGGCGCCGACGAGGTGATCGACCACAACGATCCCGAGTGGCCCGCCCGGCTACGCGAAATCCTCGGTGGCGCAACGCTCGACGTGGTCTTCGACTCCATCGGCGGCCCCACCGCCGCAGAAGTCCTCGACGTCATGACACCCCTGCGCGGCCGAATGCTCAGTTACGGTTGGCTTTCCGGCGCCCCCGCCCAGCTGAGCGCCGCCGATCTGATCACCCGCGGCCTCACTCTCACCGGCTGCGCGGGCCCGGACTGGCTGGCGCGAGTCGCCCAGGCCCGCACCGCGACCCTCCAGCGCGCCGCGACCGGCCGCCTGGATCCGGTGGTCGAGGCGGTCCTCCCGCTCGACCAAGCGGCCCACGCGCACAAACTGATCGAGGACCGCGCACCGCTGGGCAAGCTCATCCTCCGCCCGAACGACTAGTCGCGCTCAGGTCCTGTGTCGGAGTCCGCACCGGTCGGCGTTCCCGAAGACGAAGCGGGCCATCCACGCCGTAGGCGTCGCCGGGTCCACCAGGACCGTCGCGGTCCTGGTCACGCTCGCCGGGTCGCGTCCGACGTCCCGGCACGCATCCGAGAACTGCGGTCCGGCCGATGCATCGGGGCCGGACCGTCGCCTGGCAAAGTGGACGACAAGCCGACACCGGCGACGACAACGCGGACGGCCTCCTGCCCGCGGTCGAGGTGACCGGCGCGGGCACAGCGCGGCGCGCAGGTCATCGCCGCACGAGCCCGAACTCGCGATTCGACCTCCAACAGCGCCGTGTGGGACGTCGATACAGGGCATACGCCGGTACCGGAACACGGCACCGGACCAGGCTCAGCCGAACGGCACAGGCCCGGGATCAGCCAACGTAGTTGCAGAACGTCGACTTCTGGCCGAGCAGGCACGGCAGCCACGCCGATCCCGACGCCAGCGAGTTCGCCGACCCGGACGGCGAGATGTCCATCACCGACTGCGCGTCGGTCGACGGCTCCAACGGGAGGCCCTGACCCGCCGACGCCGGCCCGGCCGCGAACACCGCGCCGACGATCGCCGCGCCCGCGACCAGTGTGGTAGTCCCAAAATGCTTCATCGACAACACCTTTCGCTGTGTACGTTGTGCGGGCACAACGCTAGCGAGAATGTCATCTGAACGAATGCCGTTATTTGCCATGCCCCGGCCGCCGGTGGCACCACCGCGACCGGGATGGCGTCAGGCGGTGCCCCCGCGACGAGCGAAGTCCGGGGCGTGCTCGGGCAGGATGCCACGGGCGACCAGGAACGGTGGAATGCTGCGCACCACGGGGATTCGCCGGTAGACCCGCACCCCCAGCGGCGCGTCGGGCGAGCCGGCGATATTGATGCCGCCCGCGAGCGCCGGGCGGATCACCCGCGCGTGCAGCAGGCGCTGCATGCCCTGGGTCACCACGGTCGGCAGCGTGCGGCGGCGCTGCACCTTGGCTAAGTCGCGCGTGCTGACAGACTTTGAGAGCAGCGGGGCAGAAAGGATTCTCGCGGCCGCGACGGCGTCCTGCACGGCCAGGTTGATGCCGACGCCGCCGACCGGTGACATGGCGTGCGCGGCGTCGCCGATGCACAGCAGTCCGTCGGTGTACCAGGTGGTCAACCGGTCGAGCTGAACGTCGAGCAGTTTCACCTCGTCCCAGTCGGCGAGCGCGTCGACGCGGTCGCGGAGCCAGGAGACCGAGTCGGCCATCGTGCGCATGATCTCGTCGACCGGGCCGCGCCGCGCGACCTCGTCGGTGCCCTTGGCGATGAGCGTGGCGCACTGCCAGTAGTCGCCGCGGTCGAGCAGCACCGCGGCACGGTGGGCCGTGACGACCGGGACGGCTCCCGCCGGGTCGGTCTCGTTGCGCGGCAGGCGGAACCACCACACGTCCATCGGCGTCGGCCAGCTCCGCGTGGCCAGGCCCGCCGCCGACCGCAGCACCGAACCGCGCCCGTCGCAGGCGACGGTGAGATCGGCGCGGATCTCGCCCGTGCCGCCGTCCACGGTCCGATAGGCGACGCCGGTGACCTTGCCCTCCGACCAAAGCAGTTCGGTCGCTTGGGTATTCATCCGCAGGTGGAAGCTCGGCTCCGCCTCGGCGGACCGCGCGAGCAGATCGAGCAGGTCCCACTGCGGCACCATCGCGATGTATTTGTGTTTGCCCGGTAGATCTTTCAGCGACGCGAAGGTCTGCAGGCCGTTGGCGGTCGCCAGCTGCACCTGCTCCAGTTTGCGCGCGGGCAGTTTCGCGAACTCCTCGCCGAGGCCGAGCTCGTCGAGCAGATCGAGGGTCGTGGGATGCACGGTGTCGCCGCGGAAGTCGCGCAGGAAGTCCTTGTGCTTCTCCAGGACGGTCACCTCGACCCCGGCCCTGGCGAGTAGCAGTCCGAGGATCATTCCGGCGGGGCCACCCCCGACCACCAGGCAGGTCGTCTGTTCCATCGACTATCCCTCCTCGGTCGCACCATCGCCGCAGGGTCTCGCCTATAGCACGAGTCTACTGTCTGATGCCGACGCGCGGGCCGACCTGAGAGCGTCCGACCCGGGCAGTGATCTCGAAGGCCGTTCCGCTCCGGCTCGGCATCATCTCCAACGACTTCGGCGGATGGTCGAACGACTCGGCCGTATACGGCTTCGCCGACGCCGCAAGAGGTTTGGGAGGCATTGCCCCGTGCCCGCGACGGCGCCGAACCCTGAACCTGCACCGCGAGCGACGATCCGCCTCCCACCGCCCGTTTCAGAAGGGCGCGTCCAAGGGCAGCTGCGCGACCTCGGGCAGGTACGGATCCAGCTCACCGGACTCGAACCGCGACACGCCGATCACATGCCAGAACTGCCCGGCGATATTGCCTTCGAACTTGTAGCGCCCGTCTGGTGCGAGCGCCGCCCACCCCTCGGGGAGCCCGAGCAGCTCCGCCCGGATGGTCGGCGCGGTCGCCGGGTCCGGATAGTCGCCACCGGGCACCGTCCACAGGATGGCGTTGCCGTCGTCCCCGCCGCTGGCCAGCAGCCGTCCGGACGGGTGGAAGGCCAGCGACCACACCTGCCGCTTGTGTCCCTCCATCGTGTGCAGGTGCCGCCCGGTTGCCATGTCCCACAGGCGGATCACGAGATCCTCGCCGCCGGTTGCCAGGATGCCGCTGTGCGGATCGACCGCCGCCGCCCACAGCCGCCCGGTGTGCCGGGTCAATTCGTGCAGGCTCGCACCGGTTTCCACGTCCCAGATGCGTACGGTCATGTCCCAGGAGACACTCGCGAGGCGGTCGCCGTGGAAGACCACCGCGTAGACCCGATCGCGGTGGCCGGCGAATTCCCGCAGGAGCCTGCCGGATTCGACGTCCCAGAGCCGCACCGTGGAGTCGTCGCAGCCGGTGGCCATCTTGGTGCCGTCGGCGTTGAACGCGATGGACCGCACGCGACCGTAGTGCTCGGCGCAGACCATGTGCAGCGCGCCGGTGGTCCGGCTCCAGATGATCACCGTGTCGTCGTCGTTCGCGGTGGCGACGAAGTCGTCCGTCGGGTCGAAGGCGATCGCCCAGATCGGCGCGACCTTCACCTTGATGTGCCGTTGGAACCGGTCGGAATCGAGGTCGAGCAGGCTCAGCCTGCCGTCGTTGCCCACCACCGCGAGCTGCTGCGGCTGCACGCGGCTGAACAGCGCGGACTCGAAGGTGACGAGCCGATCCTCGCTGCCGGCGAGGCGACGGATCTGCTTGGCGCTCACCGGATCCCACAGCCGTACCAACCCGTCGTTCCCGGCGGTCGCGAGCAGCGTGCCGTCGGCGTTGAAGGTCACCGACCGCACCTGCCTGCCGTGCCCGGTGAGCACGTGCCTGCACACGCCCGTCACGGGATCCCAGAGCCGCGTGGTGAATTGGTCGTCGGTGACGGCGAGCTGGCCGCCGTCCGGCCGGAAGGCGAACGGCCAGATCGAGCCCGTGTGCGCGGTGATCCGGTGCCGCACTTCACCCGTCGCGCTGTCGCGCAGGCAGAGCAGGCCCGCGCTGTCGCCGGAGGCGAGCAGGTCACCGGCCGGATCGAAGGCGACCCAGTAGACGGCCGCGTTGTGGTCGGACGGCGCGTACCTCGTCGAGCCGGTCTCGACGTCCCAGACCCGCAGTCCCCCATCGGTGTCGCCGCTGGCCAGCAGCGGCAGCGTGGGATGGAACGCCAGCGTGTACACCCGGCCGGTGTGCCCGGGAAGCTCGCGAACCAGCGTGCAGCGCACCGGATCCCACAGCGCGACCAGGCCGCGCACGTCACCGGCCGCGAGCAGACGACCGGTCGGATCGAACGCGACCCGGAACACCGAGCCCGGCGCCCCGACGAATTCGCCGCGCACCCGGCCACTCTCGGTGTCCCACAGCCGGACCTTGCCGTCGCGATAGGCCGCGGCGACCACGCCCTCGTGAAAGGCCAAGCTGTAGATCAGCTCTCGGCTGCCGTCCGCGGGCACACACTCGTGCCGCAGGTCGCCGCCCGGCAGCGACCACAGCCGCAGTACCCCCGCCGCGTCGCCGGTGGCGAGCAGGTCGCCCGCGCCGTTCAACATGACCGGCCACGGCCATTCGCTGTGCCCGTGCAGGATTCGGCGCGACTCGCCGGTCGCCACGTCCCAGATGCGGACGGTGCCGTCGCTCGACCCGCTGATCAGCACGGATCCGGCGTAGGCGACGGCGAACGAGCGGTTGCGATGCCCCTGCAGCGTGCGCAGCGGCAGCCCGGTCTCGGCGTCGCAGATCAGCACGCCGCCGTCGTCGCTGCCGATGGCGAGGGTGTCGCCGTCCGGGCTGTAGGCGAGCGGCTGCGGCAGCCTGCCGTGCCTGGCGTGGAACCCGTGCCGGACTCCGATTGCGGCAGGAGCGAATTCGGTCCCGACCACCG
>NZ_BAGH01000248.1 GCF_000308715.1 Nocardia tenerifensis NBRC 101015
GCCCTCGTGCGCGACCGCGCCGACGGTGAGCCGCGGCTCCTCCGCGTGCTGGGCGATCAGCACGCCGAAGGTGTTCGCGTACTCCAGCGCGCGGCGCATGAGCAGCGGGTCGTAGACGCAGTGGCCGTCGTCAGAGAACATCCGCACCCCGGCCGCGCCGGTGGCCATGGTGCCCATCTCGGCGAGCTGCTTGCCCTCGAGCCCGACGGTGACCGCGCCGACCGGGTACACGTCGACCAGGCCGACCTCCTGACCGCGCCGCCACACATGGTCGGTGACGACGACCGAGTCGGCGACCGGGCTGGTGTTGGCCATCGCGAACACCGCCGTGTAACCGCCCAGTGCCGCTGCGGCGGAACCGGATTCGATGGTCTCGGTGTCCTCGCGGCCCGGCTCGCGCAGGTGCGTGTGCAGGTCGACGAAGCCGGGCAGCAGGATCTGCCCGCTCGCGTCGATCACCTCCGCGTCGCCTGCGTCGAGCCCGGCGCCGATCTCCCGGATCACGCCGTCGGCGACCAGCACGTCGACCGGCTCGCCCGCGCCGTAGATCAGCGCACCCTTGATCAGCAGCCCGCTCATGCGACCACCTCCTGCGCACCGACGAGCAGCCGGAACAGGACGGCCATGCGCATGTGTACTCCGTTCGTCACCTGTTGCAGGATCGCGGCCTGCGCGGAATCGGCTACGGGCGAGGCGATTTCCATGCCGCGCAGCATCGGGCCGGGGTGCAGGACCGCCGCGTGCTCGTCCAGCAGGGCGAGCCTGCGCTCGGACAGTCCGTAGTTGATCGAGTATTCGCGGGCCGACGGGAAGAAGCCGCCGTTCATCCGCTCGGCCTGTACGCGCAGCATGAGAACCGCGTCGGCGCCGGGCAATTCGGCGTCGAGCGTGTGCGATATGCGGGCGGGCCAGGCGTCCACGCCCACCGGGAGCAGCGTGCGCGGCGCGACGAGCACTACCTCGGCGCCAAGCGTGTTGAGCAGGAACACATTCGAGCGCGCGACGCGGCTGTGCAGGATGTCGCCGACGATGACGACCCGCTTGCCCTCGATGTCACCGAGCCGCTGGCGCAGGGTCAGCGCGTCGAGCAGGGCCTGGGTCGGGTGCTCGTGGGTGCCGTCGCCCGCGTTGATCACGGCCGGGCCGGAGCGTCCCGCCGTGCGCGCCCAGGCGTCCATCCAGTGCGCGATCTGGTGTGCCGCACCGGAAGCCGGGTGCCGCACGATCAGCGCGTCGGCGCCCGCGGCGTGCAACGTGAGCGCGGTGTCGCGCAGCGATTCGCCCTTGGAGACCGAGGAGCTGCTCGCACTGACGTTGATCACGTCGGCGCTCATCCACTTGCCCGCGACCTCGAACGACACCCTGGTGCGGGTGGAGTTCTCGTAGAACACGGTCATCACCGTGCGGCCGCGCAGGGTCGGCAGCTTGTGCACCTCGCGCCCGAGCAGGGCCTGCTCGAAGCGTTCGGCCTCGTCCAGCAGCTCGGTCGCGGTCGCGCGGTCCAGGTCACCGACGGTCAGCAGGTGCTTCACGCCTCAGCCTCCTGACGCAGGTAGACGCCGTCGCGACCGTCGTGCTCGGTGAGCAGGACCGAGATGTCCTCCGAGCGCGAGGTCGGCACGTTCTTGCCGACATAGTCGGCGCGGATGGGGAGTTCGCGGTGGCCGCGGTCGATGAGCACCGCGAGCTGCACGGCGCGCGGGCGGCCGAGGTCGCGCAGGCCGTCCAGGGCCGAGCGCACGGTGCGGCCGGAGAAGAGCACGTCGTCGATCAGCACGACGAGCGCGTCCTCGATGCCGCCCTCGGGGACCGAGGTGCGCTCCAGCGGCCGGTGCGGCCGGGTGCGCAGATCGTCACGGTAGAGCGTGATGTCGAGCGAGCCGAGGGCCGGGCGGACGCCGGAGAACTCCTCGATCTTGTCCGTGAGCCGCGCGGCCAGCGAGGTGCCCCTCGTCGGAATGCCGATGAGCACGACGCGTGGCGCGCCCGGTTCACCCGCGTCGAGCGCGGTCTTCTCGATGATCTGATGCGCGATACGCGCGATGGTCCGACTGACATCGGAAGCCGACAACAGCTCCCGCCCCGCCTCCACCCCCTCGGGGGTGTGTCGCTGCGATGTCTCTGCAGCCTGTCGCTGCGGTGTCTCGGCAGCGCCGGACTTGGCGGCCCGTTCGGGCACGGCCATGCCGACCTCCTTCCCCGCCTCACCGGACGGTCCGTTAAAGGATGTCTTACGGCAAGCAGCGTAACAGCGGTCGCGACCGTGCTTTCAGCAGGTGTATCGCGGTGTGAGCCGGGCCACGGAACCCGGCCCGGTTACTCGCGGACCGCTTCGATGAGCCCTATATCGGGGTCGCCGTTGGTGACGGGCCGGTCCAGCGGGGCGACGAGTTCGTCCCAACTCCGAAAGCTGGTGCGCCAGCCGTGCGCGGCGAGCCACTGCTCGGCGTCCTGCTCGAAGCTGCCCGGGACGCGGTCCGGGTGGTCGTGCTCGCCGCCGACGAGCCGGCCGAGTTCGGCGTAGTGCTCCTGGCTTCGATCGACCCGGAAGCGTCCTGCGCCGAATCGGCTTCCGGGAGCGGATAATTCGGTGAGGGTCGCGGCGACTCGCAGCGCCGTCTCGCCGCCGAGGTAGCCGAGCACGCCCTCCTCGACCCAGTAGGTCGGCTCTTGTTCGCGAAAACCTCTGGCGCGCAACTGCTCCGACCAGTTTTCACGGAGGTCCGCCGGGATGACTGCGCGGATACAACGCGGCGTCGGATTCGCGGCCGCCAGCACGGGCTCCTTGAATGCGAACAGCTCCGGCAGGTCGATCTCGAAGAACCGGAGGTTGGCAGGCAACGCCAACCGGAATGCTCGGGTGTCCAAACCCGCTCCGAGGACGACGATTTGGCGGCAACCGGCCTCGACGGCCTCGTTCATTCGATCATCGACCAGCCGCACGCCGACGGTCCGACCCTCGAAGAACTTGTCCGCCAAGGCTTCCAGTCGTTCCCAACGCAGCGCTCCATCGGGCGTCGCCGTGTAGAAGCGCCGGGCGGCTTCGACGAAACGACTCGCGAGCGGATCGTCGTAGAGCCGGTCCGGCCTGGCCGATTCCCGCGCGCGGATCACCGCCACTCCGATCGCCGTCATCGCCACACCCGCCATCGGCGCCGTCGTCTCGGTCATCGTTGCCCTCCCAAGGTTATTTACTTGTCGCCCGGCTAGGTATCCGGTCGCAGGCGTCACGCTAGGCTCCAACTAGCCGGTCGTCAAGCAAAAGGGAGTACCTCATGGATCGCCGCCGCAGCGACATGCGCGAACGAATCCGCGCGGTGGCGATGGAGTTGTTCTCCGAGCGCGGCTACGAGAAGACGTCGCTGCGCGAGATCGCCGAGCGGCTGGAGGTGACCAAAGCCGCGCTCTACTACCACTTCCGCACCAAAGAGGACATCGTCGCCAGCCTGTCCGACGATCTGCGGCGCGGCATCGACGAGATCGTGGCGTGGGCGGAGCACGCGCCGACCGGGCCGGAACGCGCGCGGGAGATCCTCGACCGCTACGGCGCGCTGCTGCACGGCGTGGGCCGCGACATGGTGCGATTCATGGCCGAAAACCAGCCCGCCTTCCGGGAACTCGGCTTCGGGGTGAGCCTGCGCTACCAGTTCCGGGTGCTGGCCGACCTGATGACCGCGCCCGATCGCGAGCCCCGCGCGGTCTTCCACGCCAGGCAGGCGCTGCTCGCCATCAGCTGGAGCTCCGCGATGATGGGTGACCTGCCGCTGAGCGACGAGGAGTGCTACGCGGCCTCGGTCGATATCGCGCGGGACATCCTCGCGCGGAACTGACCGTCCGATTACCGCTAGCACATATGTTCGATAACGGGTAGATTCGCTGGCATGTCGACACCGCTACAGGGATCACTGCTCGACGGGTTCGGGGACACCGAGTTCGGACCGCTTCGCGCCGCCCGGCGCACGGTGCTGGACCGCGGGGCCTGGGTGGATGTGCTGCCCGGCTGGCTGTCCGGGGCCGACGCGCTGTTCGATCGGCTCGTCGACGACGTGCCGTGGAAGGCCGAGCGGCGGCCGATGTACGACCGGGTGGTCGACGTGCCGCGGCTGCTGAAGTTCTACAGCGAGCACGAGCCGCTGCCCGATCCGGTGCTCGCCGACGCGCGAGAGGCCTTGAGTGAGCACTATCGGCCCGAACTCGGGGAGTCGTTCCGCACGGCCGGGCTCTGTTACTACCGCGACGGCCAGGACAGCGTCGCCTGGCACGGGGACAACTTCGGGCGCGGGGCGACCCACGACACGATGGTCGCGATTGTCTCGATCGGGGCCCCGCGCGCGCTGATGCTGCGGCCGCGCGGCGGCGGCGAGAGCATGCGATACATGGTGGGGCACGGGGATCTACTGGTGATGGGCGGTTCGTGCCAGCGCACCTGGGAGCACGCGGTGCCCAAGACGCGCAGGCCTACCGGGCCGCGGATCAGTATTCAGTTTCGTCCGCGCGGCGTTCGGTGATTGTGAGCGAGGGGCGGTCGGGGACTGTGAGCGGGTGACGCTCGGGGACTGTGAGCGGATCACACTCGGGGACTGCCGAGCGGGTGGCGTTCGGCGATTGCGAGCGGGCGTCGTTCGGCGATTGCGAACGGGTGCGTTCGGCGACTGCGAACGGGCGTCGTTCGGGGACTGCGAGCGAGTGACACTCGGCGACTGCCGAGCGAGCGGGTCACACTCGGGGACTGCGAGCGGGTCACACTCGGGGACTGCGAGCGGGTGTGACACTCGGCGACTGCGAGCGGATGACACT
>NZ_BAGH01000247.1 GCF_000308715.1 Nocardia tenerifensis NBRC 101015
CGTGACGACCCGTTGCAGCTGCGCCCCTTCGGGATTCGAGGTCGCGGCGAGCACGAACACGCCGCGGCGATTGGCCTCGGCCAGCGCCAGAGCCGGTGCCAGCGAGCCGAATCCGAGGTACGGCGAGGCCGTCACGGCGTCGGAGCCGAGCGGCCCGTCACCGAGCCAGGCGTGCGCGTAGGCGTCCATAGTGGAGCCGATGTCGCCGCGTTTGGCGTCGGCGAGCACCAGGGTGCCCGAGCCACGCAGCACCTCGATCGTGCGCTCCAGCACGGCGATTCCGGCCGAGCCGTAGGTCTCGAAGAACGCGACCTGCGGCTTCACCAGCGCGACGCAGCCGTCGAAAGCCTCGACGCAGATCTCCGCGAACTGCTCGAGCCCCTCCGCGTCGACGGGCAGGCCCCAGGACTCCAGCAGGCCGGGGTGCGGGTCGATGCCGACGCACACGGGGCCGAAATGCGCCATGGCGGCGCGCAATCGGGCTCCGAAGGTCCGCACCGCACCCGCTCCGTCCTGCTCCGCTTCCGGCACGTTCGGCTCAGCCACGCAGCACCGAGTGCAGTTCCTGCAGCGAACGCACCCCGATCCCGCCGTTGATGCTCGCCTCGATGCCCTGCACCGCGGCGGCGGCGCCCTGCACCGTGGTGATGCACGGGATGTTCACACCGACGGCGGCGCTGCGGATCTCGTAGCCGTCCACGCGCGGGCCGGAGTTGCCGTACGGGGTGTTGAACACCATGTCGATCTCGCCGTCGCGGATCTGCTCGACGATCGTCGGCTGCGGCACGTCCCCGGTCTCCGGCTCGGAGTGCTTGCGCACCCGCTCGCACGGAATGCCGTTGCGGCGCAGCATCTCCGCGGTGCCGTCGGTGGCCAGGATGCGGAATCCCAAGTCGTGCAGGCGCTTGACCGGGAAGACCATGGCGCGCTTGTCCCGGTTCGCGATCGAGACGAACACGGTGCCCGCGGTGGGCAGCGAGCCGTAGGCGGCGGTCTGGCTCTTGGCGAAGGCGGTGCCGAAGTCGGCGTCGATGCCCATCACCTCGCCGGTGGACTTCATCTCCGGGGAGAGCAGCGAATCCACGCCGGTGCCGTCGGCCTTGCGGAACCGGTGGAACGGCAGCACGGCCTCCTTCACCGCTACCGGGGCGTCTAGCGGGACGTGCCCGCCGTCGCCCTCGCCCGGCAGCATGCCTTCCTTGCGCAGCTCGGCGATGGTGGCGCCGAGGGCGATTCGCGCGGCGGCCTTGGCCAGCGGCACGGCGGTGGCCTTGGACACGAACGGAACCGTCCGGCTGGCACGCGGATTCGCCTCGAGCACGTACAGCACGTCGTCCTTGAGCGCGTACTGCACGTTCAGCAGGCCCTTGACGCCGATGCCCTTGGCCAGCGCGACGGTCGAGCGGCGCACGGCCTCGATATCGCTGCGGCCCAGGGTGATCGGCGGCAGCGCGCAGGCGGAGTCGCCGGAGTGGATGCCGGCCTCCTCGATGTGCTCCATCACGCCGCCGAGGTAGACCTCCTCGCCGTCGCACAGCGCGTCGACGTCGATCTCGATGGCGTCCTCGAGGAATCGGTCGACCAGCACGGGGTGCTCCGGGCTGAGCTCGGTCGCCCGGGAGATATAGCCCTCCAACGAGTTCTCGTCGTAGACGATCTCCATGCCGCGCCCGCCGAGCACGTAGGACGGGCGCACGAGCACCGGGTAGCCGATGCTCGCGGCGATCTTCTTGGCCTGCCCGAAGGTGGTGGCGGTGCCGTACTTCGGCGCGGGCAGCCCGGCCGCGACGAGTACGTCGCCGAACTCGCCGCGGTCCTCGGCCAGGTCGATGGCGGCGGCGCTGGTGCCGACCACCGGGACGCCTGCGTCGGTGAGCCGCTGCGCAAGGCCGAGCGGCGTCTGCCCGCCCAGCTGCACGATGACGCCCGTGACGTGCCCCGACTCGGTCTCCGCGTGGTACACCTCGAGCACGTCCTCGAAGGTGAGCGGCTCGAAGTAGAGCCGGTCGGCGGTGTCGTAGTCGGTGGAGACGGTCTCCGGATTGCAGTTGACCATGACGGTCTCGTACCCGGCCTGCGAAAGCGTCTGCGCCGCATGGACACACGAGTAGTCGAACTCGATGCCCTGACCGATCCGGTTCGGGCCGGAGCCGAGGATGATCACCTTGTCGCGCTCGCGCTGCGGCGCGACCTCGGACTCCGCGGCGGGGTCGAGCTCGTAGGTCGAGTAGTGGTACGGGGTCTTGGCCTCGAACTCGGCGGCGCAGGTGTCGACCGTCTTGAAGACCGGGCGGATGCCGAGCCGGTGCCGCAGCGCGCGAACGCCGGTCTCCCCCGCCAACTCCGGGCGCAGCGCGGCGAGCTGACCGTCGGACAGGCCGTAGTGCTTGGCCCGGCGCAGCAGCGCCTCGTCGAGCACGGGCGCGTCCATGATCTCCGCGCGCAGCTCGACCAGGCCGGCGACCTCGGCGACGAACCAGGGGTCGACGCCCGACGCGGCGGCGACGTCCTCGATGCTCGCACCGAGGCGCAGCGCCCGCTCGACCTGGTAGATGCGGCCCTCGACGGGGGTGCGCAGGTCTTCGAGAATCGCCGCGACGTCGGTCCATTCGCCGTCGCCCTGGGTCCAGAAGCCCGCGGCCTTGGTCTCCAGCGAGCGCAGCACCTTACCGAGCGCCTCGGCGAAGTTGCGCCCCAACGACATTGCCTCGCCGACCGACTTCATGGTGGTGGTCAGCGTCGGGTCGGCGCCGGGGAACTTCTCGAACGCGAAGCGCGGCGCCTTGACGACCACGTAGTCCAGCGTCGGCTCGAAGCAGGCCGGCGTCTCCTTGGTGATGTCGTTGACGATCTCGTCGAGGGTGTAGCCGATGGCCAGCTTGGCGGCGATCTTGGCGATCGGGAAACCCGTTGCCTTGGAGGCCAATGCGGACGAGCGCGAGACGCGCGGGTTCATCTCGATGACGATCAGGCGGCCGTCGGCCGGGTTGACCGCGAACTGGATGTTGCAGCCGCCGGTGTCGACGCCGACCTGGCGCAGGATCGCGATGCCGAGGTCGCGCATCTTCTGGTACTCGCGGTCGGTGAGCGTCATGGCCGGGGCGACGGTCATCGAGTCGCCGGTGTGCACGCCCATCGGGTCGACGTTCTCGATCGAGCAGACCACCACGACGTTGTCGCGGCTGTCGCGCATGAGCTCGAGCTCGAATTCCTTCCAGCCCAGGATGGATTCCTCGATGAGCACGTTCGCGGTCGGCGACGCGGCGAGGCCGCCGCCGGCGATGCGGTCGAGATCCTTGTCGTTGTAGGCCATTCCGGAGCCGAGGCCGCCCATGGTGAACGAGGGCCGCACGACCACAGGGAATCCCAGCTCGGCGACGGTCTCGCGCACCTCGTCCATGGTGAAACAGACTCGGGAGCGGGCACTTTCGCCGCCGACCTCGGCGACGATGTCCTTGAACTTCTGCCGGTCCTCGCCGCGCTGGATGGCGTCGAAGTCGGCGCCGATCATCTCGACGTTGTACTTCTCCAATACCCCGTTCTCGTGCAGCGCGACCGCGGTGTTGAGCGCGGTCTGCCCGCCGAGGGTGGCCAGGATGGCGTCGGGCCGCTCCTTGGCGATGACCTTCTCGACGAACTCCGGCGTGATCGGCTCGACGTAGGTGGCGTCGGCGAACTCGGGGTCGGTCATGATGGTCGCCGGGTTGGAGTTCACCAGTGAAACCCGCAGGCCCTCGGCCCGCAGCACCCGGCACGCCTGGGTGCCGGAGTAGTCGAACTCACAGGCCTGGCCGATGACGATCGGGCCGGAGCCGATCACCAGGACGTGCTTCAGATCATTACGACGTGGCATCTGTATCAGACTCCCTTCCGCTGCGCGGCCGGGCCGCCTTCCATGAGACCGGCGAAACGGTCGAAGAGGTACGCCGCGTCGTGTGGTCCGGCGGCGGCCTCCGGGTGGTACTGCACCGAGAACGCGCGGCCGTCCACGAGGCGCACGCCCTCGACCGTGCCGTCGTTGGCGCACACGTGGCTGACCTCGGCCTTGCCGAACGGGGTGTCGAACTGCTCGCCCTGCTCGCCCGCCAGCGCGAAGCCGTGGTTCTGCGCGGTGATCGCGATGCGGCCGGTGCCGTGCTCGATCACCGGGATGTTGATGCCGCGGTGACCGAACTTCATCTTGTAGGTGTCGCGGCCGAGCGCGCGGCCGAGGATCTGGTTGCCGAAGCAGATGCCGAACAGCGGCAGGCCGCGCTCGAGCACGCCCTGGGTCAGCGCGACCGCGCCGTCCTGGGTGGCCGGGTCGCCGGGGCCGTTGGAGAGGAAGACGCCGTTCGGGTTCAGCTCGAGGATCTGGTCGATGGAGGTGTTCGACGGCACCACGTGCACCCGCACGCCGCGCTCGGCGAACATGCGCGGGGTGTTGGTCTTGATGCCGAGGTCGACCGCGACCACGGTGAAGCGGGGGTCGCCCGCGGGCTCGAGGGTGTACACCGAGTCGGTGCTCACCTCTTCGGCCAGGTCGGCGCCGAGCATGGACGGTTGACCGGTGACCCGGCCGAGCAGTTCGTCCGTGTCGGCGAGAGCGTCACCGGAGAAGATGCCCGCCTTCATCGAACCGCGGGTGCGCAGATGGCGCACCAGGGCGCGGGTGTCGATGCCGGAGATGCCGACGATGTCCTGGCGTTGCATCGCCTCGGGCAGCGTGGTGGTCGCGCGCCAGTTGGAGGCGCGGCGCGCGGGGTCGCGCACCACGTAACCGGCGACCCAGATCTTGCCGGACTCGTCGTCCTCCTCGTTCCAGCCGGTGTTGCCGATCTGCGGCGCCGCGGCGACCACGATCTGCCGGTGGTAGCTGGGGTCGGTGAGGGTCTCTTGATATCCGGTCATCGCGGTGCAGAACACCGCCTCGCCGAGCGTCTCGCCTACGGCGCCGTAGGCCGCGCCGCGAAACACCCGCCCGTCCTCGAGTACTAGAGCGGCTTGCCCACCCGTCGCCCGGCCGCCACCCCTCACGGAATCGCTGCGCGATGCTTCTTCTGTCGTCGTCATCCCTCGTCGTCTCCCGTCATAGTGCCCGTGCCCGCCTGCGTGCCCCTCGTCCAAGCCGGGTACACCGACTTGTCGTCCCCTCGGAAACCGGTATCTATCTCGGTCCCGGTGGGCAGCTTCCAGCGAACTACCAGCACACCATCTTCTGTCATTACCTTGCCCGCGTGCCCGCGTTCGGTGCGCACCGCGGTGATGGATTCCTGCGGGATCCAGATCACCGACGCGCCGTCGCGCTCGAGCAGAATTCCCCGTTCGAATCGCGTGAGTTCCGCCGTGGCCCGGAAACCCAAGTCACCGACGGCGATTCGGTCCTGCCAGCTCGGCGCCATGGTGCTGCCGAGATACAGGCCCGTGGTCGGTTCGAGCACCTGTGCGCCGAGGTCGGCGGGCACCACGGGCAGTTCCCCGATGCCGGCCTCCTGGCGCGCGGCCCGGTTCTGCCAGCCTCGGTACATCAGCCAGAGGCACAGGACGAACAGCGCCGCCAGCCCGACAACCCACAGCGTTCTCTCCACTTACGGACCTCCAGTGCGCTTCACCGCTTTGCCTTCGCGGGCGGTTACCCGGCCCCTGAGCAACGTCGTTGTCACTCGGGCCGGGAACGTCATGTCCTCGAACGGCGTGTTGTTCGAGATGCTGGCGAGTTCCTTCGCGCGCACGGTCCAGCTCGCCCGCGGGTCGACCAGCGTCAGGTTCGCCGGCTCGCCGACCTCGATCGGCCTGCCGTGCTCGTCGAGGCCGACGATCTCGGCGGGCCGCTCGCTCATCACCTTGGCGACGCCGCGCCAGTCGAGCAGGCCGGGCTCGACCATGGTCTGCACGATGATCGACAGCGCGGTCTCCAGGCCGAGCATGCCGGGGCGGGCCGCGGCGAACTCGCAGCACTTGTCCTGTTCGGCGTGCGGGGCGTGGTCGGTGGCGACGCAGTCGATGACGCCCTCGGCCAGGGCCTGGCGCAGCGCGGCGGCGTCGGAGGCCTCGCGCAGCGGCGGGTTGACCTTGTTGACCGCGTCGTAGGTCTCCAGGCGCGAGTCGTCGAGCAGCAGGTGGTGCGGGGTGACCTCGGCGGTGATCGAGATCCCTTGCGCCTTGGCCCATTTC
>NZ_BAGH01000246.1 GCF_000308715.1 Nocardia tenerifensis NBRC 101015
GCGCCGAGCAGAGCCGCCTTGCCGCCCGGTCCGGCGCACAGGTCCAGCCAGCGGCCGCCGTCCGGGCCGTCGAGTGGCGCGCGGGTCAGCGCGAGGGCGACGAGTTGACTGCCCTCGTCCTGCACCGCCGCCATGCCCTCGCGGACCGGCTCCAGCTTGCCGGGGTCGCCGCCGTCCAGGTAGACCGCGTAGGGCGACCAGCGGCCCTCTTCGCCGCCGGTGACCAGCGCCAACTCCTCGGCGCTGATCTCACCGGGGCGGGCGACCAGGTGCACCGCGGGCCGCGCGTCATCGGCGGCCAGCGCGTCGCGCAGTTCACCGGCGTGCGCGCCGAGCGCGTCGGCGAAGGCCTGCGCGATCCATACCGGGTGGGCGAACTCGAAGGCCAAGTGCCCCACCGGATCCGACGGTGCGAGCCGCTCCACCCACTCCTCGACCGTCCACTCCCCCGCCCGGCGCAGGACCGCGTTCACGAATCCGGCCTTGCCCGCACCGAACTCGGCCCGCGCCAGCGCCACCGAGGTGTCGACCGCCGCGTGCGCCCCGATCCGCGTCCGCAACAGCTGATACACGCCGAGCCGCAACACATCCAGCAGCGGCCCGTCGATGTCCGCGATCGGCCGCCCTGCCCCCGCCTCGATCACCGCGTCCAGCAACCCCCGCGACCGGCACGCCCCATACGCCAACTCGGTCGCCAACGCCGCGTCCCGCCCCGTGATCCCCCGCTCCCGAAGTAGCCCCGGCAGCACAAGATTCGCGTATGCGTCCCGCTCCCGCACCGCCCGCAACACATCCCGCGCGACCACCCGCACCGCATCCGACGAATCGCCCCCACCCCGCCCCTTCGCGCCACCCCCACGTTTCGCTGCCGAGCCCGACCGGCCCCCTTGATCGCCCGACCGCGAACCCCCCTGCGCAGCCTGGCTACCACCACGTTTCGCCGACACCGCCGAATCCGACCGCGAACCACCCTGGCCGCCACCACGCTTGGCCGACGAGGCGGACGAGCCCGCTTCACCACCCGGCCGTGAGCCGGTTTGTTCGACTCGGCCACCCCCACGTCTCGCCCCCGACGCCCCTCGATCACCGGACCGCGAACCACCCTGTGCAGCCTGGCTGCCACCACGTTTCACCGACACTGCCGAACGCTCTCCTGACTCACCAGCACGCGAACCACCCTGCGACGACTGACCACCACGGTCAGCTGTCGACCTACCGCCCTGCGCCGCATCACCTTTCGCACCACGCCCCGCCTGTGCCCGCGAATCCGACGCCGTCCGACGAGCCGAACGATTACCGCTCGCCTCATCGGAACGACCCCACTTCGCCTGCGCAGGACGCTGACTCGCGCCCTCCGAGTAACCGCGCGAGTCGTCACGCCGGGAGGCCGACCCCCGCGCATCGTCGCCGTCACGAGCACCACCCGCGCGAGCGGCATTCGCGCGAGCGGAACCGCCGCCATTCGCCGGACGGCCACCACTCGCCTCGCCGGAACGGCTCCACTTCCCCTGCCCCGGACGCTCGCTCGCGCCCTCGGAGCGACCGCGCGAGTCGTCGCGCCGCGGCGCGGACCGCCACGCACCGTCGACACTAGAATCCTTCGCGCGAGCCGCATTCCCGCGCGCGGAACCAGCGCCCAAACCCTTGTTCGGCCGCTCCGCATCGCGGAACTCGTTGCCGCGCTTGTCTTCCCGGGGCGTCATGCGACCACCGCGCTGTGCCCGACTAACGAAATGTCTGTCATGCTCCACCGCTCTCGTCGAGATTGCAGCGCCGGCCTTCGCGCGCCGTCTCCTGCACGGGCACTGTCCGCGCGAGCGGCTCTCCCGTGAGCGGAACCGCCACTGTTCGCCAGACGAGCGCCGCTCACCTCGCCGGAACGACTCCACTTCGCCTGCGCCGGGCACTCGCTCGCGCCCTCGGAGCAACCGCGCGAGTCCTCACGCCGGGGAGCGGACAGTTGCGCGCGGTCTCCTGCACGAGCCCCGGCCGCGCGAGCCGCATTCCCGCGCACGGAACCAGCATCCGAGGCTCTGTTGGGCCGCTCGTCGCCGCGAGACTCATTGCCGCGCTTGCCTTCCGGGCGCGTCATCCGACCACCGCGCTGTGCGCGACCAACGAAATGTCTGTCATGCTCCACCGCTCTCCTCGGGGTCGCGGCGCATGGCCACGGATTATGAAGGTTGCCCGGTGCTCGCGCCGGTTTGTCCTGACTGTCGGCGCCACGGGAGCGCCGGGCGATGCGGGGAGCGCGCACAGCGACGGCCTGGTGGAACCCGGCTGGTGTGGCGACGTTTCGGCGACCCGGCCGGTCGAACGCGGCGCCGCACGATGCCGTGGCGAGGTGTGCCGGTCGCGACGATCGAGGATCGTCACTCGACCACCGCGTCGGCCGACAGGCGGGCGCCGCGGGCCCAATCGAGGGCCGACATCATGCGTTTGCCTTGGGGCTGAACCTGGTTCAAGCGAATGGCGGTCGTAGCGGTGCCGACGAACACACCGGTCTTACGGACCTCGATGGTGCGGGGCGGCAGTTCCTCCTCGACCATCTCGACGGGGCCGAGCTTGAGCCGGTTGCCGTCGACCTCGGTCCACGCGCCGGGGGCGGGGGTGACGGCTCTGATGCGGCGGCTGATGGCGAGCGCGGGCAGGTCCCAGCGGATGTGCGCGGCCTCGGCGGTGACCTTGGGCGCGTGCGAAACTCCCTCGGTGGGCTGCGGAACCGGTTGCAGCGAACCGTCTTCCACGCCGTCGAGGGTCGCCTCGAGCAGTTGCGCGCCGCTGACGGCGAGCCGGTCGAGCAGGGTGCCCGCGGTGTCGGTGACGGCGATCTTCTCGGTCACCGTGCCGAACACCGGCCCGGTGTCGAGCCCGGCCTCGATCTGGAAGGTGGACGCGCCGGTGATCTCGTCGCCCGCGTCGATCGCGGCCTGCACCGGCGCGGCGCCGCGCCACGCGGGCAGCAGCGAGAAGTGCAGGTTGATCCAGCCGAAGCGGGGGATGTCGAGCACCCGTTGCGGCAGCAGCGCGCCGTAGGCGACGACCGGGCAGCAGTCGGGGGCCAGCGCGGTGAGCTGCTCGATGAATTCGGGGTCGGCGGGCCGGCGCGGCGTGAGCACGGGGATACCGTGCTCGTCGGCCAGCAGCCCGACCGGCGACCTGGTCACCTTGCGCCCGCGCCCGGCGACTGCGTCGGGCCTGGTCACCACCGCGACGACCTCGTGGCGCTCGGACTCGATCAACCGCCGCAGCGAGGGCACGGCCGGCTCCGGCGTTCCGGCGAAGACGATGCGCATCAGCGACCCCGTCCGAACGGCCCGGCCTGGCTCGCTCCGCCGCTCACGCCCACCGACCGCGACGGCCGCGCCGTCACGCCCGCGCTGAACCAGTCGGATTCACGAATGGTCCGCATCGCGTCTTTGCGCGCCGCCGGGTCCAGCCGATCGATGAACAGCACACCGTCGAGGTGGTCGGTCTCGTGCTGCACGCACCGGGCGAGCAGCCCCTCGGCGGTGAATTCCACCGGCGCGCCGTGCATGTCGACGCCGGTGGCGCGCACCCGCAGCGCGCGGCGCGTGTCGTAGCGCACGCCGGGGATCGACAGGCAGCCCTCGGGCCCGACCTGCTCCTCGTCGCCGACCACTTCCCAGCGCGGGTTCACCAGATGCCCCGCGGCGTCGTGAGTGTCGTACACGAAAACACGCAACCCCACTCCGATCTGCGGCGCCGCCATGCCGACGCCACCATCGTCGTGCATGGTGTCGGTCAGGTCGGTCACCAGCTGCTGCAGTTCGCGGTCGAATTCGGTGACCTCCGCCGCGCGGGCGCGCAGGATGGGATCGCCGAACAGGCGAACAGGCTGAATGGTCACGGCTATCTCCCGGAAGCGGACGAACACGGTCGTCTCATTCTAGTGAGACGCCCGAATGTCCCCGATCCACCAGTCCGAAGCTGGTAGAACTCCAATGCGGTCGGGCGGGGTGAGCTGTCCCCCGCCCGGCCGCCCTCGCTCAGGAGTTCCCGGCGATGATCACCTCGGGTATGCCGGTGCCGAGCATGACGGGGCGGCACACCGGCGCCGGGCTGCTCGGATCGAGCACGTTCAGCAGCAGCTGCTGCACGAACGGGTCGTACACCATGTGGAAGTGCCCGGTCAGGTCGCCGGGGCAGCGGTCCTGCAGCAGAATGTTCTCCGCGCCGGGCCCGCGCAGCGCGATATTGCTGTTCGGCTGGATCATCTCGTCGACCGTGCTGCCGATCGTCGTGTACTTGGGCCCCGGCACCGTGTCGCCGCCCGCGTTGAGCTCGACCATGATCTCCGAGCCCTGTGCCTGCTGCACCGCGGCGAGCGAGGTCACCCTGGCAAACGCCTGCAACCCGCCGGGCACCGCCTCGACCACGGGCACCAGCCCGTACATCACCCCGCCGTAGCTCGGTGACGCGAGACCCACCCACTGGCCGACCTTCGGCGCGCCGCCGAGCTTGTTGACGTAGAAGCGAGTGACCGTGGCGCCCTGGGAGAATCCGACCAGGTCCACCTGGCTCGCTCCGGTCGCCGTCAGCACCTGGTCGACGAACGCGCCGATCTGGTGCGAGCTGAGCACCACATCCTCGGTGCCGTAGGTCTGCGCGCCGGGGCTGCCGCCATAATTGAGCGCGAAGACACAGAATCCGGCCGCCGCGAGCTGCGGGGCGATGGCCGAGTAGTCCGAGTACGCGCTGGAGTCGGTACCGTGGGCGAGCACGACGGGCCTCGGATGGGCCGCGGTCGGCTTGCAGCCGAAGTCGTTGGCGCCCAACGGAACCACGTTGGTATGGGTCTTCAGATAGCTCGCCGCGCCGAGGTGATCGGACTGCGGCGGGCCGGGCTGGGTGGGGATCTCGGGCGGGCGGTAGCCGGACGGCACGGCCTGCGCCGCACCCGTGCCGAGTATCGCGACTACGGCGAGTGCGGCGACCAGCACCGCCTTACCCAAGTGTGAAAATCCCCAAACCCCGAAACCCCGAAACTGTCGCATCTCACAATGATCTACCGAACCCGCCCCAAATGCGTACTCCGACGGGGTGTTTCACACCCCATTACTTTTCGGGGGTCTCGTCCTCGGCCAGGATCCGGTAGAGCGACTTCCTGGTCTCGGTGAGCAGTTCGGCCGCCTTGGCCGCCTGGCCCGCGGTACCGACCGCGGCGACCTGAGCGACCGCGCCCATCAGCTGCCCGACGAGTTCGCGCAGGTCGATGGCCTGCGCGCCGACGTCCTCCTTGACGTCGGCCCACGGATCGCCCAGCTCGTCCCGGTGTTCGGTGACGTAGGCGGTGCCCGCCTCGGTCAGCTGAGCCGTCTTGCGCCCGGCGACCTTCTCGATGAGGACCAGACCCTCGTCCTCGAGCTGGGCCAGCGCGGGGTAGATCGATCCCGGGCTCGGACGCCAGATGTCGTCGCTGCGCTCGCGAATCTGCTGGATGAGCTCGTAGCCGTGCATCGGCCGCTCAGTGAGCAGCAGCAGGACCGCCGCGCGCACGTCGCCGCGCCTGCCGCGACCGCCGCGGCCGCGACCACGGCCGAAGTGCGGTCCGAAGCCCGGCCCGAAACCTGGGCCGAAGCCCGGTCCGAAGTCGGGGCCGTGTCCATGACGTCCGCCGCGGCGGTGCCGTTGGCGAGGGTCGAAGTCCTCGCCGCCCGGACGCTGCCAGGGGCCGCGTCGTCCGAATTCTCGATGTCCTTGGTGTTCCATGATTGCCTCCTCAGGCCTTCGTGTTCTTTTCACAGTATCGACGATATATCGACAATGCATCTAACGCAAGGCTTTGGTCGAGAATTCCCGGAGGCCTACCGGCTCACGTATGGAGCGAGTCGATCCAGCGCGCCAGCCGCTCCCCCTCCCGCTCCATCAGCTCCGGCTCGCGAAAAGTGTTGGTGAGCAGGGAGATTCCCTGATAGGCGGCAATGAGGGCGACGGCCAGCTCCTTGGCGTCGACGCGGCCCATCGCCTCGAACTGCGCCTCGGCCCAGTCGACCAGGCGTCGCATGACGTCGGCGAGTTCGCGATCCAGTCCGTCGGCACGCTTGTCGAGTTCGGCGGCGAGGGTGCCGGAGGGGCAGCCGAAGCGCGCCGCCGTCTCGCGTTCATCGACCCAGCCGCCGATGAGCGCCTTGAGCCGGTCCTGCGGCGTGGACAGCTGCTCCAGCTGCTCGATCAGCGCGTTCAGCGCCTGGTCGTGCGCGCCGATCGCGGCTTGGACCAGCTGGTCCTTGGTTTTGAAGTAGTAGTACACGTTGCCGAGCGGGACGTCGGCGGCGGTGGCGATGTGGGCGATGGTGGTCTTCTCGACGCCCTGCTCGTGGAACACGCGGGCCGCGGCGGTGCCGAGCCGCTCGCGTTTACCACCTTTCGGGCGTTCGCCGGCTGCTGAGTTAGTCACGTAACTAACTATAGACAAGCTGGGCGTTCGTCGAATACGTTGCCGTTAGTCAGCCAACTAACTCAATGGAGTCGACATGATTGTGGTAACCGGAGCGACCGGAAACATCGGCGTGCCCCTCGTCCAAAACTTGGCCGCGGCAGGACAGGAGGTCAGGGCGGTGTCGCGTGGCACCAGAGATATCGGCTGGCCCGACGGGGTGCGGTCGGTGGCCGCCGACCTCAATGATCCGGACAGTCTCGTCTCCGCCTTCGCCGGCGCCGACGCGTTGTTTCTGCTGATCACCGGGGAGCAGCTGGTGGGCGGCCCGGATCCCGAGCAGGTGCTGAAGGTCGCCGAAGCGGGCGGGGTCCGGCGCGTGGTGTTCGTGTCGTCACAGGGCGTGGCGACCAGAGCCGAGGCCGCGGGCTATGCGCGGTTGGTCGCCTATGAAGAGGCCGTTCGGCGATCCGGGTTGGACTGGACCATCCTGCGGCCTGCGGGTTTCTTCGCCAATACCTATGCGTGGGCGGAGTCCGTGCGCGCCGAACGGACGGTCGCGGCGCCGTTCGGGACGATCGGCTTGCCGTCGATCGATCCGGCGGATATCGCCGCGGTCGCAGCCGTCGCGCTGCTCGAGGACGGGCACTCCGGTCGGATCTACACCCTCACCGGGCCGACGCTGAGCACGCCGAAGGAGCAGGCCGAGGCGATCGGGGCCGCGCTCGGCACACCGGTGCGGTTCGTGGAATTGACTCGGGCCCAGGCTCATACGGCGATGTCGCGGTTCATGCCCGAGTCCGTTGTCGAGCACACGCTGTCGATTCTGGGCGAACCGACCGCGGCGGAGCAGAAGGTCAGTGCCGACGTGCGGGGCGTGCTCGGCCGGGAGCCTGCAAGTTACGCCGAATGGGCCCAACGCAATCGGGCTGCCTTCGCCTGATCGTCACTGCCCCGGGTGGTCGAAGAAGCGAATGTGCTGCTCGCCCTGGCGGTCTCGGACGTCGAGGCCGAGATCGAGGAGTTGCTCGTCCAGTTCCTCGACCTCGAGGGGTTTCTCGTCCGCGAGCGCGCGGCGGCGGGCGCGCAGGACGGCGTCGATGTCGCGGCCGGTCTCGGGGCGACCCTCGACCCAGCGGAAGTAGTCGTCGCGGAAGGGGTCGTCCTGGTCGAGCCACGGATAACCGTGGCTGCGAAAGGCGTTCACGATGTCGTTGCGGGCGAGGTCGTTCGCGTCGAAGCGGGCGAGCCTGCGCTTGTTCCGGTCGGTGAGCACCAGGTCCTTCTGCTCACGGAACACCGCGGCAACCTGCTTGCGCGAAACATGCTGCGCGCGGCCCTCCTTGACCAACTCGACGTGATCGTCGTCGACGGTGAGGGTCAGGCTCTCCGAACGAGCGATCTCGAAAAGCACCACGCCCGCGGCGATTCCGAGGAGCGTGGTGATCGGCACCAGCCACACCGTCGGCACGCTCATCGCGAGCTTCAGCGGTCCCGGGCTCCCGCCGAGAGTGTCGGTCGCCCACCGGCCGACGGGGTGCACGGCGAAACCGACGCCGCAGCCGAGGAGGAGTCCGCCGAGCGCGAACAGCCACGCCCAGATGATGGAGAAGCGCAGCACGGTCGGTGCGGAAGTGGTCGTCATGGATGCTCCGTTTCGATCGGTCGCAGCAACCGGGACACGGTCGCGCGCACCAAAGGGCGCGGATCGTGCGGGTTTTCGGGATCCGCGTTGAGGAAGGCGCCGTCTACGACGGCGAGAATCCAGCGCGCCGTCTCCCCCGGCTCGAAGCCCGGATCGAACTGACCGGTGCGGATGCCACGTTCGAGCAGAGTGGTGAGGGCCTCGGCGCTCAGGCGCGCGTCCTCCAGCACCACCCTCGCCAGCTCCTCGTCGTGGCCGAGGCGGCGCATCAGCTCGAACATGAGGCCGGGCGCCGCCGGGTCGAGCGCCTCGCCGGCCAGGGCGTCCACGATGTCGAGAAGGGCGGCGAGACAGTCGGTTCGGTCGATGTGACGGGCGATGAGCTCGGTGTGCTCGGGAATGGACAACTCGAAGATCGAGCGGAAGACGGCGGCCTTGTCCTGGAAGTAGTAGAAGACGCTGCCCGAACTCAGTCCGGCGGCGCGGGCGATCTGGGTGGCCGTGGTGCGTTCGTAGCCGTGGGCGGCGAACAGGTCGGCCGCGGCGCGGATGATGGCGTGCCTGCGTTCGGCGACACGGTTCGGATCGACGGTGCGGGCCATGTCGCGAATCGTATCATTAACTGATCGGCCAGTTAAAGAATTATTGTCGGCGGCTGTTGCTACGGTTGGCGGGTGGTGGATATCAGCATCGAGACCGAAGTCGAGACGGCGCAACGACTTCGGCGGGTCATTGCCGCCGCCGACTTCGACGTGCACCAAGGGGTGTGGTGTTTCCGGGAGTCCGCGCTGTCGGAGCCGCCACAGCTGACCGCGCGGACCCTCGCGGTGGTGCGCGACGCGGAGAGCTGGAGTGCGCTCGTCCCGTTCGCCGAGGCCGAGGGCGCCGAGGTGGAGAAGTTCGGGCTGTTCTCGTTCCACTTCCCCGCCGGGCAGGACAACAGTGGTTTCGTCGGCTGGCTGGCCGGGCACCTCAAACGCGCGCTCGGCACCGGGGTTTTCGTGGTGTGCGGCAGCAATCGGGAGCGCGGGGGCATCTACGACTACTGGGGTTGCCCCGTCGAGTTGCTCGCCGCGGTCGAGCGCGAGATCGAGGCGCTGCGCTCGTCCGCCGAGGGTTAGAAGACCGGAGTCGTCCGCGCACTCAGTTCGCACTTGTTGCCGAAAACCTTGCGCCAGTCCACGTTTCGCCCCTGCCACGTTCCCGTCGCCGCAGCCTCGACCGGCTCGTAGACCTGCACACAGACCGCGCCCGGATCCCCGGTGATCCTGTCGAAGTCGCCGCCCACCGCCGCGAGTGCCGCACACGCTGCCTCCGCGTTGACGTGCTCCCCACCGGTGGGCTCGCAGGTGAGCGTGACCCGCGTCGGAGTCTCACCGGCGGCCGACGTGGACAGAGTCAGGTTCGACCTCGGCGGCTCGGGGTCATTGTCCGAGCACGCGCCCGGACTCAGCGCAACGATCGCACTGCACACGGTCGCGACAATGTGGCGAAGCGAAGACGTCGTCATTCGTCCACTAGAGCACGCGTTTCGTCTTCGTAGGCGCCATACGCCGACTGACTCGCCGCCAACGCGAGGGGCAGCCGACTCGCTGCGGTTGTCAGTGGCTCGGGCGAGGTCAGCCGATGTCTACCGGGTCGATCTGCACTCGGAGGGGGGCCTCGGAGCGGTGGGTGCTGCGGATCGCCTGGGCGGCGGTGAGGGCGCGGGCCAGGGCGGAGCCGGATCTGCGGTCTACGCGCAGGAGGATGCGTTCGACTTCGGACGGGGAGTCGCCGGAGGAGAAGGGTTTGCGGGCGCCGTCGGGTAGGGGCACGGGGCCGAGGACCTCGACCTCGGCGGGAAGGTCTGTGGCGGAGAGCAATTCGGCGATGGACTCGGCGGTGCCGTCGATCGCGGCCATGCGCACGGCGGGCGGGAAGCCGACCTCGGCACGCGACTCGACCTCCATCCTGGCGTGGCCGACGGGATCCCAGCGGACCAGCGCCTGCACGGTCGGGATGCCGGGGTCCGCCATCACGATGACCTGGCCGTGCGAGCGCACCAGGGTCGCGGCGGTCATCCAGCGACGCAGCGCGTCCTCGGACGCCCGCAGGTCGGCGCGGCTGAGCAGGGCCCAACTGTCGAGCAGGAGGGCCACGCCGTACCCGCCGCGCAGAATCGGCTCGGCGCCGACGGTGGCGACGACGACCTGCGGTCCCGGCTCCACGGTGTCGAGCACCGCGCCGCCGCCCGACCCGCGAATCGGCACGCCGGGGAACGCCCGGCCCAGTTCCTCCGCGGTACGGGTCGCGCCGATCACCACGGCGCGCAGCGCACGCGAACCGCACGACGCGCAGCGGAACGCCGCCTCGGTGATGCCACACCAGCGACAGCTCGGGCTGTGCGCGGCGTCGGCCTGCGAATCGCTGTGTCGCGCACGACCATCCGGCAGGGCCAGCGGTCCGTTGCAATGCCTGCATCTGGCGGGGGTGCGGCACTTCGCACAGGCCAGCGACGGGACGTACCCGCGGCGCGGCACCTGCACCAGCACGCCGGCCCCCTCCTTCAGCGCCGCCCGCGCCGCCGCGTAGGCGACACCGGGGATGCGGACCGACCGCGCCACCGGGTCGCGCTCCATCGCGATATCGGTGTCGCCCGGCACGCTGATCCGCGGCGCCGCCGCGCGCACCACCGCCCGATCGGCGACCAGGTCGTGCGCCCAGCCGGACTCGACGACCGC
Organism: Nocardia tenerifensis NBRC 101015; assembly: GCF_000308715.1. Lineage (GTDB taxonomy): Bacteria > Actinomycetota > Actinomycetes > Mycobacteriales > Mycobacteriaceae > Nocardia > Nocardia tenerifensis. Next base: position 10,769 of record NZ_BAGH01000246.1, read on the forward strand.
CTGGATCTCCGCGGTCCGCGCGAAACCCGCCGCGACGAACGCGGCCCCCGTCTCGTGCGAGCGCAGCATCGCCACCTCCCGCGCGTGCGGATACGGCGCGCGCGGCTCGGCGTAGGTGTCGTCCCCGTCGTCCCAGATCGCGATGAGACCGAGGTCTTTCGCCGGCGCGAACACCGCGCTGCGCGTGCCGACCACCACCCGCGCCGTCCCCCGCAACACCGCCAGCCACCGCCGATACCGCGCCGCCGGACCGAGCCCCGCGGACAACCCGACCGCCGAATCTCCCACCAGCCGAGTGCATTCCGCCAACACCCGATCCAGATCCCGCTGATCCGGCACCATCAGAATCGCGCTGCGCCCCCGCCCGGCCACCACCGCCGCCAACTCCGCCAACCGTCGCGCCCAATCCTCCCCCGGCAACGCCTGCCACCCCGCCCGCGGCCCCTTCCCCCCGCCAACGCCCCCAGAAACGCCCCTCCGTGCACGTACCGCCCCCACGCCGCACGATCCACCGCACCCGGACCGTCCCCCGGTTCGCCACCACCCGACCGCCCCCCAAGACCCGCGCGACCACCGACACCTGACTGCCGACCATCCCCCGACCGCTCGCCGACAATCGACTCCCGGCCATCGCCCGGCTGCTCATCAATGCCCGACTGCGGGCCAGCGTGGGACCGCCCAGCTTCACCTGACCGCTGGTCGTCACTCGTCCGCTCGCCACCATCACCAGACCGCAGACCGTCGTGAGCGTCGCCGACCACCGACCGCTGGCCTGTGTTCGATTGCGGGCCACCGTGAGCCTGCCCCTCGATATTCGGCGGCGCACCAGCAACCGAAGGCCCTCCGACGCCTGACTGCCCGACAGCCGACCGATCAATGCCTGCTACGTCCGACCTCGAGCCATCATGAGACTGAACGCCGACAACTGACTGCCGGCTATCGCCCGGCTGCTTATCAATGCCCGCCTGCCCAACGACAACCGATTGGTGGCTAACCGGCGACGGCTCGCCGCCATCCGACTGCTGGGCATCGCTTGCCTGTCGGCCAGCGTCCGACTGTGGGGCACCGTCGCGCTGCTCGCCGGTATCCGGCTGCCCACTGACATTTGACAGCCTGCCGAGGCCTGCCTTTCGACCGCCGCCGAGCCGCTCAGTGCCTGGTCGGCTACCGGCACTCAAGCCGACGTGCCGACCGTCGCCCGACAGCCGCCCCTCTCGTGACGACTCGTTATCGGCCGACTGCTCAACATCATTCGACTGCGGGCCAGCGTGCGGCCGCTGCCCGATATCCGGCTGCCCGTCGATGTCCGACGATCCGCCGACGTCTGACGGCCCGCCGACGCCTGCCTTTCGGCCGCCGCCGAGCCGCTCGATGTCTGGCCGACTACTGACACCCGCCGCGTGCCGACCGTCGCCCGACAGCTGCTTCCCGCGCGGCTGCTCGCTAATGCCCGACAGCTCAACATCATTCGACTGCGGGCCGGTGGGGGGCTGTTCGGCGATCTCCGGCTGTCGGCCGTCGCTCAACTGCACACCGGCGCGCGGCTGGGGACCTCGCCCTGGCTGCTCGGCTACCTCTACCCCTCGGCCGGCGATCGGCTGCACGGCGTCACCCGGCTGGGGGCCTCCCCTCGGCTGTTCGGCAACTTCCGACTGTCCACGGGTTGACTGCGCTGTGGATATCGAGACGGAGTCGTGTCCGCGGTCGCTCGACGGCGGCGTTGCCTCTGGCATCGAACCACGTGGAGCGGCACCGGGTTCGATCCCTTCACCGACGAAAGCGCCCGCATCCGACATGGGCTCATTGGCCTCACTATCGGACATCGCGGGCGTGCCACCCTGCCGCGCTTCAGAATCGGCCGAGTTCTTTGCGGCATCCGCGGGTGTGTCGAGCGACCGCGTCGGCCGGGAGGCCTGACCAGTATTCAATGAGTCGGACGAGTTATTCCGCGCCGCTTCGGTTTCGGCGTTGGCCGAAGGACGATTCGAGTCGACTTCAGTGCCGAACGCCTCTGAATCGAGTGACACTGAGATCGGCAAAACCGCTCGAAGTGGGGGTTTCACGGCTGAAACTCGCTGCCGCGCCGCGTTACTCGCCGATTCCGAAGCGTCAACCGCCGAGTCCGCTTGCCCCGCATCGAGATCCACCGACTTCTTCTTGGAACCCCCGATCTCCGTACGCGCATGCCGCGGCGGAATAGCCAAACGCAGGACATCAGCGCGAGTGCCTGCGTAGCGGGCGGCGACCGTGGTGGCCAGCTCGAGAATCTCAGGCGGGAGAACGCGTTCGGCGGAGACTACGCGTTCGAGTTTGACCAGTTTGCCGCTGTGGTCGCTGTGGGTGCGCCGCTCGAGCAGGTATCCGTCGACGAGGCGGCCGGCGAAGCGGACGCGGACCCGGACGCCGGGCTGGGCGATGGCGTCGAGTTCGGGCGGGACCAGGTAGTCGAAGTCACGGTCCAGATGGGCCGGAGACAGCAACGGGAGCACCCGAGCTATCGGGTGCTCCACGGCTGCGGGGCCCGCGGGCGGGACCCCCGGTATGGCGGGGGTGTCCGCCGCGGGTTCGTTCACTCGAAGAGATCGGCCTCAGAGCCCGGCGGCCGCGCGCAGCTTCTCCGCGCGATCGGTGCGCTCCCACGGCAGGTCGACGTCGGTGCGGCCGAAGTGGCCGTACGCGGCGGTCGGGGCGTAGATCGGGCGCAGCAGGTCGAGGTCGCGGATGATCGCGCCGGGGCGCAGGTCGAAGACCTCGGAGATGGCGGCCGAGATGCGGGCCGGGTCGACCTTCTCGGTGCCGAAGGTCTCCACGAACAGACCGACGGGCGCGGACTTTCCGATGGCGTAGGCCACCTGGACCTCGACGCGCTCGGACAGCCCGGCCGCGACGACGTTCTTGGCGACCCAGCGCATGGCGTACGCGGCCGAACGGTCCACCTTCGACGGATCCTTGCCGGAGAACGCGCCGCCGCCGTGGCGGGCCATGCCGCCGTAGGTGTCGACGATGATCTTGCGGCCGGTCAGGCCCGCGTCGCCCATGGGGCCGCCGAGCACGAACTTGCCGGTCGGGTTGACCAGCAGCCGGATGTTCGAGGTGTCCAGCGACGGCAGCTCGAGATCGGCGATGACGGACTCGACGACCTTCTCCCGGATGTCGGGCGCGAGCAGGTTGTCCAGGTCGATGTCGGCCGCGTGCTGGGTGGAGATGACGACGGTGTCGAGCCGGACGGGCCGGTCGCCCTCGTACTCGATGGTGACCTGGGTCTTGCCGTCGGGCCGCAGGTACGGCAGCACGCCGGACTTGCGCACCTCGGTGAGCCTGCGCGAGAGCCGGTGCGCGAGCGCGATCGGCAGCGGCATGAGCTCGGGGGTGTCGGTGGTCGCGTAGCCGAACATCAGGCCCTGGTCGCCCGCGCCCTGCTTCTCGATCTCGTCGTCGGACCCGCCGACGCGCGCCTCGTGCGAGGTGTCGACGCCCTGCGCGATATCGGGCGACTGCGCGCCGATCGCGATGTTCACGCCGCAGGAGTTACCGTCGAAACCCTTTGCGGAGGAGTCGTATCCGATCTCGAGCACCTTCTCCCGGACGATCCGGGGGATGTCGGCGTAGGCCGACGTGGTGACCTCACCCGCGACGTGGACCTGGCCGGTCGTCACAAGTGTCTCCACCGCGACTCGACTGCGCGGGTCCTCGGTGAGTAGCGCGTCGAGGATGGAATCGCTGATGGCGTCACAGATCTTGTCCGGATGACCCTCGGTCACGGACTCACTGGTGAATAGCCGGCTGCCAGACGTGCGCACAGTTCTTCCCTCTCCCTCAACGGGTATGTCGTCTCGGTCCGCGACGGTAACGCGATGCCGTCACCCCGCGACCCCTTCGTTCCAGACTATGACAATCGACAGTCGAATCGCGGTCCAAGAGAGCTCTATCTCGAACGAGCCGTCCGAGCGGTCTCTCCGGTCGCGCGCCCCCGGTAGTCGATCACCGTTTCATTTTCCAAGTAACGCAACGCTTTTCAGCGCAACAGCGGCCCGAGCGCATCGAGCACCCGACTGGCGAGCAGTGCCTTCGACCCGTGGTCGAGAGACTGTTCGGTTCCATCGGCGCCGAGCAACCAGCCGTCGTTGGTGTCGACCTCGAACGCCTTGCCCTCGCCCACCGCGTTGACCACGAGCAGGTCACATCCCTTGCGCGCGAGTTTCGCCCGCGCGTAGGTGAGGACGTCGCCGTGCTCGTCGCCGGTCTCGGCGGCGAACCCGACGATAGCGGTGCCGGCCAGTTGCCCGTCGCGACGCGCCTGCACCAGACCGGCCAGGATGTCGGTGGTCTTGGTGAGCGCGATGACGTCGGGTTCGCCGGCGCCCTTCTTGATCTTGGCCGCGGCCACGTCGGTGGGCCGGAAATCGGCCACCGCCGCCGCCATGATCACCGCGTCCGCGCCGACGGCGTGCTTGTCGACGGCGGTCTTGAGCTGCTCGGCGGTGGTGATGTGCACCAGGTCGACGGCCGCGGGCGCGGCCATCTCGATCGTGTTGCCCGCGATCAGCGTGACGTGCGCGCCGCGCTGGGCCGCGACCCGAGCCAGGGCGTAACCCTGCTTACCCGAGCTGCGGTTGCCGAGGAAGCGCACCGGATCCAGCGGTTCCCTGGTTCCGCCCGCGGTGATGACCACGCGGCGGCCTTCGAGATCGCGCGGGATGGCGTCGGCGCGTTCGAGCAGCAGCGTCGCGAGTCCGAAGATCTCCTCCGGCTCGGGTAGTCGCCCCGGACCGGTGTCGGTGCCGGTGAGCCTGCCCGACGCGGGCTCCATCACGATCGCGCCGTGGGCGCGCAGCGTCGCGACGTTGGCGACGGTCGCCGGATGCTCCCACATCTCGGTGTGCATCGCGGGCGCGATCAGGATCGGACATCGGGCCGTCAGCAGCGTGGCAGTGAGCAGGTCGTCGGCGCGGCCGTGCGCGGCGCGCGCCATCAGGTCGGCGGTCGCGGGCGCGATGACGACGAGGTCGGCCTCCTGGCCGAGTCGAACGTGGGGCACCTCGGGCACATCGGTGAACACGTCGGTGTGCACCGGGTTCCCGGACAGGGCCTCGAAGGTCGCCTTGCCGACGAACTGCAGCGCCGACTCGGTGGGGATCACCCGCACCTGGTGTCCGGTCTCGGTGAACCGTCGAACCAGGGCGCAGGCCTTGTACGCGGCGATCCCCCCGCCGACACCGACAACGATCCGTGTGGTCAAAACCTACGCCTCTCGACCTAGTTGTTGTCGCAGCACCCGCGTGCGGCTACTCGCCCTCGGTGTGCTCGAGCAGGTCGGAGTGGATCTCACGCATGGCGACCGAGAGCGGCTTCTCCTGGAGGCCGGGCTCGACCAGCGGGCCGACGTACTCGAGGATGCCGTCGCCGAGCTGGTTGTAGTAGTCGTTGATCTGACGCGCGCGCTTGGCCGCGTAGATGACCAGGGCGTACTTGGACGAAGTGCGCTCCAGCAGCTCATCGATCGGGGGGTTGGTGAGGCCGATCGGGGTGTCGTAGGCGGGAACGGTCTTGGTGTCCGTACTGCTCACTAGGGGGGCTCCTGCGCGTTGAATGGGCTACGAACTCGAATTCGAGCTAACGAACAACGATACCAACTGCTCACAGGCGCTGGTCACCTCGTCGTTCACGATGACGATGTCGAACTCGTCACAGGCCGCCAACTCGGTCCTCGCGGTCTGCAGCCTGCGCTCGATGACCTCCGGCGATTCGGTGCCGCGCGAGGTGAGCCGGGACACCAGCTCCTCCCAGCTCGGCGGGGCGAGGAAGGCGAGGATCGCCTCGGGAATGGCCTTGCGTACCGAACGCGCGCCCGCCAGATCGACCTCGACCAGTACGGGCAGACCCTCTGCGAGGGCGGCCCGCACCGGTGCGGCCGGGGTGCCCGAACGTTGCAAACCACCGTGGATATCAGCCCACTCGAGAAGTTCGCCCGCCGCGATCATGGCGTCGAACTCTTCCCTGGACACGAATCGATAGTCGAGGCCGTCGACCTCCCCGGGCCGAGGAGCCCGAGTCGTTGCCGACACACTGAAGATCAGGTGCGGCAGTCGCTCGCGGACGCAGCGGACCACGGTCGACTTGCCAACGGCCGAGGGGCCGACCAGTACAACCAGCCGACCCTTCCGCATGTGTTCGACCACCCTCGTTATCAGGCGTCGAAGTCGAACCGGGCGAGCAGCGCCTTGCGCTGCCGATCGCCGAGTCCGCGCAGACGCCGGGTGGGGGCGATCTCCAGTTCACTCATGATTTCCGCTGCCTTGACCTTGCCCACCTTCGGCAAGGCCTCCAGCAGCGCCGACACCTTCATCTTGCCGAGAATCTCATCGGACTCGGCATCGGTGAGGACCTGCTTCAGGTTGGTGCCGCCTCGCTTCAGGCGCTCCTTGAGCTCCGCCCGAGCGCGGCGAGCGGCAGCCGCCTTCTCCAAAGCAGCGGCGCGCTGCTCGTCAGTCAGCTGGGGAAGGGCCACGGTTCCTCCGTCTCATCGTTCATTGCATCAACTCCTGCCGGTAACCCGGCAGTCTCAGCGACCGTACCCACGGCATCCGCATATTGCGAACCCACCCCCCAGGTCAGCGCATGATTCCGGATGCCGTAGACGCGAGAGCGTTGCGATCCGCACTGCTCCTCTGTCGCTGCGCAGATCGTACCGCCGAAACCGCGAAATGCCCCCTCAGCAGGGGGTTTTCACGATTGACACAGGATAGCGAGGGGGTTGCTATGACGTGACATGGGCCGCCAGCAAACGCATGCGGTTCCGACCAGGAACTTTCTGGGATTTTCCCGCGTGTCGCGTTGTCGTTCAGCGTGTCGTGGGCCACAGAGCGGCCGAACGACGAATTTCGCGGCCCTCGATTGTGGATCCGCATGGTCGCGCTTGTCGACCCGCACTGATCAGAACGCCCTTCACCGCCGAGCGGGTAGGCCCCGGGCTCTGCCGGACAGGGAAATACCCGCAGCAGGGCACACAGAGCCCGCTACGGGCCACATGCACGCGTGCACATGACCGCACGCGAGCGAAGAAACGAAGCGAGACCGGCGCACCGGCGCCGGCCTCGCTCGTCTCACGCGGAAACTACTTCTGCAGGAACGCGAACGTCTCCTGCAGCTCGCTCACCCTGGCGCGCAGCGCCGTGACGTCCGGGCCGTCGCGCAGCACCTCCCGCGAGACGGTCGGCACGGCGGCCGCCAGCATCGACTGCGGGACCAGGTCACGGATATTGTCCGGACCACCGCCCTGCGCGCCGACGCCCGGCATGAGGATCGGCCCGTTGAGCGCGGACAGGTCCGGCGCCTCGGCCAGGGTCGCGCCGATCACGACGCCGACCGAGCCGAACGCCGCCCCG
>NZ_BAGH01000245.1 GCF_000308715.1 Nocardia tenerifensis NBRC 101015
CCGCACACGGCGTACGCGCTTGGCAGGCGGTCCGCCCCGCGCCACACACCCGCCGAGCGACCGGGTACTTCTGCGCGAAACATCCCCCGCGCCCCCCGGACATTCCTGCGCGAAGCACCCGACGTGCCCCGGGCACTCCTGCGCGAAGCACCCGCCGCGCCCCCGATCATTCCTGCGCGGCCGTGTACTTCGCGCCGAGTTCGCGGAGTCGATCCATTGCCTGGGCGGCGCGTTCCTTGTCGTTGGAGCGGATGGCGAGGAGGGGGACGTAGTCGTCGTTGACGAGTTCTAGGCGGGCCCAGGACTTTTTGTCGGGGAAGGCGACGCCGCGCACGGTTTCCCAGGGGAAGTCGCTGTCGCCCAGGATGTTTCGCACCGAGACTCCGCTGGGGCCGACGCGGACGCGTGGGCGGGTGAGCAGGAGGACGGCGGCGGCGATGAGCAGGCCGATGCCGATCATCGCGAGCTGGTCGGCGACCCGGAAGTTGACCCCGGTGGAGCCGGAGCGCAGCCAGATGCCGCCCGCGAGGAAGGCGACGGCGATCACGGCGGCGACGATCCGGGCGGTGCGCACCGCGCGACGCGGGCGTATCACCAGATCCCACTCGGGCGAGTCACCTTGTCCCGCAGTGGTTTCGGCGTTGCGCGCGGCCACGCCCATTACACAGACTGCCGCAGCGAACGCAGCGTGAGCGCGGCGTCGAGCGCCGCCGCACAGGCCTGCTCACCCTTGTTCTCGGCCGAGCCGGGCAGGCCGGCGCGGTCGAGCGCCTGCTCCTCGTCGTTGGTGGTGAGCACCCCATTCGCGACCGGGGTGCCCGCGTCGAGCGAGACCCTGGTGAGGCCCGCGGTCACCGCGTCGCAGACATACTCGAAATGCGGTGTGCCGCCCCGGATCACGACGCCGAGCGCGACCACCGCGTCGTGCGAGCGGGCCAGCTCCTGCGCCACCACCGGCAGCTCCATCGCGCCCGCGCAGCGAACCACCGTGACGTGCTGGACGCCGGCGTCCTTGGCCACCTGCTCGGCGTTCGCCACCAGGGTGTCGCAGATGGTGGTGTGCCAGCGCGACGCGACGATGCCGAGCTTCAGATCCCTGGCATCCGCGAGCGCGAAGGTCGGTACGCCGGTACCGCTCATCGATGTCTGCCTCTCCGTGAATTAGCGGGCGGTCTCGCCCAGATCGAGGTCGTCGAGCCCGATCAGATCGTGGCCCATCCGGTCGCGCTTGGTCCGCAGGTAGCGCAGGTTCTCGGCGTTGGCGCGCAACGGCATCGGCACCCGCTCGGTGATCTTGAGCCCGTACCCATCGAGGCCGACCCGCTTCGCGGGATTGTTGGTGAGCAGGCGCATCGAGCGGATCCCGAGGTCGACCAGGATCTGCGCGCCGGTGCCGTAGTCCCGCGCGTCGGCGGGCAGGCCCAGCTCGAGGTTCGCGTCGACCGTGTCATGGCCGGAGTCCTGCAGCTGGTAGGCCTGCAGCTTGTGCATCAGGCCGATGCCGCGCCCCTCGTGTCCGCGCATGTAGAGCACCACGCCGCGCCCCTCGGCGGCCACCATCTCCAGCGCGGCGTCCAGCTGCGGGCCGCAGTCGCAGCGCAGCGAGCCGAACACGTCACCGGTGAGGCACTCCGAGTGCACCCGCACCAGCACGTCCTCGCCGTCGGCGAGATCGCCGCGCACCAGCGCGACATGCTCGACCTCGTCGTAGATGCTCTGGTAACCGACGGCCATGAACTCGCCGTGCGCGGTGGGGATCCGCGCCTCGGCGACCCGGATGACGTGCTTCTCGTGCCTGCGCCGCCAGGCGATCATGTCGGCGATGGAGATCAGCGCGAGGTTGTGCTCGTCGGCGAAGACGCGCAGCTCCTCGGTGCGGGCCATGTGGCCCTCGTCCTTCTGGCTGACGATCTCGCAGATCACGCCCGCCGGACGCAGCCCGGCCATCCTGGCCAGGTCGACCGCGGCCTCGGTGTGCCCGGGCCTGCGCAGCACGCCGCCGTCCTTCGCCCGCAGCGGCACCACGTGCCCGGGGCGGGTGAAGTCGTCGGCCTTCGCCTCGTCCGAGGAGAGCAGTCGCATGGTGGTGGCGCGGTCGGCGCCGGAGATGCCGGTGGTGATGCCCTCGCGGGCGTCGACCGACACGGTGTACGCGGTGCCGTGCTTGTCCTGGTTCATCGCGTACATCGGCGGCAGGCCGAGCCGATCGCAGTCGTCACCCGTCAGCGGCACACAGATATAACCGGAGGTGTAGCGAATCATGAAGGCCACCAGCTCGGGGGTGGCCTTCTCCGCCGCGAAGATGAGGTCGCCCTCGTTCTCGCGGTCCTCGTCGTCGACGACGACGACCGCCTTACCCGCGGCGATATCGGCGACTGCGCGCTCGATGGTGTCGAACCTGGTCACGTTTGTTGTGCTCCATCTCGAAATAGGTCCGCCCCTACACTACGGCGTCGCTCGCGGATGTTGACCGCCCGGCCGCTCACCCGCGTTGCTGCAGTCGCTCGACGTACTTGGCGATCACGTCGACCTCCAGGTTGACGGTCGTGCCGACGGTGGCGAAGCCGAGATTGGTGAGGGCGAGCGTGGTGGGAATGAGCGAGACCTCGAACCAATCCCGGCTGTCCGCCTCCGCGGGTTCGTCCGCGACGCCGAGGCCGGAGACGGTGAGCGAGATGCCGTCGACGGTGATCGAGCCCTTCTCCACCACGTAGCGGGCGATCGCGTCGGGCAGCGAGATGCGCACGACGTCCCAGTTCTCCGAGGGGGTGCGGGAGAGCACGGTGCCGGTGCCGTCGACGTGGCCCTGCACGAGGTGTCCGCCGAGCCTGCTGTTGAGCGCGGCCGCGCGCTCGAGGTTGACCTTCGAACCGGTGTCCAGCTTGCCGACGCTCGACCGGTTCAGCGTCTCCTGCATGACGTCGACGGTGAACGAGTCGCCGCCGATCACGTCGACGACGGTCAGGCAGACGCCGTTCACCGCGATCGAATCCCCGTGCCCGGCATCGGAGGTCACCAGCGGGCCCCGGATCGTCAGGCGCGCGGCGTCGGCCAACCGCTCGGTGGCGACGACCTCGCCCAGCTCCTCGACGATGCCTGTGAACATGCCTGACTCCCTGTCGCGTCGTGGTCCCCGGTTGCGGAACAGCCCGGCCGCGACGGGTATTCCCGCCGGTCGGTGCCGATGGCCTCAGCTTAACGACGGCTCGTCGTAGCCGATAGCCGCGGTTCCGCGCGGGAATCATCGGACCGTGTCCCGGCAACCGCCGAGAGAACCAAACCGGCGGCCGGGCGACACTCCGTGTCGGCAGACGGCCTATAACGAATAGACGCCGAGATAAGCCCTAACATGCGGATTCAGCCGCTATATCAAATCGGTCATAATCGTTTACACGCATTATTGATACCGCAAATTTGCGTTTTGCAGACCCCCAGCAAACCCCCGAGGCGCGAATCTACCCACCCGCGACTCACTTTCCACGTTTGCTTGCGCCGTGACCGAAATAGCAGCAATATTGTTATGTAGCTGATTCCTACCGTTCAACTTCCGCTTCGAGCAGCGAGACGAGGAACCGTTCGACCTGGTTGAGCATCTGCCGAGCCGGGAAGTCCGACCCAAAGATTGTCCATCACTCGAGGAAGTCAGATAACAACAGTGGGTCAACAGAAGTTCGACACAGTTGGGGGCGCGCAGTGACCACTCTTCTCGATCCGACGCTGGAAATTCGCTGCATGCAGTACCGGCACGAATTGCACCTGCCCGCCTCGATAGATCCGACCTCGCGGCACATTCTGCTGCACATCGGCGCGCATTACGGCGCAATCACGATGCCCGCCGAACTGGGCGAGCGGGTGCGGCAGAGACTCGAGCAGGCGGCCATCGGGGGCCCGGTCGTCGCTCATCCGCGCGCCAAGCGCTGGACGTTTCTGACCGGACCGTACCGCCCGGACGCCCTCACCGCCGCGGTCTCGGCCGAGCTGTTCCGGATGTACGCGACGGTCGCCTGCACCGGCAGCCAGGTCGTCCTGCCGTCGCCGGACGACGAGCACACCGGTTATCGCACCTGGATTCGCCCGCCCGAGCCGGCGAACACCCGGCCGCCGCTCACCGCGGTGATCGAGGCGACGCGGGCGATCGGGGCGCGCGAAAGCCGCGCGCGGTAAGGGATTTCGCGGATCAGGCCGTCCGCAGCGCGGCGGCCTGCCTGCGCAGCGCCTCGACCGCGGCGCCGGGATCGGCCGTGTTGTAGACGGCGGAGCCTGCGACGAAGCAGTCGATGCCCGCCTCGGCTGCGGCCTCGATCGTGTCGGTGTTGATGCCGCCGTCGATCTCTACCAGCAGCCGCAGCTCGCCCGCGTCGACCAGCCTGCGCACCGTGCGCGCCTTGTCCAGCACCTCGGCGATGAACGACTGCCCGCCGAAACCGGGCTCGACGCTCATCACGAGCAGCGTGTCGAACGAGCGCAGAATCTCCAGGTACGGCTCGATCGGTGTGTTCGGCTTCACCGAGAGGCCGGCCTTGGCGCCCGCCGCGCGGATGTCGCGGGCCACCGCGACCGGATCGTCGGTCGCCTCGGCGTGGAAGGTCACATTGTGCGCGCCCGCCTCGGCGTACGGCGGCGCCCAGCGGCCCGGGTCCTCGATCATCAGGTGGCAGTCGAGCGGGATGTCGGTCGCCTTCAGCAGGCTCTCGACCACGGGGAGCCCGAGGGTGAGGTTCGGCACGAAGTGCGCGTCCATCACGTCGACGTGTAGCCAGTCGGCGCCGGCCACCGCGTCGGCCTCGTCCGCGAGGTGGGCGAAGTCGGCGGACAGAATCGAGGGGGCGATCATGGGAGCGGCCGGGCGCGTGTAAGTCGGGGTGGACACAACGTCGCAGTCTATCGGTAGTGGGGGTTGGCCAGCGCACGAGTGGGTAGCCTGATCAGGGTGATCAACATTTCGGCGGAACAGGGGCTCTACAGCACCCCGGTGGAGATTCGGGTGGCCGCGTCGGTCACGCAGCTGCCCATCGTTCGTGGGCTCGCCGAAACTCTGGTGCTACTAAGCGATTTCACGCTCGACGAGGTGGCCGACGTGCGGTTGGCCGTCGATGAGGTCTGCTCGACCCTGATCGCCGTCGCCGGCCCGGGCACCAGCCTGAACTGCCGTTTCACCGTCGGCGAGACCGAATTGCTGGTGCGCGTCAGCGGAATCGCCGATAAGGCGGGCCTGCCCGACCAGCGCAGCTTCGGCTGGCACGTGCTGCGCACGCTCACCGATGAGGTACAGGCGACCCAGGATCCATTCGACTCGACGGTTTCCGGATATCCGACGACGGTCGAGTTCCGTCGGGTCCGGGGTAAAGCGTAGTGGCGGACGAGGACACCGTGTTCGGCTCCGATCGCGACGACAACGCAGACATCGCCACAGACGAATCCGAACAGCCCACCGACGAGACCGTCTCCAGCGAGGACGCCGCCGAAGAGTCCGAAACCCTGGAATCCGCTAGGACCGTCGCCGGTTACGACGACGTCGCGCTGCTGTTCGAGCAGTTGGGCGCGAGCAAGCCGGGGACCGCGCGGCACACCGCGATCCGCGCCGAACTGATCGGTCGCTGCATTCCGCTCGCCGACCACATCGCGCGCAAATTCAGCGGGCGCGGTGAGCCTTTCGACGATCTCACCCAGGTGGCGCGCGTCGGGCTCGTGCACGCCGTCGACCGGTTCGACATCGAACGCGGCTCGAACTTCCTGTCTTTCGCGGTGCCGACCATCATGGGCGAGGTCCGCCGCTACTTCCGCGACAACACCTGGGCCATGCGAGTTCCGCGGCGTGTCAAGGAGACTCACCTGCGCATCGGCTCGGCGATCGACGCGCTCTCTCAGCGGCTCGGCCGGTCGCCGACCGCCAAAGAGATCGCCGCCGAACTCGACGTGGATCCCGACGAGGTGACCCAGGCCGTCATCGCCGGCAACGCCTACCAGCCCAGCTCCATCGACGCCGCCACCCTCGGCCGCGACACCGACGCCTCGCTGCTCGACACCCTCGGCGAGGAGGAGTCCCAATTCGACCGCGTCGAAGAGTATGTCGCGATCCGGCCGCTGCTGGCCGGGCTGCCCGAGCGGGAGCGACGCATCCTCACCATGCGCTTCTTCGAGTCGATGACGCAGACGCAGATCGCGCAGCAGATGGGGATTTCGCAGATGCATGTGTCGCGTATTCTCGCGAAAACCCTTGCGAGGCTTAGGGAACAATCGAGTCGGGAGTAGCCGATTCGGTTCGCCGGGAGCTCCCGCCTGCCGCTCGCGCGGTGGGCGGTGAGCGGTGGGCGGTGAGCGGTGAGCGGTGAGCGGTGAGCCACCATGCGTCGTCGGGTTGGCGAACGTGTTGCCCGGCAACGCGATCCAGGTCGATCAGGAGGAACTCGTGGCCGTCGTAGTGCGGCGGCGAGCAGGAAGGCGGATCCGGAGGTCAGCAACGGCTTCTCCACAAGACGCCGTTCTCACCCCGCAACCGCCTCATCCCGCAGTGTGGGCAATTCGATGGCACCCACGTCCGTCGAACGTGCTGCGGTAATGAGCGCGCGTTGCGGGTGCGGCGATTGACGCACTCCTTCCACGATTCGCACCCACTCCAGACACCTGGAGACAGTGCAAATCCCAGCAAACAGTGCGTCGATTCGGCGCACTCCTCCCACGGATCCACGACACTCCAGACGCTGGAGACGGTGTGATCCCAGTTAAAGGTGCAGCGATTCGGCCGCACTCCTCCATGGATGCGCACCCACTCCGGACACCTCGAGACGATGCAGATTCCGGCAAAGGGTACGGCCATCGAGACCGCGGCGGAGCTCGCATACCTGCTGAGGGCCCGCAGTTGGGTCGGTGAGGATCGAGCAGAGTCATATGGTGGCTAAACGATCTTCACCAGCAACCATATGACTCTGCTGATCTTGGCGCGCGGGCGCGCAGTGGCGGCGTGCCTCAGCAGGTGGATCTGTTTCGCTGCGGGAGTAGGGCTTGGCGGCGGTGTTCAGGGGAGAGCACCGCCGCCGATTCCCGGTCGGCGCTAGGCGGGTTTGCGGAGGGCGGACATGAACATGGCGTCGGTGCCGTGGCGGTGGGGCCAGAGTTGGGCGGTGGGGCCGTCGCCCAGGTCGGTGACGCCGGGGAGGAGGGGGCGGGTGTCGAGTTGTTCGGCGCCGGTGCGGCGGACGGCGTCTGCCACTACGACCACTGTCTCCGAAAGGTGGGGTGAGCAGGTGGAGTACAGCAGGACTCCGCCGGGGCGCAGCAGATCCCATGCGGCAGAGAGCAATTCGCGCTGGAGAGTGACCAGTTCGGCGACGTCGGCGGGGGTGCGGCGCCAGCGGGCCTCGGGGCGGCGGCGCAGCGCGCCGAGGCCGGTGCACGGGGCGTCGACCAGGATGCGGTCGTAGCCGGGGGTCAGTCCACTGGCGCGGCCGTCGGTGACGTGTACGTCGACGGGCAGGCCGTGCACGGACTTGCGCACGAGTTCGGCGCGGTGCTCGGCGGGTTC
>NZ_BAGH01000244.1 GCF_000308715.1 Nocardia tenerifensis NBRC 101015
GCGAGTGCATGCGCCGACAGCGAGCGTGCCCCGAAAACGAGTGCGCGCCCGACAGGGAGCGCGCGCCCAACAGCGAATGCGGACTTTGCACCCTCTCTAGGGGCACGCACCCTCTCTAGGGCCCGAAAGTGAGTGCGTGCCCCGAGAGCGAGTGCGTGCTCCGAAAGCGGGTGCGTGCTCCGACAGCGAGCATTCCCCGAAAGCGAGTGCGTGGCCGACAGCGAGCGCGCCCTCAACAAGACGCGGACTTTGCACCCTCTCGGAGCACGCACCCTCTCTAGGGCCCGAGAGTGAGTGCGTGCCCGAGAGCGAGTGCATCCTGACAGCGAGTGCGTGGCCGACAGCGAGTGTGTGCCCGAGAGCGAGTGCGGATCTGACGTGCCGGACGTGATGCCAGCGGACATGCCGGCCGACCCGGCCGGTGCGTCCATCACGCTGGTGGGCGCCCGTCTCGGCGGAACCGGCCGACGCCTCTGCCACGCCGGCGCGCTTTCCGGCCGAACCGGTCCATGCCGCCAGCACACCAGCGCGCGAACCGACCGACGCCTCCGCCAGGATGGGGCGGGCGTCCCCGCCGAACCGACCGACACCTCCAGTCCACCGACGGGCGACCTGGCCGAACCGACCGACACCTCCAGCCCACCGACGGGCGACCTGGCCGAACCGACCGACACCTCCAGCCCACCGACGGACGACCCGACCGACCCGACCGGCACCTCCCTCACGCCCAGCGGAGGTCCCGGACCGAACCTCCGTCAGGCCTCGTCCAGGAGTTCCGCGGTGACGGCGGACTCGGTGTCGGGGATGCCGAGTTCCTTCGCGCGCCGGTCCGCCATCGACAGCAATCGTCGAATGCGGCCTGCCACAGCGTCTTTCGTCATCGGCGGGTCGGCGAGCTGGCCGAGTTCCTCGAGTGACGCCTGACGGTGCTGCACGCGCAGTTTGCCTGCGGCGGCGAGATGGTCGGGCACGTCGTCGCTGAGGATCTCGAGCGCGCGCTCCACCCTGGCGGCCGCGGCGACGGCGGCGCGGGCCGAGCGGCGCAGGTTCGCGTCGTCGAAGTTGGCCAGCCGGTTCGCGGTGGCTCGCACCTCGCGGCGCAGCCTGCGCTCCTCCCAGACGATGCGGGTGCCGTGCGCACCCATCCTGGTGAGCAGCGCGCCGATGGCCTCGCCGTCGCGCACCACGACGCGGTCGGTGCCGCGCACCTCGCGTGCCTTGGCGGTGATGCCGAGCCTGCGCGCCGCGCCGACGAGCGCGAGCGCCGCCTCCGGACCCGGGCAGCTGACCTCCAGCGCGGAGGAGCGACCCGGTTCGGTGAGCGAGCCGTGCGCGAGAAACGCTCCGCGCCAAGCGGCTTCGGCGTCGGCGATGCTGCCGCCGACCACCTGGGCGGGCAAGCCGCGCACCGGTCGGCCGCGCACGTCGAGCAGACCGGTCTGCCGGGCCAGCGCCTCGCCCTCCTTGGACACGCGCACCACGTAGCGGGAGGTCTTGCGTAACCCGCCCGCGCCGAGCACGTGCACGTCGGAGCCGTAGCCGTATAGCTCGAAGATCTCCCGGCGCAGCCTGCGCGCGATGGAGCCCATGTCCACCTCGGCCTCGACGATCACCCGCCCGCCGACGATGTGCAGGCCGCCCGCGAAGCGCAGCAACGCGGACAGTTCCGCCTTGCGGGAACTGACTTGCGACACCGTGAGCCTGCTCAGCTCGTCTTTCACATCGGCTGTCATCGCCACGAGACGCGCTCCTTTCCACCCAACCCGGAACGCACATCCTGACCCATGTGCCGTCCCTCGACTCGAAGCCCTGCCATTTGCGGCCGAGGTTGCCGGATCAGTTGATCCAGTGCGGCGGCGAGCTTTCCGGGGTGATGCCGGTCCGTCCCCGCCTCGGCGACATCGGAGAAGGTTACCCGTGCGCGCAACTGTTCGGCAGCTCTCGCCACATGTTCTCTTTCGCGACCCTCCGGCACCGACCCGGAATCGACCAGAACCTCATCGACCGCGAAATCCGGTGCGTGCTGGGACAATACATGCAGGTGCCGTTCGGCGGAGAAACCCGCCGTCTCGCCGGGCTCCGCGGCGAGATTCAGCACGAGAACTTTTCTGGCTCGGGTGTACACCAGCGCCTCTCGTAGTTCGGGGACGAGCACATGGGGGATGACGCTGGTGAACCAGGATCCTGGTCCGAGAACGACCACGTCGGCGTGTTCGATGGCCGAAGTGGCCTCCTGGCCCGCGGGCGGGTCGGACGGGATCAGCCGCACCCGCCGGACCTTGCCGGGCGTCGTAGCGATGGCGACCTGACCGCGGATGCAGCGACTGACGCGCGGATCCGCTTCCAGCCCAGCCACATCCGCCTCGATGTCGAGCGCGATGGGCGACATGGGCAGCACCCGTCCGGTGATGCGCAACAGCTTCGCGACCTCGTCCAGCGCGGCGACGGGGTCGCCGAGCACCTCGGTCAGACCGGCCAGGATGAGGTTGCCGACCGAGTGGCCGGCGAGCGCGCCGGTGCCGCCGAAGCGGTGCTGCACGGTCCGGGTCCAGACGCCGTCGGAGTCGGCGGCCAACGCAGCCAACGCCATTCGTAGGTCACCGGGCGGTAGCACGCCTAGTTCGGCGCGTAGCCGGCCCGACGAGCCGCCGTCGTCCGCGACGGTGACGACCGCGCAGATCTTCCTGGTCAGCCGTCGGACGGCGGTCAATGTCGCGTACAGACCGTGCCCGCCACCCAGCGCGACGATGCTGGGCTCGGATTCCCACCCGCTCATGCCTTCGCCTCGCTGACCCTCGGCTCACCGCGCCCACTCATTCGCGCCCCAGATCCCGATGCACGACCCGGACCACGTCGGCGGCCCCCTCGGTCACACCGGTGACCTCGCTCATCAGTTCGCCGAGGGCCTCGGCTATCGCCACGCTGCGGTGCTTGCCTCCGGTGCAGCCCACTGCCACCGTCATGTATCGCTTCCCCTCTTGGCGGTAACCGTTCATCGTCAGATCGACCAGGTGGTGGCAGGTGCGCAGGTAATCGTCGGCGCCGGGGCGCGACAGCACGTACTCGCTCACCACTGATTCCTGACCAGTGTGTTCCCGCAATTCCGGTATCCAATGTGGATTAGGTAGAAAACGCACATCCAACACCATGTCGGCGTCCAGTGGAACCCCGTGTTTGAAGCCGAAGGATTGCACGGTCAGCTGCAGCGCGCTCGGTGCGCCGCCGCCGAAGGCCTCCTCCAGCTTGCGGTGCAGCTGGTGGATGGACAGTTCGGTGGTGTCGATGACCAGGTCCGCGGCGGTGCGCACGGGTGAGAGCCGGACGCGCTCGGCGGCGATGCCCGCCGAGAGGGTGCCGTCCTTGCTCTCGCTCTGCAGCGGGTGGCGGCGCCGGGCGAAGCCGAAGCGCCGGATCAGCACGTCATCGGAGGCTTCGAGAAACAGCACCCGCGTTTGGATGCCGAGTTTGCGCAGTTGCTCGGTGACGACCGAGAGGTCACCGGTGAAGAACCGGCTGCGCACGTCCATCACCAGGGCCAAGCTGCGGATCGGCGGCTCGGCGGAGGCGCCGAGCTCGACCATGCGGCCGATGAGTTCGGGCGGGAGGTTGTCGGCGACGTACCAGCCGAGATCCTCGAGGACGCGGGCGGCGGTGCCGCGGCCCGCGCCGGATAGCCCGGTCACGATGACGACCTCGACCTGCGGGTTCGCCGCCGCGACAGCGCTCAAGGGGCCGGCCCGCCCCTCGGTCTGTCGCGGATTGCCCGCAGTGCTGTTCGATTCGACGCGTGTCATGTCCTACCGGATCCGTCTCTCGGGTACCTCTCGAATCATCCCGCACCGGTCCCTGCGTAGGGCGCAGACATGCGCGATCACCTTCCCTGGTGCACGTGGACCGTTCACAAACAACTGCTGGAACGGTACCGAGGATATAGGGGGAAGGCGCGAAAGCCGTTGATTCCGCGGTTTCTCAGCCATCCTGCAGCGCCGCCAGCACAGCCTTGGCGGTTGCCAGCCCGATGCCGGGGACCTCGGTGATCTGCTCCACCGTGGCCTCTTTCAGCTTCGCGACGGAACCGAAATGCGTGACCAGCGCGGTCCGGCGCGCCGCGCCGAGGCCGGGCACCGAGTCCAGCGCGGACGCGGTCATCCGCCGCGAGCGTTTGCTGCGGTGGAAGGTGATGGCGAACCGGTGCGCCTCGTCGCGGACGCGTTGCAGCAGGAATAGCGCCTCGCTGTTGCGCGGCATGATCACCGGATCGCTCTCCCCCGGCACCCACACCTCCTCCAGCCGCTTGGCCAAGCCGATCACCGCGACGTCGGTGATGCCCAGCTCGTCGAGCACCTCGGCGGCGGCCGCGACCTGGGGCGCGCCGCCGTCGACGACGTAGAGGTTGGGCGGGTAGGAGAACTTGCGCGGGCGACCGGTTTGCGGGTCGATGCCGGGGCGGGAGACGTGTTCGCCTGTGTCGTCGGTGGTTTCGGCCGCCAAGTCCTCGCTGGCCATCAGCTCGCGCTCCTTCTGGAGCTTGTAGAAGCGCCGCCTGGTCACCTCCCTGATGCTGCCGACGTCGTCCGAGCGGCCCTCGCCCGCGGCCTCCTTGATGGCGAAGTGGCGGTACTCGGACTTGCGCGCCAGTCCGTCCTCGAACACCACGAGCGAGGCGACCACGTCGGTGCCCTGCACGTGGCTGATGTCGACGCACTCGATCCGCAACGGGGCGCTGTCGAGTTCGAGCGCGTCCTGAATGGCTTGCAGCGCAGCCGATCTCGAGGTGAGGTCGCCCGCGCGCTTGAGCTTGTGCTGCTGTAGCGCCTCCATCGCGTTGCGCTGCACGGTCTCGGCGAGGGCCTTCTTGTCGCCGCGCTGCGGCACCCGCAACTGCACGGCCGAGCCGCGCAGGTTCGACAGCCACTCCTGGATCTGCTCGGCGTCGGCGGGCAGGACGGGCACCAGCACCTCGCGCGGCACCACGGTGGCGGGCTGCTCGGCCTCGCCGAGTTCGGCGACCGAGACCTGCTCGCCGTAGAACTGGGTGAGGAACTGCTCGACCAGCACGGCCAGTTCGCCGCCCGCCTCGGGCGCGGCGTCCTCGGGGCTCGGCCGCTCCATGTCGAGGGCGTCGCCGGACTTGTCCACCACCCAGCCGCGCTGGCCGCGGACCCGGCCGTCGCGGACGTGGAAGATCTGCACCGCCGCCTCCAGCTCGTCGGTGGCGAAGGCGATCACGTCGGCGTCGGTGCCGGTGCCGAGCACGACGGCCTGCTTCTCCAGCGCGCGGCGCAGGGCCTGCACGTCGTCGCGCAGTCGCGCGGCGTTCTCGAAGTCCAGATCCTCGGCGGCCTCCTGCATGCGGCGCTCGAGCTGACGGACCATGCGGTCGGTGCGCCCGGCCAGGAAGTCGCAGAAGTCCTCGACGATCCGGCGGTGCTCCTCGGCGCTGACCCGGCCGATGCACGGCGCCGAGCACTTGTCGATGTAGCCGAGCAGGCAGGGACGGCCGATCTGGTTGTGCCGCTTGAAGACTCCGTTGGAGCAGGTGCGCGCGGGGAACACGCGCAGGAGCAGATCCAGGGTCTCCCGGATGGCCCAGGCGTGGGCGTAGGGGCCGAAGTACCGCACGCCCTTCTTGCGGGCGCCGCGGTAGACGAACAGGCGCGGGAACTCCTCGTTCAACGTCACCGCGAGCACCGGGTACGACTTGTCGTCGCGGTAGCGGACGTTGAAGCGCGGATCGAACTCCTTGATCCAGTTGTACTCGAGCTGCAGCGCCTCTACCTCGGTGGAGACCACCGTCCACTCGACGCTCGCCGCCGTGGTGACCATCTGCCTCGTGCGCGGGTGCAGCGAGGCGACGTCGGCGAAGTACGAGTTCAGCCGGCTGCGCAGGCTCTTCGCCTTACCGACGTAGATGACCTGCCGGTGCGCGTCCCGAAACTTGTACACCCCTGGTTCGACGGGAATCGTGCCCGGCTTGGGCCGGTACGTCGCTGGATCTGCCACCCGTCAAGCCTATCGAGCGGGTCCGACAGATTCGTCCGCCGCGCCCGGTTCGGCGCGCGAGGGGTGTTCCAGTCGGAACGTTCCCCGGGGCTATCGCCGAAACATCGTGCGCGCCAAGAGGTTCAGCGCGGGTCGACGTCGAACCACGTCTTGGCTTCGGCGCGCGTCAGCTGGTAGACGACGGCCGTCGCCGCGCCGAGCGAGTAGAGCACCGCGACTATCCAGTGGCCGAACGGCACGGCGTGCGGATGGGTCTGCCAGCCGACCACGGCCTGCGCCACCGCGAAGACGATGGCCAGCACCCGGACCGCGCTCGCGCCGTGGGCGAAGGCGCAGACGACGAGGCCGAGCAGCCAGCTGAACAGGAACTGGATCGCCGCGCCCCCGGCGGCCTCGCCCCCGAGCGTGACGCCCATGATCACCACGTAGGCCAGGCCGAACCCCGCCAGTCCCCACGCGGCCTCCCGCGCTTCCCTCGCCGGTTCGGGCAGCGTACTGAGCGCCCACAACCGCTCGGCGACGGCTAAATCTTCCTCCGAAGAGTCCGCGCTCATCGCGCCCCCACTTTCCGATCACCCGCGACCCGGGTCAACGGACGCGTTGGCAGAACGGTAGAGGACCGAACAGAGTCGGACAACCCTGACGCGCGACACCGCTGCTCAGCGGCGGTAGGTCACCGGTCGCGCGGAATCCCGTTGTCGCGCAACGCGTCCAATAGACCGGAGCGACGCTCGGCGGTCGGCAGCGGATCGACCAGGGCAAATCGGCAGCCGAGGGCGGTGGCGCCGCCATCGGCCTCGGCGCTGTCGCCGACCATCAGGGCCGCCGCCGGGTCGACGCCGAGCTTGTCCAAGGTGGCCGCGAAGATGCGAGGGTCGGGTTTCATCGCGCCGACCTCGAAGGAGAGGGCGAAGGCGTCGATGTATCGGTCCCAGTTCCTGGCGGCGAAGGCCGGGCGGATGTCGAAGGCGATATTGCTCACCACGGCGATCTGAAGGCCTTGGGCCGCAAGGGATGTCAGAACCTCGTCGACGTCGGGGTATGGGGTCCAGGCCATCGGGTCGATGAGGCGGCCGTAGAGAACCTCCGCCTGCTCGTCGGTCGGCACGCCGGACTTGCGCAGGACCTCGAGGTAGGCCCGCCGGTGCAGCTTCGGGTCGAGGTCGCGGTTGTCCCAGGCGTACTGTCCGTCCGGGCCGAATCGCACTATTTGCTCGACCGGAGCGGTCATCCTGCGCAGGATCTCGGCCTTTTCGTGCACGTCGAAGGGTCGGCCGTCGGCCGCGACGAGTTGATCACCCCACGATTCGTCCTCCTCCAGTCGAAACAAGGTCCCGGAATAGTCGAAGAGCACCGCCTCGATGGTCACCGGATCAGCCTACCGACGCCGCCCGCGGTGCCCTAGATCGTCGCAGGCCACGTGGGTCGCCGAGGATGTGAGACCGGTCGGACCCGGGCGATAAGCGCCTGGCGCGCAAGCGCGTTGGTACGACAAACCCTCCCCGCCTGTCGGTGCCGGGCGTTAGAGTCCCCCCATGAGGCGTGCGCGAGGAACGTGGACGGGTGTTGCGGCGGCGATGCTGCTCGCCCTCGGAACGGTCACGGCCTGTTCGTCCGACGAGGACAAGGCCGGCGGTGTCTGCGAGACCGCGCCGAACGGAACGCCGGTGGCGGCGACCTCGGCGGGCGCCCCGGGTGGCAGGACGCAGGACATCAGCACCAACCCGGAGATCGCCACCGGATACCGGTCGGGCATGACGCCGGTGCGCACCAAGACCTTCGCGGTGTCGACGGCCAACCCGGTCTCGACCAAGGCCGCGTGTGCGGTGCTGCGCGACGGCGGCACCGCGGCCGACGCGCTGATCGCCGCGCAGGCGGTGCTCGGCCTGGTCGAGCCGCAGGCCTCCGGCATCGGCGGCGGTTCCTTCCTGATGTATTACGACGCCGCCGCCAAAACAGTCGACGCCTACGACGGCCGCGAGGTCGCGCCCGCCGCGGCCACGGAGAACTACCTGCGCTGGGTCGACGACGTCGACCGCACCCAGCCGAAGCCGAACACGCGGGCCAGCGGCCGATCCATCGGCGTGCCCGGCGTGCTGCGAATGCTGGAGATGGCGCACCGCGACCACGGCAAGACCGGCTGGCGCGAGCTGTTCGACCCCGCCATCCAGCTCGCCGACCGCGGCTTCCCGATCAGCCCCCGGTTCGCCGGGCAGATCGCCGAATCGGCCAAGGACCTCGCGCTCGACGAGTCCGCGAAAGCCTACTTCCTGAACCCCGACGGCACCGCCAAGGCCGCCGACGCCGTCCTGACCAACCCGGCGATGTCGAAGACCTTGAGCGCCATCGCCTCCGGCGGGGCCGACGCCTTCTACACCGGCGCCATCGCCCGCGACATCGTCGACGCGGCCACCACCACCTCCGGCGGCCGCACCCCCAGCCTCATCACCACCGCCGACCTGGCGAACTACCAGGCCAAGAAGCGCACCGCGCTGTGCACGAGCTACCGCACGCACGAGATCTGCGGCATGCCGAACCCGTCCTCCGGCGGGAGCACGGTCGCCGCAACCCTCGGCATCCTGGAGAACTTCGACCTCGCCGCGTTGCCCCCGGATAACCTCGGGTCCGAGGCCGACGCGCGCAACGGCGGCAAGCCCAAGGCCGACGCGGTGCACCTCATCTCCGAGGCCGAGCGCCTCGCCTACGCCGACCGCAACAAGTACGTGGCCGACTCGGATTTCATTCCGCTGCCCGGCAATTCACCGCAGACCCTGCTGAACAAGGACTATCTGAAGCAGCGCGCCGGGCTGATCGACCGCGGCCACAGCATGGGTACGGCCCAGCCCGGTGACTTCGGCCCCGTCCCGCTCGGCGTCGGCCCGCAGCCGCCCGAGCACGGCACCAGCCACATCTCGGTGGTGGACAAGTACGGCAACGCGGCCGCCATGACCACGACGGTGGAGTCCGCGTTCGGCTCATTCCACGTCGTCGACGGCTTCGTGCTGAACAACCAGCTCACCGACTTCTCCGCCGACCCGCTCGGCACCGACGGCGCGCCCGTGGCCAACCGCGTCCAGCCCAACAAGCGCCCGCGCAGCTCGATGGCCCCGACCCTCGTCTTCGACAAGGCCGCCGACGGTTCGCGCGGCCAGCTCACCCACATCGCCGGCTCCCCCGGCGGCTCGGTGATCATCCAGTTCGTCGTGAAAACCCTGATCGGCATGCTCGATTGGGGCCTCGATCCGCAGCAGGCCGTGTCGTCGCTGTCCTTCGGCGCGGGCAACGCGCCCGCCACCGGCCTCGGCGGCGAACACCCGAGCATCAACACCGCCGACAACGGCAACAACGATCCGCTCATCACCCGCCTACGCGAGTTGGGCCACCAGGTCTCGGTAGCGCCGCAGTCCAGCGGTCTCAGCGCGCTGCGCCGCGACGGTGACGGTTGGATCGGCGGGGCCGATCCTCGTCGCGAAGGTGCGGTGCTCGGCGACACACGCTGATCTCGGCGGGCCGGGCTGAAATTCGCGCCGCGACGGTGACGGTTAGGTCGGCGGTGCCGATCGGCCACACGCGGGAGCGGTGCGCAGCGACACTCGGTGAGGCCGAATATGGCACGTGTCCCTTGGGATTCGGTAGCAGGCGGAGTCGCGTCGGCGCGGTAGCAGGCGGGCTCGCGTCAACGCGGCGCGGCAGCAGGCGGAGTCGCGTCGGCGCGGTGGCAGGCGGGCTTGCGTCAGCGCGGGAGCAGCATCGGGTAGACGACCGGGCCGTGGTCGATGGGGAGCTCGGGCTGCTGGATGAAGCCGAAGCGCTCGTAGAACGGGAGTGCG
>NZ_BAGH01000243.1 GCF_000308715.1 Nocardia tenerifensis NBRC 101015
AGGTCAACGGCTCGCGGTCCAGCAGGTCAGCAGCTGAGCACCTCAGCGACGCAGCGGCTCGGCACCTCGCGGCTCAGCGGCTCAATAGCTCAGCCGCCCAACAGCTCAATAGCTAGGCGGCCCAATAGCCCAAAGGCCCAGCCGCCCCAGCGACTCAATTGCCCGCCGGCCCAACGGCATGGCGGCCAGCAATCCAACGGCTCAGCCGACGATGTACCCGTCCTCCAGGTAGGCCGTCGTCCCCTCGGTCCGCGCTCGGCTCGCCGCCGCTACCCGCCGCGCCAGCACACCGGTCAAACGCCGCTCCGCCGCCGCGTGGTCGCACCATGCCCAGCTCCGAAGCTCTTGCGCTGGAAGGGATATCGCTGCGGTTTGGTCGGGGTGCAGCGTGCCGCCGTCGTAGACCAGCATCACCCCGTCGCTGGGGTGGCGGCCGGGCGGTACCCAGTCCACCACCAGTAGCCGTCCGATGGGTGCCGCGAGGCTCAGCTCCTCGAGGACCTCGCGGACCACGGCGGCGTAGGGCGACTCGTCGGCCTCCACCACGCCGCCAAGCAGTTCCCAATGGTCCTTGTAGGTCGGCTCGACCAGCCAACACCCGGTCCGCCTCGTCGACGAACAAGGCGCCGGCGGCCATTCGCTTGCGTGGCAGAGCGGCGATGAACTCGGCTCGCTCGGACTCCATGGGGCACAGCGTATTCGGCCGTGACGTACGAGGGGCCGGGCCCGCTGACGCGGTGCCCGGCCCCTCGTTCGCGAAATCGGTTACGGCAGTGGGCCGCCCGCGGCGATCGCGGAGAGGGTGGCGAACTCGTCACCCTTCAGCGAGGCGCCGCCGACCAGCGCACCGTCGATATCGGCCTGGCCGACCAGCTCGCCGACGTTCTTGGCGTTGACCGAGCCGCCGTAGAGCACGCGCACGCCCGCGGCGACCTCCGGGGAGGCCAGCGCGGCCAGCTCAGCCCGGATCGCGCCGCAGACCTCCTGCGCGTCGGCGGGGGTCGCGACCTTGCCGGTGCCGATGGCCCAGACCGGCTCGTAGGCGATGACGACCTTCGAGATCTCCTCCGCCGTCAGGCCTTTCAGCGAACCGCGCAGCTGCTCGAGGTTGTACTCGACGTGCGTCTTCGCCTCGCGGACGTTCAGGCCCTCACCGATGCAGACGATCGGGGTGAGCCCGTGCTTCAACGCCTGCTTGGCCTTGGCGAGCACGGTGGCGTCGTCCTCGTGGTGGTACTGACGCCGCTCCGAATGGCCCACCGCGACGAACGTGCAGCCGAGCTTGGCCAGCATCGCGCCGCTGATCTCACCGGTGTACGCGCCCGACTCGTGCATCGAAACGTCTTGCGCGCCATAGGTGATCAGCAGCTTGTCGCCCTCCACCAGCGTCTGCACACTGCGCAGGTCGGTGAACGGCGGCAGCACCGCGACGTCCACCTTGGCGAAGTACTTCTCCGGCAGGGCGAACGCGATCTTCTGCACCAGGGCGATGGCCTCGAGGTGATTGAGGTTCAGCTTCCAGTTGCCCGCGATGAGCGGTTTCCTGGCAAAGGACTTCGTCACAGCCGTCGCACTCCTCAATCTTCCAGTACCGCGATGCCCGGAAGTTCCTTGCCCTCCAGGTATTCCAGTGACGCGCCGCCGCCGGTGGAGATGTGCGATAAACCGTCCTCGGGCAGCCCGAGCGCCCGCACGGCCGCAGCCGAGTCGCCGCCGCCGACGACGGTGAACGCGCCCTTGCCGGTCGCCGTGACGATGGCCTCGGCCACGCCCCGAGTGCCGGCCGCGAAGTTGTCGAACTCGAACACGCCCATCGGGCCGTTCCAGAACACCGTCTTCGCCTCGGTCAGCAGCGCCGCGAATCGATCGGTCGACTCCGGCCCGATGTCCAGGCCCATCCAGCCGTCCGGAATCTCGTTCACCGGAACGACTTTCGAGTCCGCGTCGGCGGCGAACTTGCTCGCCACCACGATGTCGCGCGGCAGGTGGATGACGTCGGCGTACCGCTCGAGCAGACCCTTGCAGGTCTCCACCATCTCCTCCTGCAGCAGCGAGCTGCCCACCGAAAGGCCCTGTGCGGCAAGGAAGGTGAAGCACATGCCGCCGCCGATCACCAGCGTGTCGACCTTCGGCGCGAGCGCCTCGATGACCGCGAGCTTGTCGGAGACCTTGGAGCCGCCGAGCACGACCGCGTACGGCCGCTCGGTGTCCTGCGTCAGCTTGGCGAGCACGTCGACCTCGGCGGCGACCAGCTTGCCCGCGTAGTGCGGCAGCAGCTTCGCCACGTCGTAGACCGATGCCTGCTTGCGGTGCACCACGCCGAAGCCGTCGGAGACGAAAGCGCCGTCCTCGCCGACCAATTCGACCAGCGCGGCGGCCAGCTTGCCCCGCTCCGCGTCGTCCTTGCTGGTCTCGCGCGGATCGAAGCGGATGTTCTCCAGCAGCAGCACGTCGCCGTCGGTCAGGCCCTCGGAGCGCGCGAGCGCGTCCCCGCCGACCACGTCACCGGCGAGCTGGACGTTGCGGCCCAGCTCCTCGGCGAGCCGCGCGGCGACCGGAGCCAGCGAGAGCTTGGCGTCCGGCGCGCCCTTCGGCCTGCCGAGATGCGCGGTGACGACCACCTTCGCGCCGGCCTCGACCAGCGCCTTCAGGGTCGGCACCGACGCGATGATCCGGCCGGGATCGGTGATCTTGCCGCCGTCGTCGAGGGGGACGTTCAGGTCGGAGCGCACGAGCACGCCCCGACCTTCGACACCCTCGCTCAGCAGATCGTCGAGAGTCTTGACTGCCATGGCCTCAGAGCGACTTGCCGACGAGGCCGATGAGGTCGGCGACACGGTTGGAGTAGCCCCACTCGTTGTCGTACCAGCCGACCACCTTCACCTGATCGTCGATGACCTTGATCAGCGGCGCGTCGTAGATGCAGGAGTGCGGGTCGGTGACGATGTCGCTCGACACGATCGGGTCGACGTTGTACTTCAGGATGCCCTTCAGCGGTCCCTCGGCGGCGGCCTTGTAGGCGGCGTTGATGTCGTCGATCGAGGCCGACTTGCGCAGGGTGACGGTGAGGTCGGTGACCGAGCCCGTCGGGACCGGCACGCGCAGCGCGTAGCCGTCGAGCTTGCCCTGCAGTTCGGGGAGCACCAGGCCGATGGCCTTGGCCGCGCCGGTGCCGGTCGGCACGATGTTCAGCGCGGCGGCGCGGGCGCGGCGCAGGTCGCTGTGCGGGCCGTCCTGCAGGTTCTGGTCCTGCGTGTACGCGTGGATGGTGGTCATCAGACCACGCTCGATGCCGAAGCTGTCGTTGAGCACCTTGGCCAGCGGGCCGAGGCAGTTGGTGGTGCACGAGGCATTGGAGATGATGTTCTGGCTGCCGTCGTACTTGTCGTCGTTGACGCCCATGACGACGGTCAGGTCCTCGCCCTTGGCCGGCGCGGAGATGATGACCTTCTTGGCGCCCGCGGCGAGGTGGCCCTTCGCCTTGGTGGCATCGGTGAAGATGCCGGTGGACTCGACCACCACGTCGACGCCGAGGTCGCCCCACGGCAGCGCCGACGGGCCCTCCTTGATGGCCAGCGCCTTGATCCGCTGGTCGCCGACGACGATGGTGTCGTCGCCGTCGAGCGAGACGTCCTGCGGCAGGCGGCCGAGGATCGAGTCGTACTTGAGCAGGGTCGCGAGAGTCGCGTTGTCGGTGAGGTCGTTGACCGCGACGATCTCGATGTCGGTGGTGCCCAGCGCCTTCTGCGCCTCCACCGCCCGGAAGAAGTTACGTCCGATACGACCGAAGCCGTTGATGCCTACCCGGACAGTCACGTTATCGCTCCTCAGCTTTCAAGCGGATCATTCCGATGTCTAGTAACAGTAGTGCCCGCCCGTCCCCGCACCGACATGCACCTGTCCGTTGTGAGCTGGACATCTGTCGGCAGGCGCCCGGGTCGCCGTAAACATCCATTTCCCATGCGGCCCCTCGAGGCCCCACCCCCTACCGTAACCACCCCGTCACCAACCAACCAGTCTGCTTCCTCACGCCTTCACAAGACGCGGACTGCGCACCCTCTCTAGGGAGACGCACCCTCTCTAGAGCCCGAAAGCGGGTGCGTGCCCCGAGAGCGAGTGCTAGCCCCGACAATGAGCGCGCCTCCGACAGCGAGCGCGCCCTCAACAAGACGCGGACTTTGCACCCTCTCGTAGGGGCACGCACCCTCTAGAACCCGAAAGCGAGTGCGCGCCCCGAAAACGAGTGCATGCCCGGACAGCGAGCGCGTCCAACAGCGAATGCTCGCCCAACAGCGAATGCGGACCTTGCACCCGCTCTTGGAGCACGCACCCTCTCTAAGGCCCGAAAGTGAGTGCGTGCCCGGAGAGCGAGTG
>NZ_BAGH01000242.1 GCF_000308715.1 Nocardia tenerifensis NBRC 101015
CGCTTAACGGGGGTAGATGGCGACGAGGTGGGTGATGCGGTCGTCACCGATGGTGTATTTCGACGCTTCCTGTTCTCTGAGTTGGTCCTGGGCGGTGAGCCTGACCTGGTGTTGGTGCATGTGTTCGGCCCAGGAGCGGACGACGAAGGCTTCTACGTAGCGGTCGACGACGCCGACGTCGCGGTAGAGCCGCCACTCCATGGCGCCGGTGCGCTGCCTGGACCGGCCGACGAAGGCCATCGCGGTGCGGAACTCGTCGAGGTTCTCGGCGGGGACGTCGTAGGTGCGCAGGACCATGACCGGTCCGTCGGTGGGGTCGGGCTCGACCACCAGCTGCGGCTCCGGCCAGAACGCCGAGGGCGTCTGGTCGAGGTTCTCCGCGTTGTGGCTGATCGGCAGCCACACCGTGCTCAGCGCGCAGAGCCCGAGCAGCACCGCCGCGGCCAGCAGCGCGAACACCGGCCCGGCGGCGCCGGCGACCACGCCCCACAGCACCGAGCCGAGCGCCTGCCCGCCCATGAACACCAGCAGATAGACCGACAACCCGCGCGCCCGCACCCACGCGGGCAGCAGCAACTGCATGGTCGAGTTCATCGTCGACATCGCCAGCAGCCAGGCGAAACCGGCGAAGACCAGCATCACCAGCACGATCGGCACGACGTGCAGCACCGCGGTGGCCGCCGACGCGAGTCCGAACAGCACCGCGGCCGTGCTCAACCGCTGCGTCGGCGTCAGCAGGGTGCGCAGGCGGGACAGGCCGACGGCCCCGAGCACCGCACCGATGCCCAGCGCGGCCAGCATCAGTCCGTAGCCGGACGAGGACAGCCCGAGTTCGTCGCGCGCGATCACCGGAAGCAGCGCCCACACCGCGCTGGCCGGCGCGATGAACAGGATCGAGCGCAGCAGTACCCGCCGGATCGCGGGCGCCGCCTTGATGAACCTCGTCCCCGCCTGCAACGCCGCCAGCGGGCGTTCGCTCGGCAGCTGCCGATCCGCGGCGGGCCTGCGCCACACCGTCAGCACCGCCACGATGCCGCCGAACGACACCGCGTTGAGCACGAACACCAGCGTCGGCCCGGACAGCGAGACCAGCACGCCCGCGAGCGCGGGCCCCACCGCGCGGCCGATATTGATGCTCATGCTGCCCAGCGCCGCCGCCGACGGAATCTGTTCGCGCGGCACGAGTTCCGGTTGAATCGCCTGCCAGGCGGGCCCGGTGAGCGCCTGCCCGCAGCCGATGAGGAACAGCAGGGTGAGCAGGACGGCCGGGGTAGTGTGCCCGGTCGCCGTCGACACCGCGAGCACCGCGGCCAGCACCGCCATCGTCGATTGCGCGCCGAGCAGCAGCCTGCGCCGGTCGACCAGGTCGGCGATCACCCCGGACGGAATGGCGAGCAGCATCACCGGCAGGGTGATGGCGGTCTGCACGAACGAGACGAGCACGGCCGCATTGGGTCTGTCGACCAGCACCCACTGCGCGCCGACGGTCTGCATCCAGGTGCCCAGATTGGACACCAACTGCGCGATCCACAGCGCGCGATACACCCTCGACCGCAACGGAGCCCAGGTAGAGACCGCGGGGTTGGAGGCAGTGATCACTTACCGAAGCTTAGCCATCACTCAGCCACCGAACGGCCGAGCCTCCTCGGCGCCAGCGACGGCACCCCGTCGCGCCTGGCCCGCTCCAGCCCGATCCTGGTCGCCGCGCCCAGCACGATGCGCCACGGCCAGCGGCTCGGCGGAATCCGGTAGGCGAACCGGGTGTGCGGCGCGTAACGCACTGTGGCGCCGTCGTTTTCGAGCCAGCCGGTCAGCACGACCTGGCTCTGTCCGAGCGTGCCCGCAGTGAACGCGTGCCCGGTCAGCCCGGCCCGGCGCGCACCGTCGGGGACGAGGCCGGCGGGCGTGGTCAGCGTCAGCCGGTCGGCCGCCTGCTCGACGGATCGGACCGGGACCACCATCGGGTAGCCGTCCGCGCCGACCCAGCCGAGCAGTCGATGCGGCTTCGGGCGCAGGCCTTTGATCACCCGGCCGAGGGCGACGCGCGGACCGGTGCCGTTCGCGGGAGATTTCTGCGACTCCGGTGGACGCGAAGGCGCCGGCGGGCCGAACACGGCCGCCGAACCGGAGCAGGACCGGTCGGGGAACGCGACGACGCGGTGCGCCTTGACCCGGACGACGACCCGGTCCCAGAAGAACGGGCCGAGCCACCAGTTCCACAGCGGCCCGCCCAGGTTGTCCGGTCCCAGCGCGGTGCCGGGTCGCCGATAGAACGGACGTAGCTCGTCGCGGTTCGGGTGCCAGGAAAAACTCGCCTCCCCCTGCACGAGCACGAAGTCCTCGCCGCGGGCGGTGCCGTGTTCCCGGGCGTGGAAGACGACGGTCACCCGCGGGTTACGTTCCAGCCGGCGTAATTTGCGAAAGGCCGCCAAGTCGCTGGTGAACGCGAACGTCCGGGAGTCGGCGTCCCAGCCGAGACTGTTCACCGGGGCGAGCACCACGCCGCGCAGCGGCGTCACCTGGGCGAGGGCGACGACGAAATCGCCGTCGAGAATGGCATCGAGTTCGTTCATTGTTCTCCCCACAGTGAGCACACTAGGCGCGGTCCGGCCTCGACACGCATCGTTCTGTGCGTCGAGGCCGGCTCCGCCCATGTGGATTGGGTTGTGGCTCAGGATGTCCGGGCCGAGCGGCGGCCGGTGAGGAGCAGCGCCGTAATGAGTAGACCCACGCCGAGCAGGCCGAGCGGCGTCAGGCGCTCCCCGAGGACGATCGCGGCGAGGAGCGCGCCGGTGAGGGGTTCGAGGAGGGCGAGGATGGCGGCGGTGCCCGGACCCGCGTCGGGGAGGCCGCGGAAATAGAGGGTGTAGGCGATGGCGGTCGGGATCAAGCCCAGGGCCGCGAGCAGGGCGAAGCCGCCGAGGGATGGCTCGAAGGTGACTCCGGTGAGCACGGCCAGCGGGGCGAGCAGCACGGCGCCGCCGGTGAATCCGAGGCCGGTCGTGGTCATCGAATCCAGGCCCGGCACCGGTCGAGCGCTGATCACGGTCACCGCGGCGAACGCGCACGCCGCACCGACGGCGAGGGCCGCACCGACGAGCAGTCCGGTCGCGGCCACCTCATCGGTCGGCACGCCGACCAGCAGCGCCAGGCCGGACAGCGCGAGGCCGATCGTCGCGGCCCGCATGCGGTCGACGGCGCGGCGGCCGGTGAATTGCTCGAGCACCGCGACCGCCACGGGCGAGGCGCCGATGGTGACGAGGGTGGCGACGCTGACCGACGAGGCGGACACCGCGCCGAAGTAGCACGCCTGGAAGGTCGCGGCGAGGGCGGCGACAGCGCCGATCCTGCGCCAGGCCAAGGGGTTTCGCGGCCAAGGCCGTCGGCTCGCCGCGAGCAGCGCGACGAGCAGCAGGCCGCCGACGGCGAGCCGGCAGGCGGCCACCGCGATGGGCGACAAGCCGGTGGCACGGCCGAGCAGGGTGCCGAGCAAACCGCCGGTGCCCCAGAGCATTCCGGCGCCGACGAGGTAGACCAGTCCGGAACGGCCGGTCGTGGACACAGAGATGGACATGAAGATTCGCGCTCCTGCGACAGAGAGGGTTGGGGTCGCGGAAGCGAGGTGCACAACGAACGCCGAAGAGCCTTTCGGGGCCGGCCGTCGCCCGGCTCGGGGTTACCGTGTCCGACAACAGCATCGAACCGGCATCGCCGAAACAAACGCCGTGGCATAGGGACGCACGCGCGTCGTCAGAACGCGCCTGGCCGCCAGGCGAATACGAAGAGTACGCCTACACCTCGCTCAGGAGGCGGGCGGCGGCAAGATCACGAAGTCTCGGTGCACGCGGCCGATCCTAATGCCTTGCGGCGCTGTCTGTCGCGCGACTTACTGATCGATCGCGTCGGCGTAGGTCCGCAGCATGTCCCCGACCAGCTCGAGGACCGCCTCATCGAGTTCGGGCCGCTGGTACACGCCGCGGACGACCGCCTGCCCCGAGAACACGTGCAGCGCCATGAAGAACAGCGGCTCGCGCAGCCGCTGCGGATACCGGCTGAGCACCCCGGTCCGCTCGACCGCCGCGACGACCCCGTCGTAGTAGCTCTCGACCGTCGGCGCGATCCTGGCGCGCAGTTCGTCGTCGGAGCGGGCCGCGAGGTAGATCTCGCGCAGCGCGTGGGTGACGTTGTCGGACTGGGCCGCCTGCAGGAAGCGCAGGGCGGTGTCGAGCGGATTCTCCTGGGCCCCAAGCTGTTCCATCACGACGGTGAAGGCGGCGGTCTGCCGTGTGACGATCACCTCGGCGGTGCGCACGATGAGGTCGAGCCTGCTGTCGAACTGCCGGAACATCGCGCCGACGGACAGCCCGGCCCGTCCGCAGATCTCCTGCACGGTGGTGCGCTGGTAGCCGACCTCGCCGATCGCGGCGACGGTCGCGTCGACCAGTTTGGTCACGGTGGCCTCGCGTCGCTCCTTCTGGGTGCGGCGCGGCCGGGCGGATTCTGCGCTAGCGGTCATGTCGGACCATCCTGCCCGCTCTCATCGGCGGCGCTGGTCAGCGGGTCGGCGTGAGCGTTGACACAGCCCGACCCCGCCCCTTACAGTCGACCGGCCAGTTAGGAAACAGATGCTCTCTTTTTCCGAGGGCTGCTTTGCGTACAGGTCGAGGAGTTCCGAAATGAAGATGAGCACAGCTGGGCGCACCACGAGGGTGCTCACACACGCATGCCTGGCACTGGCCGCGGGGTTGACCGTGGCGGCGTGCCCCGTCCTGGTCGGCGCGGCGCAGGCGGAACCGGTGCCGGTGGCGCCGCCGCTGCCGTTTCCCCTGCCGCCCGCCCCGCCGTACCTCGATCAGGGGTTCTACAACCCCGACCCGGCCCGGGTGGCCGCGGCGCGGCCCGGGGAGATCCTCGCCGCGCGACAGGTCAACCTCGCGAACTTCAACCTGCTGCCGCTCAACGTGCGCGCGTGGCAATTGTCCTTCCGCAGCAACAACACTCGCGGCGAGGCGATCCCCGCGGTGGCCACCGTCATCGTGCCGCACCGCCCCTCGCCCACCCCGGAGCGCAGCCTGGTCTCCTTCCAGTTCGCCGAGGACTCGCTGTCGCAGAACTGCGCGCCCTCGTACGCGTTGCAGATGGGGTCGCTGCCCAACCCGCTGAACTCGGTCATCGCGCTGGAGTTCGTCGAGGCCCAGGCCATGCTGCAACTCGGCCACGCCGTCGTCGTCCCCGACCACCAGGGACCGAACGCGGCCTACGCGGTGGGCCCGCTCGGCGGCCGGATCACCCTCGACGCCATCCGCGCCGCGCAGAACTTCGAGCCCGCCGGACTCCCCGGCGCGGCGACCCGCACCGCCCTGTGGGGCTACTCCGGCGGCGCCATCCCGACCGCGCACGCCGCGGAGCTGCAACCGGAGTACGCGCCCGAGCTGAACCTGGTCGGCTCGGCGGCCGGGGGCCTGATGGCCGATATCCGGATGGCCGTCGACTACAACAACGGCACCTCGACCTTCGGCGGGGCGGTGCTCGGCGGATTGTTCGGCGTGGCAAGGGAATACCCCGAGGTCGCCCGGTTCATCGACCAGCACATGAACCCGCTCGGCAAGGCGATCCGGGTCGTGCACGAAGGACAGTGTGTGGCACTGCAATTCGCGGGCTTCCCGTTCGTGAACATCAAGGGGCTGTTCGACTACCCCGGCGACCCGATGCGCGCGCCCGAAATGCAGCCCGTGCTGGACGATTTGACGCTCGGCCGCCGTGGAACGCCCACCGCGCCGGTGTACCTCTACGAGGCGCCGCTCGACGAGGTCATGCCCGTCAACGCCGTCAACAACCTCTACGACACCTACTGCAAGGACCCGAACGCCAAGGTCGCCTACACCAGGGAGCTGATCAGCGAGCACGGCATCGCCGCCGCGTCCGGCGCGGGCTCGGCCGCGCTGTGGCTCAACGACCGGCTCAACGGCGTTCCCGCGCCGCAGGGCTGCACCAACCGCGACGTGCCGCTGCAGATCCTCGACCCCGGCGCGGCCGCCGCCTTCGCCAACGCGGTCGGCCAGACCCTCGCCTCGGCCCTCGGCATGCCGGTCTGACCTGGCCGAATCCGGGCCGGACCGCGTGCCGTCGGTACGATCGCCGTCATGGCGGCTACTTGCGTGCGGTTCGGCCCGATCGTCCTGCTCGCGCTCCTCGCGGTCGCCGCGTGCTCCAGCGGCGACTCTGAGTCCACCCCGAGCACGCCGAACCTGGCGGGTCGCACGTTTCTCTCCACGCAGGTCGACGGTGCCCCCATCCCCGGCGGCGGCCCACTGACCCTCAGCTTCAAGGACGACCGGCTCTCGGCCGACGCCGGCTGCAACACCTACTCGGGCTCGGTCGCGCTCGACGACAACAAACTGCACGTCTCCGGCCTGGCCGGCACCCTCATGGGATGCCCCGGCGAGCGGCAGGGCGCCGACGAATGGCTCAGCGCCCTGCTCAACTCCGACCCGACCTGGCAGCTCGACGGCGCGAAACTCACTCTGCGCGGCGGCAATTCGACGGTGACCATGATGGACAAGAAGGTCGTCCGGCCGGACAAGCCGATCAAGGGCACCACCTGGCTGGTCACCGCCCTCCTCACCCCCGACGCCCAAGTCCGTTCCCAAACCATCGACGAGGTCAAACCCACCCTCACCATCGCCGACGACGGCAGCGTCACCGGCACCGCAGGCTGCAACCGAATAACCGGCCGCGCCACCGGCGACACCAACCTAACCTTCCAGCTCGCCACCACAAAGATGCTGTGCCCCGCCGAGGTCATGGAAGTAGAACAGGCGGTCCTGAAAGCCTTGGACGGCAAGACAACCGCCACCGTCGACGCCGACACGCTAACCCTCCGCAATACCAACGGCAGTGGGCTTACCTTGCGCGCTCAGTAGTTCAGTAGCGCTGCAGCTCAGCAACTTTCAGCGGTCCTGCAGCTCAGCGGCTCAACAGCCCAGCATCTTCAGCGGCCCAACGGCTCGGCAGCCCAGCTCCTTCGGCGGCTCAGCAGCTCAACGGCTCAAAAACGCACCTTCAAGCAGCGCAGCGGTTTGGCGGCTCAGCACCTAGCAGCTCAGCGGCCCGGCGGCCCCCCGCAGCTCGACGGCTCGGCAGCACAGCACCTCAGCGGCTCAGCAGGCCAACGGCTCAACGGCTCGGCGGCCGCCACCATCGACGCCGACACCCTCAGCAATGCCAACGGCCAGTGGGCTCACCCTGTACGCCCAAGTAGTCCACGGCTCGGCGCGTCAGCGGCTCAATCACCTCAGCGGCACGGCACGCCCAGCACGCCAACGTCTCCGCGTTAAAGGCGACCG
>NZ_BAGH01000241.1 GCF_000308715.1 Nocardia tenerifensis NBRC 101015
GCCTCCAGCCAGACCTGCATCCCGCACTTCCAACAGCCCTGCACCCCGCATTCTCAGCCAGCCCTGCCCCACCTCCAGCCAGCCCGGCACTCCGCACTTCCAGCCGGCCCTGCATCCCACGGGGGTTCCGGCCAGCCCCTGCACCCCGCGCCTTCACGCCAGACTTGCATCCCGCACTTCGAGCCAGCCCGGCATTTCGACTTCCAGTCGGCCTGCATCCCACGGCGTTCCGGCCAGATCTGCATCCCACGCTTCCAGCCAGCCTGTGCCCGACGCTTCCGGTAAGGCCTGCTCACCGCGCTTCACGTGGGCCGTGCGCGCCCTTTTCCACTACCCTCTGCGCACCGCCGCCGGGCGTCTGCGGGCGGTGCCAACGACAGCGTGTAGTTGACTGTGCTCTACCATCGTGACGTGCTGTATCGCGCCTTTCTGCGACTCGTCGACAAGCTGCCGCTTCCCTCGCTGCGTGTGCAGCGACTGATCGCGATCGCGGTCATCCTGACTCAGGCGGGGATCGCGGTTACCGGCGCGGTCGTCCGGGTCACCGCCTCCGGTCTCGGCTGCCCGACCTGGCCGCAGTGCTTCCCCGGCAGTTTCACGCCGGTCGGCGTCTCCGAGGTGCCGGTGCTGCACCAGACGGTCGAGTTCAGCAACCGGCTGCTCACCTTCGTCGTCTCTCTGTTCGCCGCGCTGATCGTGCTCGCGGTCACCCGGGCCCGGCGCCGCCGCGACGTCCTGACCTACGCCTGGCTGATGCCCGGCGGCACGCTGCTGCAGGGCATCATCGGCGGCATCACCGTGCGCACCGGCCTGCTCTGGTGGACCGTCGCCGTGCACCTGCTGGCGTCCATGCTGATGGTCTGGCTGGCCGTGGTGCTCTACTCGAAGATCAACGAACCCGACGACGGCATCGAGGTCGTCCAGGCGCCCGCACCGCTGCGCTGGCTCACCGGCCTCAGTGGCGTCGCGCTGAGCGGCGTGCTGATCGCGGGCACGCTGGTCACGGGCGCGGGGCCGCACGCGGGCGACAAGAGCATCGAGCGTCAGGTCGAGCGGTTGCAGGTCGAGATCGTCACCCTCGTGCACCTGCATTCGCAGCTGCTCGTCGGCTATCTGGCGCTGCTGATCGGGCTGGCCTTCGGTTTGTATGCGGTGGGCATCACCCCCGCGGTCCGCAAGCGGCTGTTCGTGCTGCTCGCCCTCGTCTGCTCGCAGGCCTTGGTCGGTGTCGTGCAGTACTTCACCGATGTCCCGGCCGTGCTCGTCGTCGTCCACGTGGGCGGGGCCGCCGCGTGCGTCGCGGCGACCGCGGCCCTCTGGGCCTCGCTGCGCACCAGGGAGAAGATCGCCGTTCCGGCGACCCAGCCGGCCTGAGCCCGACTACCCGCCGGTCGGCTACGCTCGGGTGATGGCCGAGAGGTGGGAGTGATGCGACCGGATCAGCCGAAAGTCGCGCCGCCACAGCCGTTTCCCGAGATCGAGCCCTACGCGCACGGGCTGCTCGAGGTCGGGGACGGTCAGCGGATTTACTGGGAGACCAGTGGAAATCCCGACGGCAAGCCGGCTTTGGTCGTGCACGGCGGCCCGGGCGGCGGAGGTAAGCGCGGGGCGCGCAAGACCTTCGACCCCGCCGTCTACCGCATAGTGCTGTTCGATCAGCGCGGGAGCGGCGAGAGCCTGCCGCACGCCTCGGACCCGGCGACCGATCTGGCGCACAACACCACCGAGCATCTCATCGCCGACATGGAGCGGCTGCGCGAACACCTCGGCATCGAAAAGTGGCTGCTGTACGGCGGTTCCTGGGGTTCGACGCTGATTCTCGCCTACGCCCAACGCTATCCGGCGCGGGTCTCGGAGATCGTCCTGCTCGGCGTCACGATGACCCGCCCGGAGGAGACCGACTGGCTCTACCGCGGCGTCGCCCGCTTCCGGCCGGAGGCGTGGGCCGCCTTCCGCGACGCGCTGCCGGAGTCCGAGCGCGACGGGAATCTCGTTGCGGCGTACAGCCGTTGGGTCAAGCACCCCGACCCGCTGGAGCGGGCGGCGGCGGCGCACGCGTGGTGTGCGTGGGAGGACGCGGTCATCGCGCACGAAACCCTCGGCCGCCCAGGCCAATACAGCGACAAGCCGGATGCGGACCTGCTCGCCTTCGTCCGCATCTGCACGCACTACTTCGCCAACGACGCCTGGCTGCCCGACGGGCAGCTGCTGCGCGACGCACACCGGCTCGCCGGGATCCCCGGTGTGCTGATCCACGGGCGGCTCGATCTCGGCAGCCCGCTGTACACGGCCTGGCAGCTGGCGCAGGCCTGGCCGGACGCGGAGTTGCATGTCATCGATGAGTCCGGGCACACCGGCAGCCCGACCATGCTCGCGACGATTCTGGATGCTGTTGCGCGGTTCGGACTTTCGGCTGGGAGGCGCTGACCCTCCTCAAGGCGCGAGCGTCGCCCGCAGAAACGCGACCAGTTCCGCCCGCACCCGCGCCTGGTCCAGCCCTTCGGCCCCGCCGCGGATCGCGGACAGCAGGGCCGCGAGCAAGGTCGAGAGCAGGATCTCACCGGTGAATCGCGGGTCGAGCGCGGGATCGAGGTAGCCGAGTTCGATGCCCCGCTCGATCCGCGTGGCCGCCTCGTCGCCGTACACCCGCAGCTTTCGCAGGGAGCGCTCGGCCACCCGGTCGTCGATCGTCGCGGCCTCCAGCAGGATGAAGTTGACCATGCCCGGCTCGTCCTCGACCAATTCGTAACAGCGGTCGACGATGTGCGCGACCAGCTCACAGAACTCGTCCAGGGTCGTGGGCCGCTGTCCCGTGATGGCCCGGCCGAAGACGCGGTCGCGGATGAGCGCGAAATAGTGGTCGATGACGGCGTCGAGAATGTCGCGCTTGTTGTCGAAGTAGTTGTAGAACGTGCCGTGGCTCGCGCCCGCCCGCGCGGCGATGTCGGCGACGACCACGGACCGATAACCCTTGTCCACGAACAGTTCATGGGCGGCGAGGACGAGTTCGGCCCGGCGTTTGGCGCTGCGTTCGGCGGCGTTCATCGCGCCGCTCCGGACGCGGCGACATTGCTTGGCCGCAAAGCCTTTTCGAGCAGAATCAGCACGCCTGCGGTGATCCGCTCCCGGTCCGCGGCGGAGTTCTCGCCCCGCATCTCCTGGAGCAGCCCCGGCACGCCGAGGGTCAGGATGATGTGCGCGGTCACCTCGGCGTCGAGGTCGGCGCGGACCCAGCCCGCCTCGATGCCGAGCCGAAGTTCTTGCGCCACATAGGTGCTGACGAGCAGTTCGAGGCCGAGCAGCCGATCGCTGAGCTCCTTGTCGATCGCGCTCGCCTCGACCAGCAGCAGGCGCACGAAATCCGGTTCCTCGTCCAGCATCTCGAACCACCGCCCGATGGCCGCCCTGACGTCGGCGAGCAGCTCCTCGACCGAGGACGGCCGCCGCAGCAGGGTCTGCGGCCGCAGCATGTCCACGAACTTCTCGATGCCGAAATCGACGACATGGTCCAGGATTTCGCGTTTGCTCGCGAAGTAGCGGTAGACCGTGCCCTGGCCGATGCCCGCGTGCGCGGCCACGTCCGAGATCGCGGTCGCCTCGTAACCGCGGGCGACGAACACGGCGTACGCCGACTCGATGATCTGGCGCCTGCGCCGCTCCACCAGGCCGGGCTGCGGCGGCCGTCCGCGGCGCGGCGCGGGGGGCTGGTCCGGCACAGCACTCCCTCTCGACACCAATCAGGACGAACAACCCATAACTCTATCAACGCCCCGGCGACTCGCCCTTCGGGCCGTAATCGACCACCTGCCAGTCACCCCCGTTCTTCGCCACGGTGACCACCAGCAGGTTCGGCACCGTCGCCGGCGTCGGCTGCTGGATGTTCTGGGTCTTCTGCGTCGCGAACACCGTCACCGAGTACCGGTCGTTGCCCGGCGCGTCCACCGCCGTGCCGAGCACCTGCCCGGTGGCCACCACCTGCGCCTCGGTCATGATCTTCGCCAGGGTGTCGTGCACCTCGTCGTAGCGCTTGCGCAGGGCGTCGGAGGTGCCGCGCTGCACGCCGTCGAAGAAGGCGGGCAGGTTCTTGTGGTCGTAGGTGAGCGAGCGCAGCGTGTAGTCCTTCGCGACCTCGGCGGCCTTGTCGCGGTCGGCGTTTCGCGCGCGCAACGCGTCGAGGTCGTCGGAGGTGGACTGCCAGGACAGGCCGAGGGCGATGCAGAGCACCGCCAGCAGCACGGTGAGGCCGCCCAGCACGACGCTGATGCCGCTGTGCCGCAAGGGCTTCGGAGGTGTCTGCGACGTCTCGTTCTCGGTCATGGGGTCCTCCACTCTCTACTTCGGAACGTCGAGCGTGACGCGTGCGGTGCCGTTGCCCGGAAAGACCGCCGACAGCAGGTCGATGATCGAACCCGCGTCCACCCGAACGGGTTTCAGCACGCTGGTGGACGGCCGCAACGCGGTGGCGATGTGCGCCAGATCGGGGCCGAGGACGGCGAGGTACTGATCGATCTTCTGCACGAGGGGTCCGAGCGGTTCGTCCCAGACCTGCTCGCCCGCATAGGAATAACCCTGGAAGCTCTTGATCAGGTGCACCGCTTCGGGTAGCACCTCGGTGAAGTCGGCTGCCCAGCCGCCGATCACGGGCCCGTAGCCGTCGAAGTTCTCGGCGAGAGCCTGGCCGTTCAGGTACAGCCGGGTGATGGCGTCCCGCTTGTCGTGCAGCAGCTGCGCCGTCATGGTCAATGCCTTGGTGAGCGTGGCGATCTCGCGCTCCCGGCCCGCGTAGCCCTGCGACAGGATGGCGGCGAGCCGCTCGATCTTCGCCGGATCGATCTGCGCGTTCAGCACATCAAGCTTGGCCAGCGCCTCGCTGACTGTCGTCGCCACGCGCACCTGACGCGCCGGAACGACGCTGCCGTCGGTGAGGTACGGACCCGCCATTCCGGTCGGACGAAAGTCCATGAACTGCTCGCCCGCGGCCGACAGATTGCTGACGCGCACCTCGCTCCCGATCGGCACCCGATACTTCGCGTCCAGCTCGAGCCGCACCGCCAGGCCCGTGCCGGTCGCGGTGATGGCGCGCACCCGGCCGATGCGCATGCCGCGCAGGTCGACCTGGGAGGTCTGCATCAGGCCGCCGGACGAATCCATCAGCACCGTCACGGTATTCGTCGTGCGGCGCGGATCGAGGTCGAGCACCCCGACGGTCAGGTACGCCGCGCACACCCCGGTCAGCACGAGCAGCAGCACCAGCGAGACCGGACCGGACAGCTTCATCGGACCATTCCTATCGACCGGAGCACCGTGATCATCTCGTCCGAGCGCGCCGCGGCGTCGGCGGCGATCGCCTCCGCCGTCACCCGCTGCACCCGAATGTTCGGCGGCGCACTGAAAAACGGGATGAGCTTCTCGCGCAGCAGCCGGTTCACCGTGTCCACGTTCCGCGGCACCGTCGTGTCGGAGCTCGCGATGGTGAGCGCGGCGGGGGCGAGAACGCCGATGATGTCGTGCAGGTCGCCGCGTATCGGCAGCGCGAGATCGCCTACATGCACGGCCAATTCGCCGCCGTCGATGATCAGCTGGACGAGCCCGAAGAGCA
Source organism: Nocardia tenerifensis NBRC 101015 (assembly GCF_000308715.1). Classification (GTDB taxonomy): domain Bacteria; phylum Actinomycetota; class Actinomycetes; order Mycobacteriales; family Mycobacteriaceae; genus Nocardia; species Nocardia tenerifensis. The sequence goes on from NZ_BAGH01000241.1 coordinate 5,600, forward strand.
CGTCGGACAGGCCGGCGGCGCGGCTGGGCCCCAGCACGAGGGCGCGGTCGACGTTGTCCTTGTTCGCCTCCAGCGTGGTCGTCACGCTCGCCGCCGCGGCCAGGATCCGGTCCAATTCGGCGCTGTGCGTGGCGAGATCGTGCAGTGCGTTCCTGCCGCCGACCATGATGCGCGCCACATCGGCGGGGTCGGAAGGGAAGGCGGCGTTGACGTTGGCGATGAGTTCCTGCATCTCGCCGAAGCGCCCGCCGGTGACGATATTCGACAGCGCCCGCAGGATGTCCTCCACATTGGCGGCGGGCAGGGTGCGCGAACGCGGGATGACGTCGCCGTCCGTCAGAAACGGCGGGCCCGCGTTCGGCGGCGACTGCAGGGCGATATGGATATCGCCGAGGATCGTGCTCTGGCGCAGCTCCGCGGTGGCCGTCTTGGGCAGTCGCACATCGGCTTTCAGGTCGACGGTGGCGACCGCGGTATCCCCGATCAGCTCGATCCGGTCGAGCATGCCGACCTCGACGCCTTCGGCGACGACCTTGGCCCGGTCGGGCAGGTTGAGCACCGAGCCGAACTCGATCCTGATCGCGAAGGTGTCCCCGGCGAGGTATGTCCCCGGGATCGGGATGTCGGTCGCTCGTAACCCGCAGCCGCTCAACAGAAGCGCCACTGCGGCAAGGATCGTAATCAAGCGCTTCATCGCGCCCCCAGCGAGCCGAGGATCACCCGGGCTAAACCGGTTTGGCTGCCGTCTACCGATTCGTACTGCGGCGGAGCGTAATTCACCCGCACCGAGCCGTTGGCCGGGTCGAAGACCCGGACCAGCCGATCGGTCAGCGGCGGCAGTCGCACGAGCAGGTCCACGATGCCGCCCGCCTGCACCGCGTAGCGATGCGCCTCGGGCACGACCCGGTCCAGGAAGTCATAGGACTGCTGGTCGTACTTGCCGACATTGCGGGCGATCACCGGCAGGAACTCCAGCGCGAGATCGACCGCCCTGGACAGTTGCGCGGAGAAGCCGTCGACCAGCTGGATGCCGTTCTTCAGATTGTCCAGCAGCGCCTGCATATCCGGCCAGTTGGTGATGAACATGGTGGTGAGCTGGTCGAGGTTGTCGACGAGCCGGCGGATCGCGCCATCCCGGTCGGCCGGATCGCCGATCACCTGGGACAGCCGCTGTAGCAGTGCGTTCCACTGCGGGCCGGTGCCGTCCAGCGCCCGGACCGCGCCCGTGAGCGTCTGGTCGAGCAGGGTGTCCGACGGCGCGCCCGGCGTCGGCGACTGCTGCGCGCCGAGCAGGTCGCCGGCGAGGCGGGCGATCGCGTCGAGCGCCTCGCTGATGCCGACCGGAGTCTTGGTGCGCTCCAGCGGAATACAGCGCGCGGTATCGAATTTCGGGCCGCCGGTGTAGGTCTTGGCGAGCTCGACGTGCCGGTCGGTGACGATGGAGCTGGAGATGGTCACGGCGGTGATGTCGGCGGGCAGATCGAGCGTGCCGTCGATCGTCATGGTCACCCGCATGCGATCGCCGCGCGCCTCGATGCCCGAGACGGTGCCCACCTCGACGCCGAGCACGGTGACGCTGTTGCCCTCGTAAAGCCCTACCGTATCGGTGAATTCGGCACACACGCGCTGCGTAGTCGGCCGCACCCGGTCCACCCAGCTCGCGCCGCTCACGCCGACGACCACCGCGACCGTGACGACCACGGCGGCGGCGACCGAACCCGTTCTGCTCAGCACCCGCATCAGCACGCCCTCCCCTCGAACGGAACGCACAGTGCCGGACCGCGAATCACGTCGGCGGACTGGTCGATGGTCACCGCGTCCGCGCCGAGCATGGCCGAGATCTTCGCGATGAAGTCCTTGATCCCCGCGATCGCGGTGTCGAGCCGGGCGGGGTCTTGCACGAGTTTGTTGAACAGCTCCTCGAACTCGGCGACCGACGGCTCGAGCGAGTCGCCGTAGGCCAGCACCGGCCGGTGGATCACCGCGAAGAACCGCTTCAACAGCTCGAAGACCTGGACGATCTCGCCCTTGCGCTGTCCAAGCACCACCGCGACGACGCCGAGTTCGCGCACGAAGTCGGCGAGCACCGCCCGGTCGGTCGCGATCGCGCCGACGTACTCGTCGGAGACCCGCACCGCGGAGTCCAGCTGCCTCGACCGTTCGGCCAGCACGCCGGTCAGGTCGTTGACGTTGCCGATGATCGAGCGCACCGCGTCGGGCTGACCCGCCAGCGCGGCGTTCACCTCGGCGACGGTGGCGCGCAATGTCTTTCCGTCGACCTGACCGAGCGCCGGGGTGGCGACGTCGAGGATGTCGGTCAGCTCGAACGGTGTGGTGGTCCGCTCCGGCGGAATATGCCTGCCGCCCAACGGTTCCTTGCCCTGGGGCGCGAGCGACAGGTAGTGGCCGCCGATCGGTGTCAGCATCTTCACCGCCACCGAGGAGGCGTCGCCGACGTGCACGTTCCGGTCGATGCCGAAGCGCACCTCGACGTGGTCGCGGACCAGGCTGACCGAATGGACCTGGCCCACCTTGATTCCCGCGATCCGCACCTCGTCGCCGGTCCTGGCACCGCCCGACGTGCGGAAGTCCGCCGTATAGGACTGCTCCCCGAACGGCACCGCGTAGACGACCGCGGCGGCCAGCAGAGCGAGCACGGTCAGCAGCACCCCCGCTATGCCCCACCGCAATTGGGTCCACGACTCCGACTTCTCGGCGCGCAGTTGCCAGAGCTCGCCGAGCAGCCGGAACGGAAGCCCGGCCAGTTGCCTTGTCGCACCGCTCATTTGCATACCACCAGCCTCTGGTTACCGAGGACGATCTCGCCGATGCCCGGTAGACCTAGCTCGCCGCCCGCGCACGTGTACGTCTTCGCCTCGCCGCCGGCCGGGATGTTCCGGTTGAGCCCGCTGATCAACGACGGCACCAGCGAGAGGATCTCGACGATCTGATCGGTCTGCGGCAGCACCCTGCGCAGCAGCCCGTCCAGCGGCAGGTAGCTCTCGTCGTAGGCGCCCTGCAACTCCTCGAGCAGCGGAATGAGCGGCGCGAGAGTGCGATTGGACTGTTCGATGGCCTTGATGATCATCGACGTCCGGCCGCCGAACTGGCTCAGTATGCCGTCCAGCTGCTTGACCAGATCGCCGACGGCGGCGGACTTTCCGCCGATCGAGCGGGAGATCTCGCCCAGGTTGTTGATCAGCAGCACGATCACCGCCTCGCTGCTCTTGGCGTGCTGGGTCAGCCGGTCGAGGTCGGCCAGGACCGGGCCGATGCCGCTGCCGTCGCCCTGCAGCACCCGCAGGATGTTCGTGCCGAACTGGTTGAGCTGAGCGGTATCCAGGGTCTCGAACAGCGGCTTGAAGCCGTTGAACAGTTTGGACACATCGAAACTCGGGATGGTGCGCTCCACCGGGATGGTGGCTCCGGCCGCCAGCGGCACGCCGCCGGGCCGCGCGGTCATCAACTCCACATAGCGCTGGCCGATCAGATCCTGGTACCGCACAGCGGCTTCGGTGTTGTCGTAGAGCGGACGCTGCCGGTCCACCGTGAACCGCACACGGGCATTCGTGCCGTCCAACTCGACGCGGTCGACCTTACCGACCGCCACCCCCGACATCCGCACCACGTCCCCCGTGTAAAGCCCTGAGACGTCGGTGAAGACGGCGTCGTAGGAGACCTTGTCCTGCGGCACCGGCGTATTCAGCGCCGCCACGATGAAGGCTGCGCAGACCGCGACGATCGCGACGAAGATCCCGAGCTTCACGGCCGCGCCGGTCACACTGTTCATCGCGGCGCCCCGATCACCGAATCCGCAAGGTATGGCATGTTTTTCACGATCAGCTCGAGCTGCAGCTGCACCCGGCCGTCGACCATCGGGAACGCGTCGCCGATCCGTTCGAGCAGCGCGGGGAGCCGGTGGTACGCGGGCGCGACGGTGCCGATCGACGCGCTGATCGGCACCGCCAGATCGAGCACGCCGCCGATGATCGCGGCCAGGTCGGGGTTGTCCCGGCGCAGCAGATCGGCGACCGGCAGCAGCAGCGCGGTGTCGAGCCCGGACAGCGAAAGCTTTGTCCGCTCGCGGTTCTCGGCGGTGCCGAAGTACGCGCTGTTGTCGAGCACGCCGAGGATCACGTCGACGACCGGCGGCGTCGTCTGCGCGACGCCGGTGCCGACGTCGGCGCCGATCTCCAGGTAATGCCCCAGTGGCGCACGCTGATTCGTGGCGAGCACCCGCGCGGTCGCGAAGAACGAGCGCACCGTGGGGCCCAGCGCGGCGGTGTTGTCGAGCAGCAGGTCGAACAGCGCGCGCACGGTCTGGGAGTCGAGCACCTGGGTCAACCGCGCCGCCCTGCGGAACACACTGGCCACGGTGGCGTTGCTCGCGTTCTCGCCGATGAACAGGGTGGTGTTCTCCGGCAGTCGGCCGCCGCGCCCGTTGTTCACCAATTCTATTGCGCTGGAACCGAAGATGTTCGACGAGGTGAACCGCGCCGACACGTCGTCGGTCAGCGCGCCGGCCTGGACGCGATCCAGCGACAGCTCGATGCGCTGGTGCCCGTAACCGACGGTCTCCACCTTGCGCACCGTGCCGATTCCGTAGCCGCGGAACTTCACCTCCGCGCCCGGCGCGAGCCCCTCGCCGAGGGTGGCCGCGTCGATGGTGAGCTCGAACCGGTCGGCGAATCGGCCCTGCGCGTACTGCGTGGTGAACACCGCGACCACCACGATGACCGCCGCCACGACCAGCCCGCGCAACCGCAGCATCCACCGCCCCGCCGCACGCCCCGAATGATCGACGAACACGGCCTCACCCCGATATCTTGATGCCGACGTCGACACCCCAGAAGACGATCGTCATGATCATGTCCGCGATCACCACCAGCACCAGGCTGGCGCGGATCGCCCGGCCCGACGCCCGCCCGACCCCCTCCGGGCCGCCGGTCGCGTAAAACCCTTGGTAGCCGTGGATCAGGATGATCATGACCACGAAGACCGTCGCCTTGATCAGCGACGCGATCACGTCGCCGGGTTGCAGAAACGCGTCGAAGTAGTGGTAGTAGGTGCCCGAGGACTGCCCGTGCAGCACATTGACGACCACCGCGCAGGACAGGTAGCTGAGGATCAACGTGAGCAGGTAGAGCGGGACGATGGTGATCATGCCCGCGATCACCCTGGTGGTCACCACGAACGGAACGGGCCGGATGCCGATGGCCTCCAGCGCGTCGATCTCCTCGGAGATGCGCATGGCGCCGATCTCGGCGGTCATCCGGCAGCCCGCCTGCGCAGCGAACCCGATCGCGGCGACCATGGGCGCCATCTCCCTGGTGTTCGCGTAGGCGGAGACGAACCCGGTGAGCGGGCCCATGCCGACCATGTTCAGCGCCGTGAACCCCTCGACTCCGATCGAGCCGCCGACCGCGACGCCCAGGAAGACCAGCACCGCCACCGTGCCGCCGCCGACGATGATATTGCCGCTGCCCCAGGTGATGTCGGTGAGGGTGAGCATGGTCTGGCGGCGGTAGGAGCGCAGGGTGTGCGGTACGGCGAAGAGAACCTGGGTCACGAAAGTCAGCTGGTGGCCTAGGGATTCGAACAGCGTCAGCGGTCCGCGAGTGCCGCGCTCGACGAGACGACCGACCCGGCCGAACGGCCGATACTGAGCGGGCACTTGCCCACCCGTCACCCGACCACCGCCCCTCATCGAATCGCTCCGCGATGCTCGCCCACCCGTCACCCGACCACCGCCCCTCATCGAATCGCTCCGCGATGCTCGCCCACCCGTCACCCGACCACCGCCCCTCATCGAATCGCTCCGCGATGCCGGTTCATCAGCCCACCTTCTGTGGCAAGAACATCGAGACCAGTTGGGTGATAACGAGATTCACACCGAACGCGGCGATCACCCCGATCACCACGGCCGCGTTCACCGCGTTCGCCACGCCCTTGGGTCCATGCGTCGCCTCCAGCCCGCGCTGGCAGGCGACGATCAACACGATCACCCCGAACACGACCGACTTCCCGATCGCCACCGCGAGATCCGCCATGGTCGCGAAGGCCGCGAACGAAGACAGGTAGCTACCGGGCGTCACCCCTTGGAAGCCGACCGCGACCACGTACCCGGTGAACACCCCCATGAAAATCACCAGCAGGCACAGCAGCGGCGTCAGCACGACCATGGCCGCCAGCCGCGGCGCGACCAGCCGCCGCACCGGGTCGATTCCCATGGTGCGCAACGCGTCTACTTCCTCGCGGATCGTGCGGGCGCCGAGGTCCGAGGCGATCGCCGAGCCCGCCGCGCCGCCGAGCAACAGCGCCGTCACCATCGGCGCGCCCTGCCGGATGACGCCGAGCCCGCCCGCCGCCCCGGCCACCGAGGTCGCACCGACCTGCTGGGTGAGGCTGCCGACCTGCACCGAGACGATCACGCCGAACGGAATCGCTACCAGCACAGCGGGAATCGCGGTCACACTGACGATGAACCACCCCTGCTGCAAGGTGTCCCGCCAGGGATGTCGCAGCTTCAGGAGGTCGCCGACGAGGTAGGTGAACGCGGCGGTGGCGAGTTGCAGTGTGCGCCCGAATGTCCGCAGGCTCCGCAGCACCAGCTCGAATCCCCACCGCGCCAACGGCTCGGAGACTCGCGCGACCCTGTCGACGACCACCGCTACCTCGATTCCGCCGGCCCCACCCCCGACGAGGCTCAATTTAACCGACTGATATGTCACTCTGCGGCGTATTGACGGAAATCGGTTCAGTGACTGGGACAGACGGAAACACTGAGCTTCCCCGGACTGACCGGCCGAATAATGTTCAGCGGGAACCTAGCTGCGACGGATTCAGACCGGCCGCCGGTGCGCCTGCCCCTCCTCGCACGCCACTGTCCCGGCCACTTAGATCGGCGATCGAGTTCGCCCGCTCGCTCGCACCATTCCCAGCATTCGCACCGTCGCAGAGCCCTAGACGCAGTGCGGATCTTTGGAAGGAGTGCGGTCTCCAAGGCGCTGCTGTAGCAAACCCTGCGCTTCGGCACCTAAGAGGTCTGTGCGCTGCGGATTGTCAGGGCGTACCGATCCACGGCTCGAAGAGCCGGTCTACCCCGCCTGTGGCGAGTTGAGTAGCCAGCCATGCGTTGAGGGTGGTGGCAAGCATCGGGTCGTCCTTGCGGACCAGGAGGACCTTGCCGAAGGAGTCAAAAGGCTTGTCCGGGTGCAGAACTTGCAGCCCCGGATGTTGGCGTACCCGGTAGCGGCCCTCGACGGCGTCGGTGACGAACACGTCCGCGCGGCCCTGCTCGACCTCGTCGAAAATGGTGCGGTTCTCCGGCCAGAGGGTCAGCTCGGCCTCGGGAAAGTTCTTGCGCGCGAACTCCTCGTTGGTGCCGCCGCGGTTGGCGATCACGCGCACGCCTGGGCGGTTGATCTGCTCGATAGTCGAGAATTCAGCGCCGGTGTCGCGGCGGGTGATCGGCGTCTTGCCGTCGGTGCCGTAGACGAGGGAGAAGTCGGCGAAGGCACGCCGGGCGGGCGCATCGGAGATCCCGCCGACGGCGATATCGCAGTGCAGCGCGGCAAAGTCCGTCTTCATGCTCGCCCACGTAAGCGGAACGAACTGCACCGGGCGGCGGAGCATATCGGCGAACCCGCGCGCCAAATCGATGTCCACGCCGCGATATTCACCCGCGCCCTCGACCATCGCGTACGGCGGGTAGTCGCCGGGCGTACACACCCGCAAAGCATTCGGGGCGTCAGCACTCGCCGAAATCGACGGTGCCACAAGGACGCTGGGCCCGACCAGGAGAACCACGCCGAGCCGCCGAAGTGGCGTGACCGCGCCCGCCGTCACCGCACCGAGCCGACGCAGCAGCATCACCGCTCCCCCGTCACCGCACCGAGCCGACGCAGCGGCATGACCACGCCCCGCGCCACCGCACCGGGCCTCCGCAGCAGCATGACCACGCCCGATGTCACCGCCTCGAGCCGCCACAGTAGCGTGACCGCACCCGGCATCACCACACCCGTCGTCACCGCACCGAGCCGCCACAGCGGCATGACCACTCCCGGCACCACCGCGCCAAGCCGCCACAGCTCCCGCACCGCTCAGTTCTCGTTGCGCGCCTTGGGGAATCGCTTTTGATTGGCCACCCAGCCCGCCATCTTCGCCCAGTGCGACTTGCGCGGGGTGGCGATCGAGGTCAGCTCGCGGTCCCACTCGTCGGCCTCGGTGAGGCCGTCGACGGTGGCGACGAGTTCCTTCGCGGCGGCGAGGTCGGCGACGACCCGGTCGCCGAGGATGCCGTCGGAGCCGACCAGCGTGACGCGGACACCGACGCGGCCGACCGGCTGCAGCACGGCAGTAGCCGACCCGCCGTGATCGGCGACGAATCCCTTGACGGACGCCACGATGGCCTTCGGCAACTTCACCGGGGCGGTGGCGGCATGAGCACTCATGGGAGGGAGTTTACCGACCAGTAGGAAACGGTCCAGTCCCCTGTGCCCCGAATTACGGCCGAGTCCCCCGCCGATGATTCCCGGGCTAGGCAAGCGACACGTCCGAATCCGCGAGGGTGTAGAACAGACCTCATGCGCGCGATCCAGGTGTCCGAACACGGCGGCCCCGAAGTACTCCGGTACGTCGAGGTGCCCGATCCGCAGATCGGCCCGGATCAGCTGCTCGTCGATATCCAGGCGACCGGCATCAACTTCATCGACACCTATATCCGCACCGGCCGCTACCCGCAGGACGTGCCGTACGTCCCCGGCTCCGAAGCCAGCGGGGTGGTCGCCGAGGTCGGCGCCGACGTCACCGAGTTCGCCGTGGGCGACCGGGTCGCGTGGGCCGCGGGCCCCGGCAGCTACGCCGAGCGCGTCGCGGTGAACGCGAGCGTCGCGGTCAAGGTCCCCGACGCGGTGGACCCGCCGGTCGCCGCGTCGGCGTTGCTGCAGGGCATGACCGCGCACTACCTGCTCGAATCGATCTACACGCCGCAGCAGGGCGAGGCCGTGCTCGTGCACGCCGGCGCGGGCGGTGTCGGCCTGATCCTCACCCAGCTGGCCGCGGCCCGCGGCGCGCGCGTGATCACCACGGTCTCCTCCGACGCCAAGGAGCAACTGTCGCGCGAGGCCGGCGCGGCCGAGGTGCTGCGCTACGACGACGACCTCGCCGATCAGGTGCGCGCGCTCACCGACGGCGTCGGCGTCGCCGCCGTGTACGACGGGGTCGGCGCGGCCACCTTCGAGGCCAGCCTCGCCTCGCTGCGCGTGCGCGGCATGCTCGCCCTCTTCGGCGCGGCCAGCGGACCGGTCCCCCCGTTCGATCTGCAGCGCCTCAACCCCGCGGGTTCCCTGTTCGTCACCCGTCCGAGCCTCGCCTTCTACACCCGCACCCGCGACGAATTGCTCTGGCGCGCAACGGATGTCTTCGACGCCATCGCCGCGGGGACCTTACGGATCCGCATCGGCGCGACCTACCCGCTCGCCGAGGCCGAACAGGCGCACCGAGACCTGGAGGCCCGCAAGACGACCGGCTCCATCGTCCTGCTGCCCTGACAATCTTCAGAAGTCCCGACCGGTGAGCCCGCGATAGATGAAGCGGGTCAGGCCCTCCACGGCCTGCTTGTCGGTCAGCTCGACGGTGCCCTCCTCGACGGACTGCACCAAACCCGTGGTGAGCAGGAACATCATCGCCAGGCTGGCGTCGGGCGTGCTCGGCAGCGTGAGCCCGCGCGGGCCGAAGGCATCGAGGTGGTCGGCGATGTCACGTCGCTGCCGAATCGCGAACTGCCCTGCCTGCCTGGCGAATTCGTCGTTGACGAGGGCCGCCTGCTGGATCGAGCGGAACACCGCCCAGTGCTGACGGGCCGCGATCCAGTACTGCTCGATGTGGAAGCGGATCGCCGCGGGGTCGGTGAAGTCCGGATTGTGGTCCGGCCCTTCGGCCGTCACGTCGCCCTGCTCCGCGACGTCGTTCAGCAGCGCCTGGAGTAGCTCCTCCTTGCTCGCGAAATGGTTGTAGAACGACCCGGCCGCGCGACCCGCCGCGGTCGTGATGTCGACGATCTTGGTGTTCAGGTAGCCGCGCTCCGCGAACAGCCGTAGGGCCGCTGCCTTCAGCGCGAGCTCGGTCTCGGCCGACTTCTCCTTGCGACTCATCGACACCGCACCCACCTCCTTGACAGGGAACGTACCAACTCACATACTGAACCGACATTCACTGAATAGTAATTCACCAAGGAGAAATCGTGCAGGAGCAGGTACTCGTCGCGGGTGCAGGACCGACCGGCTTGACCATCGGCCTCGAGCTGGCCCGCCGCGACATCCCGGTGCGTATCGTCGACCAGGCCGCGGAGTTCTTCGCGGGTTCGCGCGGCGACGGAATCCAGCCCCGCACCCTGGAGGTGTTCGACGATCTCGGGGTGCTCGACGCGGTGCTGGCGGCGGGCATACCGATGCCGATCATGCGGGTCCACCTCGGCGGCGAGTTCGTCGGCGAACACCGGATGGCGGAACTCGTCGAGCCGACACCCGCGTTCCCCCACCCCAATCCGTGGGTGCTCGGGCAGTCCGGGACCGAGGCGATTCTGCGCGAGCGGCTCGCGGAGTTCGGAGTGCACGTCGAACTGGACACGGCGCTAACGACTTTCGACCAGGACGCCACCGGGGTCACCGCGACGCTGACCCGCGACGGCGTCGAGGAGACCGTGCGCGTCGCCTACCTCGTCGGCGCCGACGGCGGCCGCAGCACGGTGCGCAAGGCGCTCGGCATCGCGTTCGAGGGCACGACCGACGAGTCGCTGCGCATGCTGCTCGGCGATGTCCGGGCCGACGCCCTCGACCACCAGTTCGGCTACTGGTTCGCCGGAGCCGAGCATCCGATGGAGGGAATCGCCATGTCCCCCTTGCCCGGTGGACGGCAGTTCCAGTTCGCGGCCCCGCTGACCGGCGACGCCGAGCCGACCCTCGAGGTGCTGCAGGAGTACGTGGATCGCTACTCCGGGCGCACCGACATCACACTGTCCGAGCTGACCTGGGTCACCGTCTGGCGGCCGAATGTGCGCCTGGCCGAACGGTTCCGGGTCGGACGCGTCTTCCTGGCCGGCGACGCCGCGCACGTGCACCCGCCGACCGGCGGGCAGGGCATGAACACCGGCATCCAGGACGCGTACAACCTCGGCTGGAAGCTGGCCGCCGCGGTACACGGCGACGAATCACAGTTGGACAGCTACGAATCCGAGCGCAGGCGAGTCGCCGCCCACGTGCTCGGCATCAGCTCCGGCCTGCTGAACAAACTCGTCGACGGCGACGAGGACGCGATGCGGCGCGGCCCGGAGACCCAGCAGCTCGATATCTCCTACCGAGACCCGGCCGACCGCGCCCCGCTCGCGCCCGGCGATCGCGCCCCCGACGCCCCGCTGAAAGACATGGCAGGCAACCCGATTCGCCTGTTCGACCTGTTCCGCGGCCCGCACGCGACAACGCTCTGCTTCGGCGAAACCGGCCAGCTCCCACCGGGATCCGATACGTACGCGGTCGTCCGGCCGGGCACCACCGCCGCCGGTCAGTACGTCGTCGACGTCGAGGGCCACGCGTTCACCGCCTACCACGCGACCGACGGAACCCGGGTGGTGGTCCGCCCCGACGGATACCTTGCCGAACGGAGCTGAACAGGGTTTTCGTCGCCCGGAGGTTACGCGCTCGGTCGGTGGCCGGGGCCGTGTCCGGAATCCGGGGTTCGGGGTGGAGATGACGGTGGCCGAGGACGCGGTCGGTCCGTGCGCAGGGCGGAGCATCGTGAGGGGGCATCGTTGAAGTCGGGTAACGGGTCGATGCCGATCAGGTCAGGGCAGTGGCCGGGGTGGTGACGGGTTGTCAGACTCGATAGCGGTTGATCTTGGAAACGGATGGATTCACCAGCCTCGCACAAGGAGACCGACTATGACGCACATGTACACCACGGACACCACGAGGATGACGGCCACGAGTTCCTTCGGGAGTCCCCCGACGGTCAAGCCCGACGGCGGCCAGTTCAACGACGTGATGGTCATGCCAAGGACTCCTGGGTCCGCCCGCATGAATGGCCTTCCCGATTCGGAGCAGCTGTTGACTGCGGCGTATGCGGCGGACCTGCTTCAGGCGATGAATCGCTTCGGCAGCGAGAACCAACTCCCCATCAAGGACCCCGCCAAGGACTTCCCGACGGTCACCGTGGAGGTCGGGCACTACATAGACGTGGATGCACCGCCCAGAATGAAAACGAACGCCAGCGGGCAGGTCGTGTCTGTCAGCGAACCCGAGGGCAAACTGAAGATCGACCTTCAGGTCAGCGCGCCCAGCTGGAAGAAGGACATGATCGACAAGGCCATCGACCAATGGCGCAGCGACAGCTACCTGTGCGGGATCCTCGACCGCGATGCTCTCGTCACGGTGTCCGCCACCTGACCGGTAGTGGGTGCATGCCCGTTGCGGCTCTGGTGTCCGGGGCGTGCATCACTACCGATGCACGCCCAGGCACCGCACCGATCAGCCGCCCAGATCTCCGTACACTCACGCACGCCGATCACTGGCGAAGATCAGCACCGATCAGTCCGCAGCGGAACGAAACTCACAACTGGAAGGCCGGCCGCGCGGTCAACAACGCGCGCCCGACCGCACGCCCGCGACACGACGTAGGGCCTCCCCACGACCGGCGAAAGGCGCGGAGAGGCGGATCAGAACAGGCTGCCGATGGTGTCCCAGCCGAGCACGGAGTCGACCGCCAGGCCGCAGAACACCACGGCCAGATAGTTGTTCGACTGCAGGAACAGTCGCAGCGGCTTCACCGACTCGCCACGCCGCACGCCCGCGTACAGCTGGTGCGCCATAAGCAGGAACCACGCTCCGGCCACCAGCGCCACGGCCGCGTAGACCACGCCGGTCGCGGGCACCAACGCCAAGGTGGTGAGCACGGTGAGCCAGGTGTAGACGACGATCTGCTTGGTCACCGCCTGCTCGGTCGCCACCACGGGCAGCATCGGCACGCCCGCCGCGCGGTAGTCCTCCTTGTAGCGCATGGCCAGCGCCCAGGTGTGCGGCGGCGTCCAGAAGAAGATCACGCCGAACAACGCGATGGCGGGCCAGCCGATGCCGCCGGTCGCGGCGGACCAGCCGACCAGGGCGGGCATGCAGCCCGCCGCGCCGCCCCACACCACGTTCTGCGAGGTGCGGCGCTTGAGGCCGAGGGTGTAGACGAAGACGTAGAACAGGATCGTCGCGACGACGAGCACGCCGCTGAGCAGGTTGGCCTGCCACCACAGCCAGCCGAACGAGGCGAGGCCGAGCACGACGCCGAACACGAAGGCATGCGAGGTCGGCACCGCCTCCCTGGCCAGCGGGCGCTTGGCGGTCCGCTTCATCACCTTGTCGATATCGGCGTCCGCGACGCAGTTCAGGGTGTTCGCGCTGGCCGCGCCCATCCAGCCGCCGAAGAGGGTGACCAGGATGAGCCGCAGGTCGATGTGCCCACGGTCGGCGAGCAGCATCGTCGGGATGGTCGCGACGAGCAGCAGCTCGATGACCCGCGGTTTGGTGAGCGCGATGTAGGCGAGCACCCGCCGGGTCAGTCGGGACGGCAGGCCGGGACCGGTGAACCGGTCGGCCAGCGCCGTCGGAGAGGAGCCGTGCGCGCCATTGCCACCCGGCTGTTGCCCAATCCGCACTGTTTCTCCTCGCACGCTGTGCATCGCATCCGGCATGGACCAAGCAGCGCGCTGCGGCCCCGCTGAGCTGGATGCGCGAGAGCTGGACCTTCGCCCGCCTCGGCGCCCCTCGGCCGGTGCGGCGCGGCTACTACTACAGAGGATGGTAGACCCCGTCGAGCCCGGTTCTCACATAGCCCCACTCAACAAGACGGCGAATGTGACCCACCTGACCGAGCGCCGCACGGCCGAACAGGCCCGCACGCCCTCGTGTTTCGGCCGCCGCGCACGGGGCAAATAACACAGGGTTCCCCGCATGGCGCTGGATGTGCACATCTAGGGTGGGTGGGTACACACCCGGTATGCACGCGCCGCTGCCGTGCGTTCATCGCCGCCCGTAAATGCCGCCGTCGACGAAACCAATGTCAGGAGAACCTCGGTCGTGTCAGTCACAGACGACATCCGCGCCCTCACTCAGCCGAATCACCCGGACGACTGGACGGATCTGGACACCAAGGCCGTCGACACGATCCGGCTGCTGGCCGCGGACGCGGTCCAGAACGCCGGAAACGGACACCCGGGCACCGCGATGAGCTTGGCGCCGCTGGCCTACACCCTCTACCAGCGCACCATGCGCATCGACCCGAGCGATCCGAGCTGGGTCGGCCGGGACCGCTTCGTGCTGTCCTGCGGACACTCCAGCATCACCCAGTACATCCAGCTCTACCTGGCCGGTTTCGGCCTCGAGCTGGACGATTTGAAGAACCTGCGCAAGTGGGGCTCGCTCACCCCCGGCCACCCCGAGTTCCGGCACACCGACGGCGTCGAGATCACCACCGGCCCGCTCGGCCAGGGTCTGGCCTCCGCGGTCGGCATGGCAATGGCCGCCCGCCGCGAGCGCGGCCTGTTCGACCCGAACGCCGCGGCGGGCGAGAGCCCGTTCGACCACTTCATCTACGTGATCGCCTCCGACGGCGACATGGAGGAGGGCGTCACCTCCGAGGCGTCCTCGCTCGCGGGCACCCAGCAGCTGGGCAACCTGGTGCTGATCTACGACGACAACAAGATCTCCATCGAGGACGACACCACCATCGCCTTCGACGAGGACGTGGCCGAGCGCTACGAGGCCTACGGCTGGCACGTGCAGGTGGTCGAGGGCGGCGAGGACGTCGTCGCCATCGAGTCGGCACTGGCCGCCGCGCGGGCCGAGACCGGCAAACCGTCGATCATCGTGCTGCGCACCATCATCGGCTACCCGGCGCCCAACAAGATGAACACCGGCGCCGCGCACGGCGCCGCCCTCGGCGCGGACGAGGTGGCCGCCACCAAGAAGATCCTCGGCTTCGACCCCGAGCAGAGCTTCCAGGTCGACGACGCGGTCATCGAGCACACCCGCAAGGCCGTCGAGCGCGGCAAGCGCGCGCACGCCGCCTGGCAGGAGAAGTTCGACGCGTGGGCCCAGGCCAACCCGGACAACAAGGCGCTCTTCGACCGCCTGGCCAAGCGCGACCTGCCCGAGGGCTGGGCCGATCGGCTGCCGACCTACGAGCCCGACCCGAAGGGCGTCGCGACCCGCAAGGCGTCCGGCAAGGTGCTCGCCGCGCTGGCCCCCGTGCTGCCGGAGCTGTGGGGCGGCTCGGCCGACCTCGCCGAGTCGAACAACACCACCATGTCGGGCGAGCCCAGCTTCGGCCCGGAGTCGATCTCCACCGGCATGTGGAAGGCCAACCCGTACGGCCGCACCCTGCACTTCGGCGTGCGCGAGCATGCGATGGGCGCGATCCTCAACGGCATCGCGCTGCACGGCCCGACCCGCCCGTACGGCGGCACCTTCCTGGTGTTCAGCGACTACATGCGCCCCGCGGTGCGCCTGGCCGCGCTGATGCGCGTGCCCGCCATCTACGTGTGGACGCACGACTCCATCGGCCTCGGCGAGGACGGCCCGACGCACCAGCCGATCGAGCACCTCGCCGCGCTGCGTGCCATCCCCGGCCTCAATGTCGTGCGCCCCGGCGACGCCAACGAGACCACCTACGCGTGGCGGACCATCCTCGAGCGCGACAGCAGCGAGCACACCTCGCACTTCTCCGTCTCCGAAATGCCGCACCAGGACGGGCCTTCCGCGCTCGCGCTGACCCGCCAGGACCTGCCGATCCAGGAGGGCACCAGCTACGAGGGCGTCAAGCGGGGCGGCTACATCCTCGCCGAATCATCCACCGACACTCCGCAGGTGATCATCATCGCTACGGGCTCGGAGCTCCAGCTCGCCGTCGGCGCGCGGACTAGCCTGGAGGAGCGCGGCATCGGAACCCGGGTGGTGTCGATGCCGTGCGTGGAGTGGTTCGACGCGCAGGACCAGGCGTACCGCAACGAGGTGCTTCCGTCGACGGTCACCGCGCGCGTGGTGGTCGAGGCCGGTATCGCGATGCCGTGGCACCGGTTCGCCGGCGACGCGGGCGAGATCGTCTCGATCGAGCACTTCGGCGCGTCGGCCGACTACAAGACCCTGTTCCGCGAGTTCGGAATCACCACCGAGGCCGTGGTCGCCGCCGCGCTCACGACGTTCGAGAACAGCGGCGCAGTCGAAAACGTGAAGGGATAAGCGCTCATGACACAGAACGCGAATACCGCCGCCCTCTCGGCGGCCGGAGTGTCGGTATGGCTCGACGACCTGTCCAGGGACCGGATCCAGTCCGGCAACCTGGCGCAGCTGATCGAGACCCGCAGCGTCGTCGGGGTGACCACCAACCCGACGATCTTCCAGGGCGCGCTGAGCAAGGGCCACGCCTACGACGGACAGCTCAAAGAGCTTGCCGCCCAGGGCGCGGACGCCGACGCCGCCATCCGTACCATCACCACCGACGACGTGCGCGCCGCCTGTGACGTCTTCGCCGACGCCTTCGAGGCGTCCAACGGCGTCGACGGCCGCGTCTCCATCGAGGTCGACCCCCGCTTCGCCTTCGACGCGGACAAGACCGTGGCGCAGGCGATCGACCTGTGGAAGACCGTCGACCGGCCGAACCTGTTCATCAAGATCCCGGCCACCGAGGCGGGCCTGCCCGCGATCACCAAGGTGATCGCCGAGGGCATCAGCGTGAACGTGACGTTGATCTTCTCGGTCCAGCGCTACCGCGCGGTGATGGGCGCGTACCTCGACGGCCTGCGCAAGGCCAGGACCGCGGGCCACGATCTCGGCAAGATCCATTCCGTCGCTTCGTTCTTCGTGTCCAGGGTGGACACCGAGATCGACAAGCGGCTCGAGGCGCTCGGCACCGAGGACGCGCTCGCGCTGCGCGGCCAGGCCGGAATCGCCAACGCGCGCTTGGCCTATGCCGAATACCAGGACGTGTTCGACGGCGGCGCGCACACCTCCACCTTCGACAACCTCGGCGCCTCGGGCGCGAATCGCCAACGGCCGCTGTGGGCTTCGACCGGCGTGAAGAACCCGGAGTACTCCGACGTCATGTACGTGACGGAGCTGGTCGCGCCGAACACGGTGAACACGTTGCCGGAGAAGACCCTCGAGGCCGTCGCCGATCACGCCGAGATCCGCGGCGACACCGTCAGCGGCACCGCCGCGGCGGCGCAGGAGGTCTTCGACAAGCTCGTCGCCGTGGGCGTCGACCTCGACGACGTGTTCGAGGTGCTCGAGCGCGAAGGCGTGGACAAGTTCGAAAAGTCGTGGGCTGAACTGATTTCCGCGACCACCGAGGAACTGTCCGCGGCAGCCGGGAGCAACTGACGGCGATGGCCGGATCAAAGAACCCGACCTGGCGTAACCCGCTGCGCGATGAGCGGGACAAGCGCGTCCCGCGCATCGCGGGGCCGTGCAGCATGGTGATCTTCGGAGTCACCGGCGACCTGTCCCGGAAGAAACTGATGCCGGCCATCTACGACCTCGCGAACCGGGGGCTGCTGCCCCCGGGTTTCGCGCTGGTCGGTTTCGCCCGGCGGGACTACGCGGATGAGGATTTCGCGAAGGTCGTGCTCGACTCGGTGAAGACGCACGCGCGCACGCCCTTCCGCCAGGAGGTCTGGGACCACCTGGCCGAGGGAATCCGTTTCGTGCAGGGCAGTTTCGACGACGACGCGGCCTTCGCCAGCCTCGCCGACACCCTCGCGACGCTGGACAAGGACCGGGGCACCGGCGGCAATCACGCGTTCTACCTGTCGATTCCGCCGAACATGTTCCCCGTGGTGCTCAACCAGCTCTCCGAGCACGGGCTCGCGCAGCCGAACAACACCGACTCCGCGGGTCGCAAGCCGTGGCGGCGGGTGGTGATCGAGAAGCCGTTCGGGCACGACCTGGAGAGCGCTCAGGAGCTCAACGCGCTGGTCAACGGGGTGTTCCCCGAGGAGACGGTCTTCCGCATCGACCACTACCTCGGCAAGGAGACGGTGCAGAACATCCTGGCGCTGCGCTTCGCCAACCAGCTCTACGATCCGATCTGGAACGCCAACTACGTCGACCATGTGCAGATCACCATGGCCGAGGACATCGGATTGGGCGGGCGCGCAGGCTATTACGACGGCATCGGCGCGGCCCGCGACGTCATCCAGAACCACCTGCTCCAGTTGCTCGCGCTCACCGCGATGGAGGAGCCGATCAGCTTCCAGCCCAAGCAATTACAGGCGGAGAAGATCAAGGTGCTCTCGGCGACCAAACTCGTCGAGCCGCTGGACGAGACCACCGCGCGCGGTCAGTACGCGGAGGGCTGGCAGGGCGGCGAGCACGTGGTCGGCCTGCTCGACGAGGAGGGTTTCGACCCGGTGTCGCGCACGGAGACCTACGCCGCGATCACCCTCGAGGTGGACACGCGCCGGTGGGCGGGGGTGCCGTTCTACCTGCGCACCGGAAAGCGGTTGGGCCGCAGGGTCACCGAGATCGCGATCATGTTCAAGCGGGCGCCGCACCTGCCCTTCGATCAGACGATGACCGAGGATCTCGGCCAGAACGCGCTGGTTATCCGGGTACAGCCGGACGAGGGCATCACCACCCGATTCGGGTCGAAGGTGCCGGGGTCCAGCATGGAGGTGCGCGACGTCAACATGGACTTCAGCTACGGCGAGGCGTTCACCGAGTCCTCCCCCGAGGCCTACGAGCGCCTGATCCTCGACGTGCTGCTCGGGGTGCCCTCGCTGTTCCCGGTGAACGCGGAGGTCGAATTGTCCTGGGGCATCCTGGATCCCGTGCTCGAGCACTGGGCCGAGCAGGGTCGGCCCGAATCCTACGAGGCGGGCACCTGGGGTCCGGCCTCGGCCGACGAGATGCTCGCCCGCACCGGGCGCGAATGGCGGCGACCGTGATCATCGACATTCCGAACACCACGACCGGCGAGGTCACCAAGCGCATCGTGCAGCTGCGCGAAAGCAACGGCGTGATCACCATGATGCGCGTGCTCACGCTGGTGGTGTGCACGCTGGACAGCTCCGAGGCCGAGGACGCGATCGACGCCGCCAACGACGCCAGCCGCGAACACCCTTGCCGGGTGGTCGTATTGGCGCGCGGCGACCGCGACGCCGAGACCAGGCTGGACGCGCAGATCCGGGTGGGCGGCGACGCGGGCGCGGCCGAGGTGATCGTGCTGCGGCTGCAGGGCGAGCTGATCAATCACGAGAGCAGCGTGGTCATCCCGTTCCTGCTGCCGGACACCCCCGTGGTCGCCTGGTGGCCGCGCGGCGCGCCGGAGTTCCCGTCCAAGGATTCGGTGGGGCGCTTGGCGACTCGCCGCATCACCGATGCCACCTACGCCGCCGACCCGCAGGCCACGATCAAGAAACGGCTGAATTCCTACGCGAGCGGCGACACCGATCTGGCGTGGAGCCGGATCACCTACTGGCGGGCGCTGCTCGCCGCCGCACTGGACGAACCGCCGTACGAGCCGGTCGAGTCGGTGCTGGTGTCCGGGCTGCGCGACGAGCCCGCACTGGACACCCTGGCCGGCTGGCTCGCCATCCGCCTCGACTGCCCCGTGGTCCGGCGCTCAGGGGCGCTGCGCGTCGAGCTGCACCGGCCGTCGGTGTCGGTCACCATCGAGCGGCCGCAGAACGGGCGCACCGCGACGCTCACCCGCACCGGCGATCCGGACCAGCGAATCGCGTTGGCGCGCAGGGAGACCCGCGACTGCCTCGCCGAGGAGCTGCGTAGGCTGGACGCCGACGAGATCTACGCCGAGGCTCTCGCCGGAATCGAGAAGGTGACCTATGAGTGAATCCGCTAGCGACACAGTCGAAGTCCACGTCGATACCGAGTCGCTGGTGGCCTCGGCCGCCGCGCGCTTCGTCGAGGTCGTCGTCGCCGCGCAGGCCGAGCGCGGGTCCGCCTCGGTCGTGCTGACCGGCGGCGGCACCGGCATCGGACTGCTCGAACTGGTGCGCAAGTCGCCCGGCGACATCGATTGGTCCGCCATCGACTTCTTTTGGGGCGATGAGCGTTTCGTGCCTGCGGGCGATCCGGAGCGCAACGATTTGCAGGCGCGTCAGGCTTTGCTCGACCACGTTCCGGTCGATCCGGCACGGGTGCACCCGGTGGCCACCTCCGACGGCGAGTACCCCGACCCGGTCGAGGCCGCCGCCGAGTACTCCGCCGCCGTGCACGCCCACCTCGCCGAGCACGGCGCCTTCGACCTGCACCTGCTCGGCATGGGCGGTGAGGGACACGTGAACTCGCTGTTCCCGCACACCGACGCGGTCCGCGAGGAGCACGAACTCGTTGTCGCCGTGACGAACTCGCCCAAACCGCCCCCGGTCCGCGTCACCCTCACCATCCCCGCCATCCGCCGCGCGCGTCACGTGGTCCTGGTCGTAGGCGGCGCGGCCAAGGCCGACGCCGTAGCCGCGGCCATCTCCGGCGCGGACCCCGTCGACATCCCCGCCGCAGGCGCGGTAGGCCTCGAATCCACCACCTGGCTGCTGGATCAAGACGCCGCGTCGAGCCTGCAACTGCCGGACTGAGTGCTTTTCTCGCCACCGTGCGTGGGCCGTATACCCGATTCGGTGAGCGAATGGGCGCTGCACCTTGCCGGTCGTCAGACCTCAGGTGCTGGCGGTCCGTGCCGATCAACACGCCGCCGCGGACATCTCGGTCGGCCAAGCGCAGTTCGGCGGCCTTGGCATGGGCGGTGGAATGCCGAGGCCCGGTCGGGGTGGGTGAGGATTGAAATCCGGTTTGGTGCCGGTTTGGCCGGAACTTCTTCGGCTGAGTTGGATATGACGCGCAGAAAGATCGGGTTTGCCGTTAGGGTGGGGCGGTGAGCGAGCGGGTTGCGTCTCCCGGTGGGAGTCCGGGCAAGATTCTCGATGATCAGTTCCGTGCGGCGGTCGGGGCGCTGACGCCGGCACCGGATCGAACGGACGAAATCGCGCCCGGCGTCACCGGCGCGACGCTGCTGGAGTTGTTCGAGGCGCAGGCGACGAGTAGGCACCTGGATCTGGCGGCGCGGCAGTTGGGGGCGAGCAAGCGCGGGTATTACAGCATCGGCTCATCGGGGCATGAGGGCAACGCGGCGCTCGGGCTCGCGCTGCGGGTGAACGATCCGGCGTTGCTGCACTACCGATCCGGGGCGTTCTTCGTGCAGCGCGCCCGGCGGGTGGCGGGTCTCGACCCGATCCGTGATGTGCTGCTCGGCGTCGTCGCGGCGGCCGCGGACCCCATATCCGGTGGGCGGCATAAGGTTTTCGGCAGCAAGGCCGCCGCCGTCATTCCGCAGACCTCGACCATCGCCTCACACCTCCCCCGCGCGGTCGGGCTCGCCTTCGCGATCGATCGAGCCGCGCGACTGGGGGTTTCGAGTGAGTGGCCCTCGGATGCGGTGGTGCTGTGCAGTTTCGGGGACGCCTCGGCCAACCACTCCACGGCGGCAGGCGCGATCAACGCGGCGATACACACTGCGCGCCAGGGTGTTCCGCTGCCGATCCTGTTCCTGTGCGAGGACAACGGCATCGGAATCAGCGTGCCGACCCCAGCGGACTGGATCCAGCAGGCGTACGGCTCGCGCACCGGGCTGGAGTACTTCTGTGCCGACGGCTGCGATCCGCTCGACGCGCTTACCACCTCGATCGCGGCCGCAGCCTGGGTTCGCGAGCACCGCAAGCCCGCCTTCCTGCATCTGCGCACGGTGCGGTTGATGGGGCACGCCGGCTCCGACGTCGAGGCCGCCTACCGCAGGCCCGCCGACATCGCCGCCGACCTCCTCCGCGATCCGGTCACCGCCACGGCCCGACTGCTCGTCGCCACCGGCACCGCCACCCCCGCCGAAATCCTCGCCCGCTACGACGACATCGCCCGCCGCGTCGACGCCACGGCCGAAACCGTCTGGCAGGAACCCAAATTGACTTCGGCCGCCGCAGTAGTCGCCCCACTCGCCGCCACCAACCCGGCGCTCGTGCGGGCGGACGTGCTTCGAGCGGGACCTTCCGAGGCCGACCATGGCGCGGCGGAGCCGATGACCCTCGGTCAGGCGATCAACCGCACCTTGGCCGATCTGCTGGCCCGCGACAAGGACGTCCTCGTCTTCGGTGAGGACGTCGGCCGCAAGGGCGGCGTCTACGGCGTAACCAAGGGCCTGCAAAAGCAATTCGGAAAGCGCCGCGTCTTCGACACTCTGCTGGATGAGCAAAGCGTGCTCGGTACGGCATTGGGGACCGCACTGGCGGGTTTCGTACCGATCCCTGAAATCCAGTATCTCGCTTACGTTCACAACGCCGCCGACCAATTGCGCGGCGAGGCAGCCACTTTGGCGTTCTTCTCCGAGGGACGTTACCGCAACCCGATGGTGGTCCGCATCGCGGGCTACGCCTACCAGAAGGGTTTCGGCGGCCACTTCCACAACGATAACTCGATAGCCGCCCTGCGCGACATCCCCGGCGTCGTCGTCACGTCCCCGTCGCGCGCCGACGACGCCGCCGCCCTCCTGCGCACCTGCGTCTCCGCCGCCCGAGTAGACGGCCGCGTCTGCGTCTATCTGGAACCCATCGCGCTCTACCACACCCGCGACCTGTACGAGCCGGGCGACAACGCCTGGCTAGCAACGACTTCCGACATCGATCACGCCGAGATCGGCCGAGCCCGCGTCTACGGCGACGGCACCGACATCACCATTGTCACCTTCGCCAACGGCGTCCCTATGAGCCTGCGCGTCGCCCGCCGCCTGTCCGAGCGCGGCATCCGCCCCCGCGTCCTCGACCTACGCTGGCTCTCCCCCCTCCCCCTCCAAGACCTCCTCCACCACGCCCGCGCCACCGGCCGCGTCCTCATCGCCGACGAAACCCGCCACAGCGGCGGCGTCTCCGAGTCGATCTGCGCCGCCCTCATCGACGCAGGCTTCGACGGCTACATCGCCAGAGTCACCAGCGAAGACAGCTTCGTCCCCCTAGGCCCCGCCGCCGACACCGTCCTCCTCGACGAGACCAAAATAGAGACCGCCGCCGGAAAGCTGCTGGCGCAGTAAGAATCATGTCCGGCACCGACGTTCCCGAAGAACACCGGCGCTACTGGCGATACCGCCGGGAGCTGGCCGCCGTGAGCGCCGAAGCGGAAACCGAACTGGTCACCACCGTCCTGCACGACGAAGACACCGTGATGGCAGTAGCGGCGATAGTTGAATACTTCGACCGCCGTGCGGCGCAACTGATCCCGGGGAACAACGCCCACTTCGATCGCTGGGCGAGCACCATGTCCGAGCTGGCCGCCGGCCACGACTTCCTGATCCGCCGCCTACGGGAATGGACCCTGCTGCAGTCGATCACGTTGGGCCACAAGTGGTCCCCGGCCGAGATACTCACCGCCACCGACTGGTTCCAGCGCAAGGCCGCGGCCACCGCGACGGCCCCCGACGTCCTCGCCTTGCTGGCAGAGCAGGGCAGAACACGACGGGTCCGCAACGCCACAGAACTACGCCGCCGGAACCGGGGCGCGAATCCACAACCCTCGTAACGAGAATCAGGCGAGGTAGACGGGGAACGAGGCCAAGTCGTTTTGGGTGAGGACTGGGAGGTTGCGGATTTCCTCGACCGGGACTGCGAGACGGAGGTTGGGGAAGCGGTTGAAGAGGGCGGGGAGGGCGATTCCCGCTTCGAGGCGGGAGAGGGCGGCGCCGGGGCAGATGTGCGGTCCGTGGCCGAAAGTCATGTGGCGGTTGGAGGTTGAGCGGGTGAGGTCGAACTCGTCGGAGTCCTCGCCGTGCACGGCGGTGTCGCGGCCGATGGCGCGGTAGGACATGACGACGCCCTCGCCTTTCTCGATCACCGTGTCGCCGATGGTGATGTCCTCGGTGGCGAAGCGCATGAGGAGGTGGGTGACGGGGCTGTCCCAGCGCAGCGTCTCCTCGACCGCCTGCTTCCACTCGATGTCCCCGGAGCGGACCTTGTCGAGCTGTTCGGGGCGGGTGAGCAGGGCGCGCACGGCGTTGAGGATGAGCCCGACGGTGGTCTCGTGACCGGCGGCGACCAGCGCCTTCAGGTTGCCGACCACCTCTTCCTCGGTCAGCGGCTCACCGCCGTCGGCGGCGAGGATGAGGGCGCTGGTGAGGTCGTCGGTGGGTTCGGCGGTCTTCTTGCGCACCAAATCCGTGTAGTAGACGTCCATTTCGTCGATCACGCGCAACCGCTCGTCCTGCGGGGTGAGCAGCGAGAAGAACGCCTTGTACCAGTCGAGCAGCATCGGATGGTCGGCGCGGTCCACGCCCATCAGCTCGCTGACGACGCGCATCGGCAGCGGGTAGGCGAACACCTCCTTGAGATCCACCACGGCGCCGCCGTCGCCCGCCGCGCTGAGATCCTCCAGGAGCTCCGCGGTCAGCCGCTCGATGGTGGGGCGCAGCTCGGCTAGTCGACGGGGCGACAACGCCTGCGTGGTCTTGATCCGCAGCCGCCGGTGTTCGGCCCCGTCGACGGTGAACATGGAGCGGCCCGCGTCGATCATGCCGATCAGCGGCCACTGGCGCGTCACCACGCCGGAGTTCCACAGCGACCAGCCGTTGATGTCCTTGATGAGCCGGGGGTCGACGAGCAACTGCCTGGCCACGGAGTGCTCGGTGATGGTCCAGGCGGGCACGCCGAGCAGCTCGATGCGGGCGACCGGTCCCGCGGCGCGCAGGTGAGCGGTCTCTCCAGCGAGGTCACCGACCATCGGATCGATGGCGAACGGACATGTTTGGGTCACTGGGTACCTCCGACTGCACGAACTGGGGTGAAACGAACCGGCAAGGAAGTCATGCCGCGCAGGAACGCCGACGGACGGCGGACCAGGTTCTGCGCGGGAACCGACAGGTCGATATCGGGCAGCCGATCCAGCAGCACCTCGATGCTGGTCCGCGCGATGATCTCGGCCAGTTGCTGAGCGGGGAACGGGCACCGGTACTCGCCGTAGCTGAACGCGAAGTGCGCGCTGTTGCCCGCGTGCGCCGGCTCGACACCGTCGACGAGGTGCTGACGCACGTGCGGGTCCGCGTTGGCGGCGGCGAGCCCGAGCAGCAACATGTCGCCGGCCCGAATTACCTTGTCGGCCAAGCGGGTATCGCGCGCCGCCCAGCGTCCGGCGAGGATCTGGGTGGGCGTGTCCTCCCACAGCACCTCGTTCATCGCCTCGCCGACGCTGCGCCGCCCGCCGCCGAGCGCGGCCGCGAACCGGTCGTCGGTGAGCATGAGCCGCACCGAGTTGCCGATCCAGTCGGCGGTGGGCAGATGCCCGGCGGCGGTGACCGCCATCAGGTCCTGCACGTACTCTTCGTCGCTGAACTGACCGGGGTGCGCCAGCATTCGCGACACCAGATCGTGGCCGGGCCTGGCCTTCTTCGCGGCGAGCACCTGCTGCATCTGCTCGTAGTAGCGCCCGTAGGCCGCCTGCGCGTCCGCGCCGCCGTCGGCGAGCGCCTTCATGCTCCACGCCAGGCGCGGCCCGTCCTCGTCGGGGAAGCCGAGCGCCCAGGCCAGCGCGAGCACCGGCATCGGCACCGCGAACTCGGCGACCAGGTCGGCCTCGCCCCGGCCGCAGAACCCGTCGATCAGCCGGTCGGCCACATCCTCACAGGTGCGGCGCAATTCGAACGGGTCGACGGATTCGAGCGCGGGCTCGACCATCGCGACGTGCCTGCGGTGCTCGGCGCCCGCGGTGAAGTAGATCGACGGCCGCGGCTGCCCGACCATCGGCAGCAGCGGCCAGTCCTCGGGAATGTTGGGCCACTGGTTCCACAGGGCGACGTCGCGCGGGAACAGCTCGGGATCGCTGGTGACCTGATGCAGCTCGCGATACCCGATGACCAGCCACGCCGGGACATTGCCCGGCAGCTCGACGGCGACGACGGGCCCGTGCTCGCGGCGCATCTCGCGGTAGAGGTGCTGCGGGTCGGTGTGGAAGCGCGGGCCGCTCAGCGGCACCGCGCCGGGCTGGACCGGGCAGCCGCCGGTGGCGGCCGACGCCGCGCTCGGGGTGGTCATGATGCGGTCTCCGCTCGCGGGGCGTCGGCATAGAGGTGCTCGACCAGGCTGATGAGCACGCGTTTGCAGGACTCGCGCGACCTGGCGTCACAGTCGATCAGCGGCACGTGCGGGTCCAGATCGAGCGCGTCGCGGACCTCGTCGAGTCGCGACGGTCCGTCGAAGTTGTTGCACGCCACCACGAATCGCGTGCGTTGGGCCTCGAGCCGGTCGATGGCGTACCAGGAGTCGGCGATCCGGCGCTGGTCGACCAGCACGATCGCGCCGAGCGCGCCGGAGAACAACCGGTCCCAGAGGAAGAAGAACCGTTCCTGGCCGGGCGCGCCGAACAGGTAGAGCACGTTCTCGGCGTCGATGGTGATGCGGCCGAAGTCGAAGGCGACCGTCGTCGTCGACTTGCCGGGCGCGCCGGTCGGATCATCGATCCCGATGCCCGCGTTGGTCATCGTGGCCTCGGTGTCGAGCGGGCGGATCTCGCTGACCGCACGGACCATGGTGGTCTTGCCGACCCCGAAACCGCCGACGATGACGATCTTCAGGCCCTGGCGGGTCGCGCTGTTCAGCGGTGCGTCGGCGCGGGCGGGCCGAGCGTCAAAGGTTGCGGAGTCCAACGAGCACCTTCTCGAGGGTGGTGGAGTCGGGCACCGAATTCCACGGCGCGTCAAGGTGACCGGGGCCGGCGTCGGGGTGCCGGACGGTGATTTTGCCTGCGTGCAGCAGGTCCGACAGCAGAATGGTCGCGATGCCGACCGGGATGCGCAGTTCGGCGGCGATCTCGACGACCGCGGTCGGGGCGCGGCACATGTCCAGGATCGCGACGTGCTCGGACTGCATGCCCGGACTCGGATCGCACTCGCTGACCACGAGCGTGACCAGGTCGAAGCTGTCGGAGTCCGGTGTGCTGCGTCCCCCGGTCAGCGTGTAGAGCCGGTCGGGGTCGTCGTCGCGGCCTGGCCTGTTCACGACACGCTCGCTCCCCCGACCCGCGGTGTGGACGCTAGGTGGTGGCCGAGTTGTTCGACCAGCTCCCGCATGTTGTGCCCGACCAGGCCCGCGTCCGCGTCCTCGGCGGCGACCACCGCGATGTGCGCGGCGAGCCCGGCCTCCACGATGAACAGGATGCCGCCGTAGAACTCCGTCATCGATTGGCGCACACCGCCTCTGCCGTCGCCGAACTCGACGGACGCGCCGTGCGAGAGGCTCTGGATGCCCGCGGCGATGGCGGCGAGCTGATCGGCCTTGTCCATGCTGAGTTCCGGAGTGTGGCAGATCTTGAGGCCGTCGCCGGACAGCAGCAGCGCGTGCCGGGCGCGCGGGGTGCGGGCGAGCAGTTGCTCCAGTAGCCAGCTCAGTTGCGACGGAACAGACGTTGTCATCGATCATTCTCCACGGCAACGGTAGGGACGGGGGAGGGTGTCGCGGAGTCGTCGGCGTCACGACCGGCCAACGCCCGCTGAAACGCGCCGAACGCCGCGGGGGTCGACGCGGGCGGGGTGGCCGCGGGTGCGTCGGGTTCGGGGAGCGAGAGGCCGGCGGGGTGGACCGCGGCCAGCGTGCTGCCCCTGCGTCGTTTCGGCAGGCCCATGCTGGTGTGCTCGGCGGTGAGCGGCGGGGCGGGGGCGGCCTGCGGCGCGGGTGTGGGCGCGGCGGCCTCGGGTGCGAGGGCGACCGGCGTCACGGTCGGCGACGCGGTCGGCAGCGAGGGATGGGTGGCCAGCGCCGCCGGTTGCGAACGGTCGACGCGGGCGGTGAGATCGCGCGGCACCACCACGACGACGGCGGTGCCGCCGATGGCCGAGGGCCGGTAGGAGACGGTGAGGCCGTGCTTGCGGGCGAGATGTCCGACGACCGCGAGACCGAGCCGGGTACCGCTGAGCGAGGACAGGTCGGCGGAGCGCTGGCCGCGACCGTCCGGGCTGACGTTCGACACGGTCTGTTCGGCGCGGCGCAGCGCGGACTCGCTCATCACCAGGCCGCTGTCCTCGATGGTGATCACCACGCCCGCGGGCACCTCGGCGGCGTAGACGTGCACCTCGGTGGTCGGTGGGGAGAAGTTGCACGCGTTGTCGAGGAGTTCGGCCAGGGTGTGCATCACACCCTCGGCGGCGTGGCCGGCGATGGCGATCTCGGCGATGGCGCGCAGGCGCACCCGCTGATAGCCGGCGACCCGGCCCATCGCGCCGCGCAGAATCGACTCCATCGCAATGGGTTTGGCCCACCGACGACCGGAGCGGGCGCCGCTGAGCACGGCGATGCTGTCGGCGAGCCTGCCCGCCTGCGCCGTGCGGTGGTCCAGGTGCAGCAGGTCGGCGAGGACCTTGGGGTCGGCGTGCCGGTGCTCCATCTCGCGCAGTTCGGCGAGCATGCTCGTGGTCATCGCCTGCATGCGGCCCGCGGCGCCGGCGAACGCGGCCATCGCCGCGGCCCGGCGGCTTTCGCTGTTCTTCGACTCCCACGCCTGTGCGCCCGCGGCCTCGCTCGCGGCCGCCATCCTGGCCGTCGCCTCGGCGGTCACCGCCTCGGCCGCCCGCCGGGCCCGCTGGGCCGCGCCGCGATAGTGCACCGCGGCGGTTACCGTGGCGCACAAGGCGATCGCGACGGTGACCGCGCCGATGGTCAGCGGCACGCGGAAGTCGGTCGGCGCGAGATACACCGCGACCACCACGCCGACCGAGGTGACGGCGGCGCAGGTCAGCAGGGCTAGCAGCGGCATGCGCAGACGACGGAACAGCGGTTCCCGACGCTCGCCTTCCGGCGCGATCAATGACTGTGACAAGTTCCGTACTTCCGCACTCGCGTTCACCGAGAAGGCATGCTTGTTGAGTCCCGACCCCTCCTGCAGCGTTCGGGCTGCACCAAATGTACAGACCGCCAAGCGGTTCCGCATCTCGATCGAAGAGACCGGCGCGACCGCGACTTCCGCGCCGCGGTGGTTGTATTGTATTGCGCTACTTTAATTTTCAACGACACCGGCGACCGGGCAGCTACCGCTCGGCAGCCCGCCGATCATCGCCTCGTCACGCGGTGGACACACCGCCGCCACCCGCGCCTGCGTCGCATTCGGGTAGGCACGCCGTGCCCGGATTCCCCACGATCCGGATTCGTCCGGAGAATACTGGCAATACAGTGGCGGTGACGATGACCAGCAGTGGAGGGCACGGCGATGACCATGATGTCCATGCTCGGTGAGGTTCGGCCGGAGCACGATCGCGCGGCGGACGGCGATTTGGTGCTCCTGCACTATCTGCGCTCGTTCCGCAAACCGGTGCTCGAGGTCTGGTCGGCGGCGACCGACCGGGGGCAGTTGGGGCGGTGGCTCGGGGCGGTGTCGGGCGGCAACGGCAATCTGACGATCGAACCCATGGACGGGCCGGTATCGAGCCCCATCGCGGTCCGCGTCGGGCACTGCCAGGCGCCGCACGAACTGATCGCGCACGTCGGCGGGTGCCTGCTCGAACTGCGGATGACCCAGGTCGGCGTGGTCACCAATGTCGAGTTGATCCGCAGGCACGTCAGCCCCGACGAGGCGCGCGTGGTCGGCCCGCGCTGGCAGTACCTGCTCGATCGGCTCACCGCCTATTTGGAGTATCAGCCGCTGCCGCGGTGGGCCGACTATCCGAAACGAGCCGATGAATATCGTTGAGTTGGCTGATGTTTCGCTGAGCCGGGCCGTCATTCGGCTGAGCGGCCGACGATCGGCTGAGCATGGTCACAACGGCTGCGTAGCCGTCGACCGGCTGAGCAGGGCTGCAATCGACTGCGCGACCGCCGACCGGCTGAGCAGGCCCGCATCCGGCTGAGCGGCCGTCAACCGGTTGAGCAGGCCCGCAATCGACTACGCGGCCGTCAACCGGCGGAGCGGGCTGCCACATCGTTTGAGCGGAGCCGCCGACCGGCTGAGCATTGCCGCAATCGACTACGCGGTCGTCGACCGGCGGAGCGGGGCCGTCGATTGGTTCGGCGGGTGGTCGAGGCTGAGCGGGCTGCCAAATCGTTGAGCGGAGCCGTCGATCGGCGGAGCATGGTCGCAATCGGCTGCGCGGCCGTCGATCGGCGGAGCAGGGCCGCACTCGACTGCGCAGCCGTCAACCCACTGAGCAGGGCTGTCAACTGGTTCGGCGGGGTGGTCGATCGGCTGAGCGGCTGCCGAATCTTTGAGCGGAACCGTCGATCGAAACTGCCCTCAGAGGAAGAAGCCCGCGATCCCCCATCCCGGCCTGGCCTGCGCCTCGCGAATCCACTCCATGCACGACTCGATGGCGGCCAGTACCTCGTGGTCGATCTCCTCGCGTTGCCGTGGCGGCGTCGACTCCCATTGGACGAGGGCCTCCGCGCATTGCTCGGGGGTCCACTCGCCGTAGCCGGGTAGGTCCGCCGGCTCGGGCAGGGCGGCGGGCAGCGCGTGGTAGACGAAGTCGGCCAGGTTGATCGCCTTGATGCCGAGCTCGGCCAAGCCCTCGTCGACGCGCTCGAGCCAGCCGTTGCGGAACGGGGAGAAGTAGCGGTTGTCCAGGAAGCGGCCGTAGAACTGGCAGATCGTTTGATACGCGTACGCGTACTGGAAGCCATAGGACCGGTCGAACGGGCCGCCCTCGATGACGGCGCGCACCGCGTCGTAGCGCGTGGGGGCGCCGCCGGCGATCTCCTCGGCGAACCAGTCGTCGGCGTGGGCCAGCTGGGCCTTGAACCGGCCGCCGATCATGCGCCGGAGCTTGTCGTCCCGCGAGCCGATCGCGGCCCTGACCCTATCCAGTTCGACGACGTAGACGCTCAGGCTGTAACTCATGAGCGAACATTAGCGGCACCCACCGACAATGAACGGCGCACCGGCGGAGGGCGTTTGGCGTTACGCGGGCACCTCCGAGGTGTCGGTGACGAGTTCGCGCAGGTGGGCGGTGAGCAGGGCGCCGACCTCGCCCGCGCGCTCGAGTTGCACGAGGTGTCCGGCGTCCGCGATCTCGGTCACCGCGCGCAGGTCCGGGACGGACGCGCGCAGGGTCGCGAGCGGGTCGCGGCCGCTGAAACCCTCCATGTCCGGGTCGTGGTCGCCGTACACGAAGTAGGCGGGGACGGTGACGGACGCGTCGGCGTAGTCCGCGGCGAGTTCCCAGTTGCGGTCGAGCGCGCGGTACCAGTTGAGGCCGCCGGTGAAGCCCGTGCGCTCGAATTCCGCGGCGAGGGTGTCGAATTCGGCCTCGGTGAGCCAGCGCCACGGCAGCGGCGGGGCCTCGGGCAGCACATCGAGGTAGCCGGTGCCCTCCGCCGGGAACTGCCAGGTGTCGAGGTAGTGGTAGTCGGCGCTGAGCGAGTAGTACACCCGCGCCAGGAAATCCCTTGGGCGAGCGGCCAGTTCGGCGTCGGCCACGCCGGGCTGCTGAAAGTAGTGCAGGTGCAGGAAGTGTCGCGCGGCGGCCTTGGCCCACAGCTGCGACGGCGCGCGCGGCGGACGCGGCGCGAAGGGGTTGTTCAACACGATCACCCCGCGCACCCGCTCCGGCGCGCGTAAAGCCAACTCCCACACCAGCGCCGCGCCGAAGTCCAAGCCGACGAACACCGCCTGCTCGGCGCCGATGTCGTCGAGCAAAGCGAGCAGATCGCCGATCACCGCGCGGTTGGTGTAGGAGTCGATGTCGGCGGGCGCGTCGGTCTGTCCGTAGCCGCGCAGGTCGGGCGCGATGGCGCGGTAGCCCGCCGCGGCGACGGCGGCCAGCTGGTGGTGCCAGATGAACCAGGTGTGCGGGAAGCCGTGGCAGAAGATCACCGGATACCCCGCGCCCTGCTCGGCGACGTGCATCCGGACGCCGTTGGCCGTCACGAACCGATGCGTCAACTCCACTGCGGCCTCCAAAACCTAGAACGTGTTCTCATTTAACGGTAATGTGCCGAAGTCGTGAGCGGAATACCTAACGCACTGGCGGGCAAGATCGCGGTGGTCACCGGCGCGAGTCGCGGCATCGGCAAAGGCATCGCGCTGGAGCTCGGGGCGGCCGGGGCGACGGTGTACGTCACCGGACGCTCGGCCACGCCGGGGCGACTGCCCGGCACGGTGCACGAGACCGCGGCCGCCGTCGACGCGGCGGGCGGGGTCGGCGTCCCGTTCGTCTGCGATCACCGCGACGACGACGCGGTGCGGCGGCTGTTCCAGACGATCCGCGACGAGCACGGCCGCCTCGACGTGCTGGTGAACAACGTGTACAACTCCCCTGCCGCGGCGCGCTGGCTCGGCAAGCCGTTCTGGGAGGTACCGCCGGATGCCTGGGACGAGACGTTCGACATCGGCGTTCGATCGCATTACGTGGCAAGCGTTTTCGCCGCGCCGCTGCTGATCGAGTCGGGCGGGTTGATCGTCAATATCTCCTCGCCGGGCTCGCAGCGATACATGCACAACGCGGTGTACGGCGTCGCGAAGACCGCGCTGGACCGGCTCACCGCAGACATGGCGCACAACCTGGCCGAGACCGAGGTGACCGTGGTCTCGCTGTGGCCGGGCATCGTGGATACCGAACTGCTGCAACTGGTTCCGGCCGACGCTCAGGGTCAGCGCCTGGTCACCCTGCCGGGCGAGGGCACCTTCGACCTGGGTCAGGCGGAGACGCCGCGGTTCCCCGGCCGCGCCGTCGCGGCGCTCGCCGCCGACCCCGGCCGCCGGTCGCGCACCGGAACCGCTTGGCGCGTGGCCGATCTCGCGGAGGCCTACGGGTTCACCGACGTCGACGGGCGCATTCCCCGCGCGGACTGACCCGGCACGCAACGCCCGAAAACCGCCGCCCCGCAGGCGACGGCCAGACCCCATCACGCGACACCAAGAAACCACCACACCGCGCGCAGCCGCCAGGCATCGTGATCGAGGAGGTCGCCCGCGTCTGTGATTCGTCCTCGCTCATCCCCGTGGTCAACAAGCTCGGCACCATGGGCCTGATCCCGCGCAGATCTGAAGCGACGCCGAGCTGCGCGGCTCTGCACGCGAAGGGCAAGATGCACCAGGTCGCGATCGCCCCATCACGCAACACCAAGAAACCGCCGCACCGCACGCGACGGCTCAGGCTTGGCGTGCCAGGCCAGGTAGACGTGCGACGGCGGCGCATCCGGGATGTCCAGATACACAACGCCCGGGTGCGGCGCGCGGCTGCGGGCCAGGTCGGGCACGCCGCCGATGCCGCGATCGGCCGCGACCAGCTCGATCCACTCGTCGAAGTTCCGGCAGGTGATGATCGGCCGGTCCGGGTCGCCCTCGTCCCACGAACCGGCGTGGGTCGTGCCGGACACCACGTTCACGACCAGGGGGTAGCCGGCGAGATCGGCCCAGCGCAGATCGGTCGCGGTCGCGAGGGGCGAATGCACGGAGACGGCGAGCAACCGCCGCTCGGTCGCGATCACCCGCGAGTCGAAGTGGCTCGGCAGTCGAATCGCCTTGCGGTAGATGGCGATATCGATGGCTCGCACGTCGAGCGCGGCCAGCGGATCGTCGACGCGGCGCAGCGTGAGCCGGCCGCCCGCGGCCTCGTAGCGGCGGCGGGTCGCGGCCAACCAGCTGGTCGGCAGCAGCCAGGCGAAGCCGATTTCCACCGCGGAGCGGGCCCGCAGCCGGGCAGCCACGGTGTCGACATCGGCGAGAACGCGACGCGCGTGCGTCAGCAGTTCGGCGCCCTCGTCGGTCAGCGCGAAGCGCCGGGAGGTGCGTTCGATGAGGCGGCACTCGACGATCCGCTCCAGTTGCTGAATGGTCCTGGTCAGCGCGGGCTGGCTCAGGTGGAGGGCGGCGGCCGCGCGGGTGTAGTTGGCCTCCTCGCACAGCGCGACATACGCCCGCAGATGCCGCAGTTCGATATTCGTCGGTCCGTCCTGCGGATCGGCTCCGTCGGGCAGCGGCCGCACTTCCATGCGTCGAGCGTATACATGGTGCGTAGAAAGCATTTCACAGGGGTGGGAACGAGACGTACGTTCGCTGGAGTGACCGCAACTCGCACAGCACCACGCCACAGCCTCGCCCCCGCCTTCGCGGCCGCGGCCGGGCTCGCCGCCGCGATGGGCGTCGGCCGGTTCGTCTACACGCCGCTGCTGCCGATCATGGTGGACGCGCACCGGATCAGCACCAACGACGGCGCGGTGATCGCGGCGGCCAACTACGCCGGCTATCTGCTCGGCGCCGTCGCGCTCACCTGGTGGCCGGAGTTGAACAGCCGCAACGTTTTCCGGCTCTCCGCCACGCTGCTGATCCTCAGCGAGGCGCTAATGGCCGTGCCCGCGCCGACGAGTGTCGCCGCCGCGCTGCGGCTGGTCGCCGGGGTCACCAGCGCCGTCATCTTCGTCGCGTGCGCCGGGGTGGCCGCGCGGCACGGCAGCAGCCGGGACGCGGCCGGAATCGCCATCAGCGGAGTGGGTTTCGGCATCGCGCTCACCGGGCTGCTGGTGCTGGCGGTGCGGCCGTTCCTCGGCTGGCAGAGCATGTGGCTGGTCTCAGCAGTGCTGACCGCGGCGTTGCTCGTGCCCGCGCTGCGGCTCGACATCCGGCCGGGGCGGCGGGCCGGCAAGGCCACCGTCCGGTCGCGGGGTGCGTGGCGGGCGCTGCTCGTCGCCTATTTCCTGGAGGGTGTCGGGTACATCGTGATCGGCACGTTTCTGGTGGCCGCGGTGAGCGATCAGCGGGGGCCGGTGGTCGGCTCGGCGATCTGGGTGGTGGTCGGCGTGGCCGCGGTGCCGGCGACGGTGCTGTGGGGCGTGGCCGCGCGCCGCTGGGCTCCGGCCGTCGCAATGACGAGTGCCCTACTGGCGCAGTGTGTTTCGGCGGTGCTGCCCGCCGTGTCGAGCGCGGTGTGGCCCGCAGTGATCGCCGCGGTGCTGTTCGGGGCGACGTTCCTCGGGATCGTCATGCTGGCGATTCGGATCGGCGGCGAACTGTCCGACGGGAGCGCCGCCGCGCCGCTCACCGCCGTCTACGGCGCGGGGCAGATGCTCGGTCCCCTGGTCGTCGCGCCGGTGATCAGGGACAGTTATCCGGCCGCGTTCGTCATCGCCGCCCTGGTGCTGGCGGCCGCGACGCTCGCGGCCGGTCTGGTGACCCGCCTGATCAGGCGAACTTGATCTCCAAGCCGATGCCGAGGATGGCGATGACCCACACCAGGCCGGTGAAGATGGTGACTCGGTCGAGGTTCTTCTCCACAACGGTCGAGCCGGAGAGGCTGGACTGCACACCACCGCCGAACAGGCTGGACAGACCTCCACCCTTGGCGCGGTGCAGCAGCACCAGCAGCACCAGCAGCACGCTGGTGATGATCAGGAGGATATCGAGGAACATGCGC
The DNA here is from genome assembly GCF_000308715.1 of Nocardia tenerifensis NBRC 101015. Classification (GTDB taxonomy): domain Bacteria; phylum Actinomycetota; class Actinomycetes; order Mycobacteriales; family Mycobacteriaceae; genus Nocardia; species Nocardia tenerifensis. Next base: position 41,009 of record NZ_BAGH01000241.1, read on the forward strand.
ATTCGAGAGATTCTAGGCGGGCGTCAGGGGCGGGATTGGGTCGCCCCTGGCTACCGCCGTGTCATTCGCACGAAGTCCTGATTGGTCCGGCGCAGACCTGCCAAATCGGGCGGAGTCCCGCATCACAGCGGGACAAGAGCAGGTTGCGGGTGCGTTGATCGTCGCCCAGGAGCGCATCGACCGCATGCCGCGCGACCTCGGGCGACATGTCCGCATCAAGGGTGAGGGCGCCGTTCAAGTGCCGCCCGGCGTCGGCGAATAATTCATCGCGGTAACTCTCGAGCTGTTCGATCCGGTTGTGCAGCTCGCTGGGATCGGTGTAGTCGTCAAGGACGGTGGCGAGTTCGGAAGGAGCGGACTCTCTTTGGGTGTCGATTTGAAGTGCGCGTAGGCGCATCAGATCTGTCGTGACAGCCGCGAATTGCTGTAGCGCCAGCGCCGCGCGGAGGTGATCGGTCGACATACCGACCGAATCAGCCTGTGCGCTCAGATGCTTATCGGCGCGCTTACGGACCTCCTTCGCCCACCGTTTCATCTGCGCATCGAGCAGTAAGTGACGTACAGATTGTCCGACGCGGCGCCCGTCGGTAGCGGCGAGACGGATGAGGTCGGCCTGCCCACTCTGATCCAGCTTTTCGAGGGCATTGTCCACGGCAACATTGGTTTGCGAAGCGATCAGCACACGCGCATGCGGGTGACGGCGCAGGTACTGGTCGACCAGTTCGGCGATGAAGCTCGTCTTCCCGGTGCCCGGCGGGCCCTGCACCACCAGGAAGTCCTGGGCGCCCAATGCCTTGCGGACAGCGTCCTTCTTGGCACCGTCCAGCTCGCGCTGCCATGAGGGTGGATCGGTGTCGACGGGCATACGATTGCCCGCTGGATCCAGTAGTAGCTCCCGCAGAGCGGGGCGAGGACACGATTGTGCTTGCACAGCCTGGACCGCTTCGCGCTGTCGATTCAGAGCTGCCGCTTCCGGGCCGAGGCGGCGGGCGAGCATTCCGCGTGTGGGGAGATCGGCCCATTCAAGACTTCGAAGTACTATCTGGTCCCCGACTTGATCGACGACCTCGCCCCAGCCAAAAGTGCGGCTGTTGTGGCGGTCTCTTACCTCCCATGCGGTGCCGACGATGTTGTCCTCGACCGATTCCTCAAGTGTGAAATGTGCTTCTCTACCTTGGAACTCGCAGGCCATGTAGATCATCGGTGCGCCCTCGCCAGCGAGGTCGCGCCGCGCCGCCAGCACCCGCAACCACCGATCGAATGTGCCCTCGCTGTCGCGTCCGATCTTGTTGCGCGTCGATTCGGCGAGCTGATCGTGGAAATCGTAGATCGCTGTGGCAAGCGCCCCAAGGGCGCGTTCTGCGGCATCGAGGTTCGTGGGTCTGCGGAAGGTCCAGTCGAATTCTGATGCGAGACGCAGTCCTCGCCCGCGCTGCGCCTCCAGGTGCTCGGCGTCGAGCTGCCGCGCCGAGACGACCGCAGCTTGCCGATCGGCAAATTCACGCTCGCCGTTGGCGAGGCTGAACTCCCACGACTCCCCGATAACTCGGATGCGATCGATTCGGCGTCCACCAGGCATATCGAGCGCGGTCATCCACGTGCAATCGACAAACACTTCACCCGATAGATCTTCGAGCAGTGCCGATTCGGCAGCCCGTCGTCCGCTCGACTCGCCGACGAGCGCTTTGACGGCCGTGTTGGTCAGATGGAGCCAAACCGTCTCTCGCATCGAGTTCCGGCTGGGCACCTGCACACGATCGGCGTGCTTGAGCGTGTCGAGTAGCTCGCTCGCATTCCGCGGCCGGTCACCGGGGTCGGGCGCAACACACGAGGTGAGGATTCGCCGGATCTCCGGAGGGATCGCGGCACTGTCCAACGCACGCGCGACGTCACCAGGGTCTTTCAGCGTCGCTTTGCTCAGGCACTGGGCGGCCAGGACGCCCAGTGAATATACGTCGCGGACATACTTGATCGGCCCGTAGACCTCCGGCGGCGCATACGGTGGCGAGTGGAATGCGCGCACGGTCTGGGTCGGGGGGTCGTCCGCTTCACGAATGGTGGCGATACCGAAGTCTGCGAGCAGAGGTCTGCCGTCGTCGTCGATCAGGACGTTCTGCGGCTTGATATCACGGTGTTCGATGCGCTGCAGATGTGTGTATGCGAGTGCTTCGACCAAGGGATAGACCAGCTCCTGTGACAGCTTCTCCCAGGAAGTCCAGACATCACCATTGGCCAGATCGTCAGCCAGGTTGCGTTCTACCCAGTCCATGACCAGGAAGTAGGTTCCGCTGTTGTCGACCCCGGCATCACGGAAACCGACGATGTTCGGATGCACCAACTTCCGCAGCATCTGGGCTTCGCGCTCGAATACTGTGCGCGCAAGGTCGCCAGATCCGGCGGTGATGAACTTGACCGCGACGAAAGCCACCATCACCGAGATCGGTCGCCTTCCGCACATAGGACAGACCGCCCTCGCGGCGTTCGCTGCCCACCAACGCAAACCGTTCACCGATGATCTCCGGCACCCCCACCGTCCTTCAACGTCTGGCCGGTTGCCGTACCGGACATGACTGGAAAGCATAGAAGGTCGCGACCATGATCGTAAAGCGTTGTGCCGCGTCTGCTGTGCCGCGCTGCCTTTGCTCAGCTCGACCTGGCCAGCCGTCCCACGACCGCCCCCGTCCGAGGCGGAGTCGACGTGGTGATGTGTAACGTTCGATGAGGTGCCGTGCGCAGACGTCGACTTTTACCAGAGACTTCTCGGATCAGAGGGGCCGATCACGAGGTCGCCGGGGTCTTGTTCAATAACCGCCACCTCGAAGAGGTTGTCTCGGTAGACCTCTCGGGAGGACTCGATGCCGGCCTGGTCGAAGCTGATCGCATTGATCGTCATCGTCGTGTAGAAGGTCCACCGCGCCGGCTCCTCCACGACTCGCTTGGGCTGGGTGCATTCCGCGCAGTTTTCGAGCTGGGTTTCGTCGCTCTCGGCGTGCGCTTCGCAGGACTCGAACTGGGTCCAATATACGAAACCTTCGTAGGTCAATGAACCATTAGGAGGCCATTCGAGCTCGATCCACTGGCCGGGCCCAAGGCCGTACACGCCGATTGCCCGCTCCAAACCAGCCTTCTTATCGGCATCGGACCATGGCACGTCGGGGGGCAGCGCGACATCCTCGATGGGGTCCACCCCGGTATACGTGGGAACATCGCTGGCGTAGTCGACTTCAACGTGCTTCTCTGCGGCCCGCGCCAACCAGTGGGCGGTACTCGTGCGGCCTGTGTCGACCTGCTCGTGGTCGAGCTGCGGGGTGATTTCAGCCTCCAGATAGACCAGCGCGTGACGACGCTCGTGCACGACGCGCGATGGAATCCGGCCGATAATCTCGGTTTCAACGACTTCGGCGGCAGCTTCGTCGAGGGTATGTCTGACGTTGCGAATGGCGTCGCTGCCGGAGATCAGTTGTGGCAGCCCGAAGCGCTTGTCCCAGATGGAGGCGGCGATGAGCTCTTGCTTGTCGAGGAGTCCCTGGACGACCACTCGTCGCGCCGCCTCATCCGTAAGTTCCGGATCATGCAGGTACTCGTTCTGGACAGTCTCGAGAATTTTCATGAACTGATCGAACATTCGGGGCCCCTTCCGATTTCAGTCACCAAGATACGCATCTGATGTTGGTCGCGGAAACAAGGGCCTATCGATCAGAGTGACGCGCGTCGGATTCAACCGAGGCATGCCCCATTCCTACAGACCGGACGCATGGCGAGCCACTGCACTTCATGGCTCACCTGTTGATAACGCAGGTTATCAACGGTATTAGAGCAAAATTTGCAACTCGGATCATATGGTTCGTTCAACACAGCAATCCGACCGCAAGGCCGATCGCATGTGCCGAGTTCGATTGCCTACCAAGGGAGTTCGTGATGTTTAACCTCACCGTCGTCATCATCACCATCACGGCCGCTATCTTTGCGGTCGCTGCCTATGCGGTTGCCAAGAACCGCGGCGCCGCTCGTCTGGCGGAGCAGGACGCGCGCCGCCGCGTCGCCGAGGAAAATAGCCGTTTAGCCAAAGTCCAGGCGGAGGAACTGCGTGCGGAACGGGACCGGGCTCAGGAACAGGCTGACCGGGTCACTAACGCCAACAGCGAATTGTCGCTACGGCAGCACGATCTCGAGCAGGGAATCGTGACGCTGACCGGCCAGCTTGAGGCCACCCGGAACGAACTGCGTCACACCGAGCTGAAGGCCGAACAGTTGCGGGCCGAGGCCAGCTCGGGACAAACCGAATCCACGAGTCTTGCAAGCCGGCTGCGGACCGCCGAGAACGAGATCGCGACGCTGCGCGGGAAGGAGCAGCAGCTGGTAGACGAAGTTCAGCGGTTGCGCGTGCGGGTAGCCGAGCTGGACGAGCTGAACCAGGGCCTGCAACAGCAGGCCGTGGCGCTCGAAGCCGTACGCCAGCAGGTAGATACGGCCGGTGCCGAGAATCTGCGATTGCAGCAGGAGGCGTTCCAGGCCCTCGGTGATCAGTTGCTGGCGCGCTCAGAGGCGAGCCTGGTCTCGGCGGCCCAGACGAAACTCGCGCAAATCAGCGAACCGGTGCGCGAACGTCTGGCGCTGATCGACAAGCGGTTGGAGGAATTCGAAGTCAGCCGCACATCGAGCGAGGCGACGCTGCGGCAGGAGATCAAAGGGCTCTCCGAGGAAAGCCTGCGTCATCGCCAGCAGACCCACAGCCTGGTACAGGCGTTGAAGCGTCCCGAAACCCGCGGTCGTTGGGGTGAGATGCATCTGGAACGCGCCGTCGAACTCGCTGGCCTGCACCAGCATTGCGATTTCGACACGCAGGTGCACATTCCGGGTGTCGACGTGTCCCTTCGCCCCGACATGATCGTTCATCTGGTCGGCGGCAAGCACGTCGTCGTGGACTCCAAGGTGCCTATGGACGCCTTCGTCGCCGCTACCGAGGCTGACAGTGACGCTGCGGCGGGGAAGCATTGGGTGGAGCACGCCAAGCAGGTCCGTCGGCACATCGACGGGCTCGCCGAAAAGGAGTACTTCCGCAAGGTTGGGTCGACGCCGGAGTTCGTGATCATGTTCGTGCCTAGTGAGTCCTTCCTTGCTCCGGCCTTGGAGCGGGACCGTACGCTGCTCGAATACGCCGCTGCCAAGCAGGTTTTGATCGTTACGCCAGTGACACTGATCGCGGCGCTGCGGGCGATCGCGTTCGGCTGGAAACAGGAAGCGTTGCGCGAGAACCTGCGTCAGGTCCTCAAGCTCGGCACCGAGATCTATGAGCGCTTGTCGACTATGGGCGGCCACGTGGAACGGCTCGGCTCGGCGATCGACCGTGCGGTGAAGACCTATAACGACACGGTCGGGTCGTTGGAAAGCCGGGTTCTGGTGACTGCTCGCAAGCTCCGGGAGCTGAGTGTTGCGTCCGGCGAGTTGCCGATGCCGCAGCCCAAAGACAAGCTCACCCGACCGCTCGGCAGCGTCGAGTTGCTGGAATCGGCGGCGGCGGAACGGTTGAGCCCGGTTCCGCAGACGGAGGCGACGGTATCCGCAGCTCGCCAGATTGGCACGGAATAGCCCGGCCGTTCAGAGGATCCGGCGCTCTCGAACCGAGAACGCCGGATTTCTGCCGCTCAGCCGCCCGACTGCCATTGCCGATGATCGAATCCAGCGCACAGAAATACGAGGATAACGCCGAACCACTGATATCTGCAGTTTGCACGTCATTGTTGATAACCCCTCTTATCAAGTTATTAAAGGCAGGTCCCGACAAGGCCGGGATAGAGTCTTCTTAGCCGAGCCCAGGAGAGGCCAGCTCGATGACCGGAAGGGAGTAAGCCGAGATGCCCACGAAGCAAGGCGCCGCCGCTTCCAGCCTCTCGGAGGCAAACGCCCGGCTGATCTCCTACGCTGAGATCGCGACAATGGCCCGGGTACAACGTCCCGTTCCCACAACCTGGGCACGTCGGCACAGCGACTTTCCATCGCCAGTAGCTCACGAAGGCACTAGCCCACTCTTCGACGGCCGAGCCGTAGTTGACTGGCTGATCACCACAGGCCACGGCAATACGGACGCCCCCGAACTGCACGCTGAACTGGCGCTGCACACGCTGGCTGGATGGCGCCGACGAGTACCGCCCCGAATCCTTTTGGATGCCCTAACCTCGCTGATCTGCCTGCACCAGCAGCTCGACGCGCCCGTGAGCGGCGGACTAGGATGGCGGTCTCTTGTCGAGCGCGCCGAGAGCCTCGACCCGGATGACACCTTCCTGTTGAGCGAGCTACGCTCCGTGCCGGACGCGGAGCGCATCGGCCCGGCGCTCGCCACGCTCGCCGATGAGCTGACCGAGGCCGCATACGCCCCGGCCGAAGCCTTCGATTGGGTGCTTGACTCGCGCCGACGACTAGGCTCGGCCGCCCACGTCGCCGACGAGTGCGCCCCGGCCATCACCCACACTCTTGCCCGCCTTGCTCTCACCGCGGACCTAGCGGAGGACGCCGTCATCGCGGTGCCCCACGCCCGCTCAGGAGATCTCCTCGCGGCCTTGCACGCAGAAAGGACATCCGAGGCAGAGCATCTCTACGTCGCCGCCGATCCGGACCCGACCCTGGTTCGGCTGGTGCGCCGCCGCATGCTTGTGCGCGGGGTCTACGAGTACCGCTTGGACGTCGTGGAAGGCGTCGATCCTGACACTGACGAATGGGGTGATCCGCACGCCTTGGTCTGTGCGCTCCCATACGAAGCGGCCGAAACCCGCACTGCGCTAGCGGTTCTCGAGCACATCCAGAACCTGGCCGACCTACTTTCGGCCGGCCGTACCGCCGTGGTCCTCGGTCCAGCCGATGCTCTTGTGCACGCGTTGCCAGCGCATGGGGAAGCCGACCGCTTGCGGAGCTGGTTCCTCGCTGAGGGCCTACTGAAGGCTGTGATCAGCCTGCCCGATGGGGTTTACCCCCATCGCCCCGCGTACCGCACAGCGATTTGGGTGCTCTCGCGTACGCCGGAGACAGACCGCCACGGACTCGTCCTGCTGTCCGACCTCACGGCTGAAACCATTACCGCCGCCACCCTCAACACCGTCATCGAGGAGACACACGACTTCCATGCCGCAGGCTGGCGGGCGGACCGTCGGCACGAACCTCGCCGTGCGGTGCTCGTCCCGATCCTTCACCTTCGCCCCGGCGCGGCGCTGACCCCCCAGTACCGCTCGTATGCGAACCGCTACACCCAGCCGGTCTATGAACGCCCGGTGCGTATCTCCGAACTGGAGCTGACCGTTCAGCAGTTCCGCGAGCAGGACCGCGCAGATCAGAGCGCCCCGATCCGGACCAATGCAGTACTCCGCCCGGAAGGACAACCGATACGCCGCACCAGCGTCGCGCGCCTTCTCAAAGAGCGTCGGCTGCGCCGTCTTCCCGGGCACCGTATCGCGGCCGAGCACCTGGCGTCCGATGGCCATTACCCCGTAATCACCCCCGCTGAAGTAATGGGAGTCGCACCCGTCGGCGGCCGGCGTATCGACCGCGCCGTATTGCTCACCGCATACGAACATGCCGAGTTCACTGAGCCCGGCGACATTGTGGTGACCACCAGCCCCGTCTTCGGCGTGTATGTCGACGAAGAGGGCTTGTCCGTGGTCGCTTACCCTGCACGTGTTCTGCGCGCACGGCATGACCGTGATCCCGAACACCCAGTTCGCCCTCGAGTCCTGGCTGCACTACTGCGCGCCGCCGCAGAGCACGGCCGAGTCAACGGTGCAATGCGGGCGCCCCGCCGCATCGAAGATCTGATCGTCCCCGACCTCGATCCCACCGAGGCAGCACATTATGACGCCCTACTCGCCGAGATCAGCCGACGGACTGCGCTGCTACGACAGCAGAGTGCGGCCCTGGACGATCTCGCCCGCCTCACCGCCGCCGGCCTCACCGACGGCACCCTCGCTCTCAACGCATTACCGAACTGACCCGCGCCAACCCGCAGGACCCAAAGGAGACGAAAACCCGCCATGCCTCCCGCCAAGAAGAAGCCCGCCACACAGGCGGAGCTGTTCACCACCTCCACACCCAAGGAAATCCAGGACATTCTCTGGAAGGCCGCCGACAAGCTGCGCGGCTCCATGGACGCCGCGCAATACAAGGAATTCGTCCTCGGACTGATCTTCCTCAAATACATCTCGGACGCCTTCAGCGAGCGTCGCGAACAGCTCGCCAAGGAGCTCGCGGAGGAAGGAATTGAGGAAGAGCGCCGGGCTGAAATCCTGGAGAACAAGGACGAGTACACCGGCGAACACGTCTTCTGGGTCCCCGAGACCGCCCGCTGGTCCTGGATCGCGGCGAACGCCAAAGCCAAAGGCGTCGGCCTGCTCCTCAACGAGGCCATGGACGCGATCATGCGCGAAAACGCCTCGCTTACCGGCGTGCTCCCCAAGATCTTCAACAGCGACAACGTCGACCAGAAGCGCCTGGCCGAGCTCATCGATCTCATCAGCGATGCCCGCTTCGGGGGCGCCGGTGATAAGCCCGCCCAGGACGTGCTGGGCGAGGTCTACGAGTACTTTCTCGGCAACTTCGCCCGGGCGGAGGGCAAGCGGGCCGGAGAGTTCTACACACCTCGGTCCGTGGTTCAGCTCTTGGTCGAGGTCCTGGAACCGTACGAGGGCCGGGTGTACGACCCGGCATGCGGCTCGGGGGGGATGTTCGTCCAGGCCGGCAAGTTCATCGAGGCGCATCGAGGGCGTGGCCACAAGTCCGACATCTCGGTGTACGGCCAGGAGAATATCGAGCGCACTTGGCGCCTGGCCAAGATGAATCTCGCTATCCACGGGATCGACGGCAACCTCGCGGCACGGTGGGGTGACACGTTCGACGACGACAAACACCCGGACCTCAAGGCTGACTTCGTGATGGCCAACCCGCCGTTCAACCTCAAGGACTGGGCTCGGAAGGAGAGCGACCCGCGTTGGAAATACGGCGTCCCGCCCAAAAACAACGCCAACTATGCATGGCTGCAGCACATTGTTAGCAAGCTCGGGGAGCGCGGCACGGCCGGCGTCGTCCTCGCGAATGGCTCGATGAGCTCTCAAGCGAGCGGCGAGGGCGAAATCCGCAAGGCGTTGGTCGAGGCGGACCTGGTGGCATGCATGATCGCCCTTCCGTCGCAGCTGTTCCGTACGACTCAGATCCCCGCGTGCCTTTGGTTCCTGTCCAAGGACAAGTCTCCGCAGGGGGCGCGGCGGTTGGACGACCGGCGGGGCGAGGTCCTCTTCATCGACGCCCGCGCAATGGGCGAGATGATCGACCGCACGGAACGCATCCTCACGGACGCCGACATTGCGAAAATCGCCGACACTTACCATGCATGGCGCGGCACAAATTCTGCCCGCGACGGAGCCCTTTCGTACAAGGACGAGACCGGGTTCTGCTTCACGGCCGACCTGAACACTGTTCGCGAGCACAAGTATGTGTTGACTCCGGGGAGGTACGTGGGGTCGGTCGAGGTGGAAGAAGAAGACGCAGAGGCGGTCGCGGAGAAGATCGCCCGGCTGACAGGAGAACTTTTTGAGCTCTTCGATAGGTCGGACGACCTGGCGATCACCGTACGTGAGCAACTGGAGGCCGTTCGTGGACGCTGAGATCAATCTCGCGGCTGATCGAGTAAACCTCCCTATCGGATTTCCCGACATCCCGTCAGATTGGAGGTGGGCACCTCTAGCTGAATCTTGCACGGGCATTTACGACTGCCCTCACTCAACACCTGAACTTACGAGCTCGGGCCCTTACCTGGTACGAACGCAAGACTACACGGATGGGGTTCTGAAACTAGACAAAATGGCGCGAGTTTCTGAAGAGACATACGCGGACCGAGTGCGCCGGGCGGTTCCGCAACGTGGCGATATTTTGTATAGTCGAGAAGGTAGTTACCATGGAATCGCCGCAGAAGTTCCATTCGGGCATCGGGTATGCATGGGACAGCGCATGGTTCTCATTCGCCCTAATTCCAACGTGCTCAACTTTAGGTTCTTGCGCTACTGGCTGAACTCGTCCTACGTACGAGACTTCATCGAGGGTATGCGCGAAGGGTCTGGCGCCCCGCGAATCAACATGCCAACAATCCGCGAGCTGTTGACGCCTCTACCTCCAATCGGAGAGCAAAACTCTGTGGCGCGCCTACTCGGAGCGCTTGACGACAAGATCGCCGTCAATGAGCGCATTGCAGCCACCGCAGACGAGCTGGTTTTGGCAATCGCGTCTAGTGAGCGTTGGGAAGCACGCATCCCGCTGGGCGAAATCTGCACTCTCCGCAAGGATCAGATTTCCCCCGCGGAGATTTCAGAACCCCAGGTCGATCATTACAGTCTGCCTGCATTTGATTCACAAAAGCGGCCTGAACGCACCTCGCCTGGAACCATCAAGAGTGGAAAATTTCTCGTAGCCACTCCGGCCGTCCTATTCTCTAAGCTAAATCCGGAAATCCCACGGGTATGGAATGTGACACCCGCCAATGCTGTGCCAGCATTGGCTTCCACTGAGTTCCTAGTTCTAACTCCGCGCGGCGATGTATCGACCCACGAGTTGTGGGCAGTGACCGCGCAGCAGGACTTCAGGGAGGTCGTGGCCGCTAGGGTGACGGGGACGTCCAAGAGCCATCAGCGCGTCCGGCCTACCGACGTGCTCGCTGCGGAGGTGGTCGACCCGCGCCGCTTCGGCGCTGTTCAACAGCAGATCAATTCCCTCGCGCTCAGCGCACTCGCGGCCCGCAAAGAGTCCGTCGTCCTCGCCTCCCTCCGCGACACCCTCCTCCCCCAAATAACGTCCGGCCGTCTCCGCGTCAAGGAGGCCGAAATGATTATCGAGGACCACGCATGACGTACGACTCCAGCGCCTCCGACGAGAACTCGGCTGAGGACACCGCGCTTTCCAATTTCCGCCCCCTGGAAAGCGATTGGGAGCACCTCGCTCTCGATGAGCTCGAAAGGTTGGCGTGGTCCAGGAATGAGGGCAACGAACTCGCCCCCAACTCCGGCCACCGCGCCTCCTGGGACGACCTGGTCCTCTACTCCGACCTACGCGAAGCCATTGAGCGGCTCAACCCGGACCTGCCACCAGACGCCGTCGGTGACGCGCTCGCCACCGCTTCGACTCCTACCTCGCAGGACGCGTATGAGGAGAATCGGACTGCTCACGTCTACCTGACGGACGGCATCCGGTCGGTTAGCTACACCGACGAATTCGGGGCAGTGCACAACCCGACCGTTCGTATTGTCGACCTGGCCGACCGGGACAAGAACACCTATCGGGCGGTCCGCCAGGTCACCGTCATCGACGGCGAGAAGAACGGCCGTTTCGACCTCGTCCTGTACGTCAACGGCCTCCCCTTGGCCGTCATCGAGCTGAAGCGCGCCGGCGACGAGGACACCAGGCTGAGTGACGCTCACACACAGATCAGCTGGTACGTGAAGGATTTCCCGACGGCTTTCCGCTACAACGCGATTGTGCTGCTCTCCGACGGCATCACAGCCAAGTACGGCACTCCCTTTACTGCCTACGAGCACTTCGCCCCGTGGAACACCGACGACACGGGCAGACGCATCAACCCCATGGAGGCCGATGGACTGACTCAGTCGGGCCAGAACCTCGCGCTTCACGGTCTGTTCGACCAGCTCCGGCTCCTCACCCTAATCCGGTCCTTCATCAACTTCGTACCGTCGAAGCGGATGAAGCGGATCGCCAAACCGCACCAGTACTTCGCCGTCACCCGCGCTGCACAGGCCGTGCGCAAAGCCGCGGCGACCGACGGCAAGGCTGGCGTGGTCTGGCACACCCAGGGTTCAGGCAAGTCCGAGGAGATGGTCCTCACGACCAACGTCGTGGTCCGCGACCCGGTCCTGCATAACCCCACCGTCGTCGTCGTCACCGATCGCAACGACCTCGACAACCAGCTGTATACGACCTTCCTGGAGAGCGAAATCCTCCCAGAAAAGCCGCGCCAGATCCTGACTCGTGCCGAGCTACGCGAGGAGCTCGCCGCGAAACGCACCGGCGGAATCCTGTTCACCACGCTCCAGAAGTTCGGGCGTACAAAGCGGGAGAAGGAGTCGGGCGCCGACCACCCTCTGCTCTCCGACCGGCGCAACATCGTCGTAGTCGTAGACGAAGCCCACCGCAGCCACTACGACAACCTGGACGGCTATGCCCGCCACCTGCGTGACGCCCTCCCGCACGCGACACTCCTCGCCTTCACCGGCACCCCGATCTCCGAGGCCGACCGCAACACCCGGGACGTATTCGGTGGGCCCGACTACATCGACGTCTACGACCTCAAGCGGGCCGCCGATGACGGCGCGACCGTCAAGGTCTACCACGAGAGCCGCGTCGTCCAGCTCGTCTTGGACCACGACGTCGACCCCACCAAGATCGACGAGGAAGCAGACCGGATCACCGACGGCCTCGACGAAACCGAGCGCCGCCGTATTGAGCAGGCCGTCGCAACCATGAACGCGATGTATGGCGCACCGGCCCGGATACGCGACCTGGCCCAGGACCTGGTCGAGCACTGGGAAGCAAGGCGGACACGGATGCAGCCGTTCGTTGGCGTCTCCGAGAAGCCGAACGGCGCGGCCGGCAAGGCGATGATTGTGTGCGCCACACGTGACATTTGTGTGCGGGTCTACGACGCTCTGCGCGAGCTGCGCCCGGAATGGCATAGCGACGAGATCGACAAGGGCGCAATGAAGATCGTGTTCTCCTCGGACTCCCGCAAAGACCCAGCACATCTGCGCGCACACGCCCTGCGGGACTCGCAGCGTAAGACCGTCATCAACCGCGCCACGGACCCCGACGATGAGCTCGAACTTCTCATCGTCAACAACATGCTCCTGACCGGATTCGATGCCCCACCGGTCCACACCATGTACCTGGACCGCCCGCTCAAGGGCGCCAACCTGATGCAGGCCCTCGCCCGCGTCAACCGACGGTTCCGCGGCAAGGAAGACGGTCTGCTCGTTGGCTACGCACCGCTGACCGAGCATCTCCAGAACGCGATCGCCGAATACTCAAACGCCGACCAGAAGGACCGAACTCTGGGCCAGGACATCGACCGCGCACTCGATGAACTGCGCAACGAGTACGACATCCTCGGCGACATGCTCCGCGGTTGGGATTGGCGTGAGCGGCTTGCTCGGCCCAAGCGCACGGCGTTCATCGATGCAGCGCTGGGCACCGCGAACTACCTTCGCAACCCGGCCACCCCGGGCAACAACCCCGACAAGCTCGATAATCCCAACGACACTCTCAGCCGCCGTTTCCGCGACCACGCCCACCGGCTGGAACGCTTCCACGCACTCGCGGGTTCCTCAGCCGACATCGCCTCCCGCTTCTTGGACCAGCCGCAATGGAAAAGGGACATCCAGTTCCTCGTCGAGGTCCGCGCGTACATGGCAAAGCTAGACGCGATGGACAGAGAAGCCCGGGGTCTGCCCATCGCCCGCGATGTCCAGCTGTACCTATCCCAGCTCACCTCGGCCGTCGTCGAGACCGGCGGTGTGACAGACCTGTTCGCCGAAGCCGGCCTGGAGACCGCCGACCTCACCCACCTCACCGACGCAGTTGTCTCCCGGCTCCAGAACAGCGAGACGCCGCACTTGGTCGCCGAGGCGCTCCGCCGGCTCGTCGAACAGAAGATGCGCGAGGTCACCGGGCACAACATCGTGCGTCGAACAACCTTCTCGGAGCGTCTGCAAGATCTGATGGTCCAGTACATGCGCCAGCAGCTCACCAGCGCGGAGATCATCGCGAGGCTGGTCGAGATGGCGAAGGAAGTCAGGAACGACGCCGAACGTGGCAAGCAGTTCAACCCATCCCTGGACGACAACGAGCTCGCCTTCTACGACGCCGTGGCCGATCTGGGCAGCGCACGCAAACTCATGGGAGATGAAGTTCTGGCGGGAATCGCCCGCGAACTGGTCGCGGAGGTCCGCAAGCAGATCAAGAAGGACTGGATCTCACGGGAACCAGTCCGCGCGAAACTTCGCTCCACAATCAGGCGCCTTCTGGCCCGCCGTGGGTATCCGCCCGAGGAGGCACCCAAGGCAATCGAGCTGGTACTGAAGCAGATGGAACACTTCGCCAACGAGTGGTCGCAGGATGGAACAGCGGAATCTTGATCCGCGCGGCCAAGCGGGGCGGAGGCGGGACGACAATTCACCGGTAAATAGGCGCAGATTCATCGATCGAGCACACTGGACGGCGCGCCGAGTACCCGACGAGATCCATCGTGACCGAGTCAATGTGCAGGAACATTGCGGTAGGTAGCCTGGGATGATGCCCAGCGATCGACCCTTCAAACCGAGCGGGGACTACTAATCCGGGAAAACCCATTTCGCTCCGACTACGCTCCGAGTCCCGACACATTCCGTGACGGAACTGCCCTCACGTGGGGGAAGTCTTGACCGCTGACAGTCTGGCGCAGGCTTGATCGGCTGCAGTCCCAACCGACAGGATGTACCGCAGCTTCGGACCGCTCGCTCACCGAGACCGATCGCCGCTGGCCGGGTATGAACGACGATCGTTCCTATAGATACTTCACCTGTCAAGGTTGCAGTCGACGACAACCGCGATACGGCCGACCGTGAAGAGCGTGTCTGAGACGGATTCCTTGTCGAATATGGGCTTTTCACGTGGCGGCCTGGTCGGGTCGTGCCAAGGATGGCCGGTGACCGAGTGCGCGAAGCTATTGCGCCGGTTTGCGAGCTTCTTGATTTGGGCCTGCACCTCGGCCTTCTCCTCGGACGATAGACTCAATAGCGGCAAAAGCCTCGCGAACTTCTGTTGCAGACCGCTGGACCCTGACGGGCGGTCCGTGGTGATCAAGTCTTCGGCCAGTGCCTCAAGAGCTGCGACTGCTGCAACAGTCACGGCACCGTACCCGATTGTCTCAGCATCCTTCACCGCGTACATGTCTTCGTCGACCATCATGTCGCACTCGTACTCCCAGCCTCGGATGCGGCGTGACCCGCTCTCCTTGATCTTGCTGAGCTGGGCGAGATGCTCTTCGGAGGCTGCGGCGATCCTTCGGAACAAGAAGACGGAGGCGCCTAGCCTGCTGGTGAACTCCATGAATAGGAAATCGTGAATGAAATCGTGGAAGTCGACGTAGAGATCGGCAAGGCTGGACGGGTTTTCGTCAACACCAGCCCAGTACCACTCCACCATCTCCTTATGCGACATGGGTGTCATTGCCGAGTGCATGTCGTCTGGATCGCCCTTGAAGTACACAGCCGTCACGATATTGGATGAGCAACGGCATCGTCATTCGAATTATGGCCGACCAGGTTGCTCTCGTCCGGAGTCGCCCGGCACTACAGCTCGGTTCATGCGCAGTCGTGTCCCCGGGTTGACGCTGTGGCGTTACAACGACGCTGGTTACGTCAAGACATGGGCCGCCTCACCGCGATTCGCAACGACACCAGCCGCATCATGCCCGTATTCGACCACGATGTCCTGTCCCTCCCGCTCAGTCTTGGCCAGTTGCAACGCGTCTGCGACAGCTGCGAATTCCTCTAGTGCGGCCTGCAGATCTTCGACGATCTCCTGCGCGTTGGCCACTGGTGGCTGCAGTTCGCCGCTGCTCTCGCAAGGACTGCCTGCGACAGACTATGGCTGCCTGCGATCAGGCCATCCCTGAGAGCGATTCCATACAGTCGTGGCACCTTCGCTCTTCTCCTGAAACCGATATCAACCTCACCGTCGAATATCACGGTGATTTTCGGAGTTCTTGGTTACCTACCATCGAAGACACGGCCGACGCGTCCACCAGGAGAATTGCGGACCCTTCGATCCCAAGGCCTGTCCGGGTCGTGCCAGCGACAGCGGCGATTTCCGACGCGACAGGACGCACCATGAGTCTCATGAAATCGCTTGACTACTCCACATTTAGTGAGCGTTCATGTAACAGCCTACCAAATTGAATTAGCCCATAGTTATTTGACTACGGAGCTGAATTTATGGATAAGTACTGAAGTAACGCAAGCCAATCAAGGCCTCGGCGAAAGTGTGCTAAATCAGTATCTCTCCGCAAGGTGCCACGAGCACAGCATCGGCAGCGCACCCCCGCTCGCAGGAAAGGAAGAACCAGCAATGCCAAGAACAGTGCCCGCCATCGGCAGATACGGCGAGTCAGACGAACCCGTCTGGCTAACCCGCAAAGAACTGTCCATTCGAACCAGGCTGAGCGAAAAGACCTTGCGAAATTGGGCCTGCGATGGCAGGGGCCGAAATTCACCCGCTTCGGCGGTCGAGTCCGCTACCGGGTGGCCGACCTGGTCAGGTGGGAGAACGAACTGTTCGCCCCAAATGAGTTGGCGGCGTAGCAAGGGCGCTGGATCCTGGCGCGCCGCCCGAGAAGTCGAAGCTGATCTCCGTTAAAGGCCCCGACGAGATCTACCGTCTGGATCGCGTACGGCACCGAGCCTTCAATGGCGAGGAAATCCGCACCAGCGCGCAGGGGCGAACCAAGAAGGAATGCCTCGATGAGTGGTGGCGGCGATTCCACATCAACAACCGCAAGGGCTCGAAGCGTAAGCGCGCCAGCAAGCGTGTGCAGTTCGCGCCGACCGCCAAGATGAGCCTGGCGTTCGCCGAGCTCGACAAGCAGTGGAAGGCGCGGGTCGAGGAGGGTGACCTGTCCGCCGATACGTACAGCACTACCACCGCAGCATCTACACCGTCGCAGCAGGACCGAAGAACCACAACCCGGATGCTTTCAAGCTCGAGACGGAGATGGGCAATCTGAGCATCGTCGAAGCCGCGGACGCTGCCGACATCACCGACTATCTGGATGAAGTGGCCGAGGTCTCGGTGTCGAGGGCGAAGATGCAGCATCAGCTGCTGGGTATGGCATTTCGACTCGCGGTGCTTGGACGGGCGATACACACATCGGAGAACCCGATGCCGCATGTCCTCTGCCCCGTCAGGAAACCTACTGTGCCACACCCGATTACACGCCAACAGGCGCAGGACATGTACCGGTACATCAATTGAGTTGCCCGGAGGCAAGGACAAGTACACGCGCCTGTACTTCCTGTTCTTGCTCGGGACAGGTGTGCGGCCTGGGGAGGGACTGGCGATCCGTTGGGCAGACCTCACAACCGAGACCCTCGACGACACCAACCCCGGACGGTCGCCTACATCGGGGCGACGGTCCGCCGCAAAACCGGCGTCGGGACCTACCGGCACCCCGCCCGCAAAAAGGGGCCGCCGTACCGTGTGGCGCTGCCGACGTGGCTTGCGGACGAGTTGATGGCGGAGCAAATCCGTGTGCGGCCGAAGTCGGAAGAGCAGCCGGTGTTTCGAGGCCCGCGTCCACCTCGCTAGTGAGCATGCCCAACGCCCAAGATGTGATTCTGAGGATCCGAGACGGCAGTCCGCTACCGGACTTTCGGCTGTCAGACCTGCGGGACACCGTCACAACGCATATCACCGCGGTGACCGGCGACCCTGAACGTGCCAGCGCTCAGCTGGGGCATACAGACGGCAACATTTCGATCGCGCAGAAGTACTACATCGGCGCGGACGCGAAGCGTTTGGTCGTCGTGGACAACGCTGAGCACCTCGAACTACTGAATCCCCTGAAAATGGGAAACACTCGGGAATCCGGGGCCGGTTCGCCCGATTAGGCCGGATAGGGACCGGGCCTGACCTGCCCGAATACGGCTGTCCTAGTGGCGATCGAGGAACATCCGCATGCCGCACAGTGTATGCGGACGATCGATTCCCACCGAATCAGGCACTCGGGAAAGCCCGCTTAACGG
>NZ_BAGH01000240.1 GCF_000308715.1 Nocardia tenerifensis NBRC 101015
GGTACCGTCGTCGTCGTGCTGGCCTGGCTGCTACTCGGCCGCTTCGCCGTCGGCGGCCTCGGCGGCGCACCCGCCACCGCCTCAGCCGCTCCCAGCTCGACCGCACCCTCCTGCTCTGGATCATTCCCCTCAGCGTCGCCCCACCGCTGTTCAGCAATGACGTGTATTCCTATCTGGCGCAAAGCGAAATCGCCGCGCGGGGCATCGATCCCTATCAGGAGGGTCCGGTCGCGGGGCTCGGGATCGACAACGTGCTCACCAACAATGTGCCGAATATCTGGCGGGAGACGCCGGCGCCCTACGGGCCGCTGTTCCTCTGGATCGGCCGCGGCATCGCCGACATCACCGGCGACAACATCATCGCGGGCGTCTGGGTGCATCGCATGCTCGCGCTGGGCGGTGTCGCCTTGATCGTCTGGGCGCTGCCACGGCTGTCCGTGCGCTGCGGCGTCGCCCCGGTGAGCGCGCTGTGGCTCGGCGCCGCGAATCCGCTTGTGCTGTTTCACCTCGTCGGCGGCGTGCACAACGACGCGCTGATGCTGGGGCTGATGCTCGCCGGGATGGAGTTCTGCCTGCGCGCCATCGAGGACATCCATCCGTTCGACGGACGGGCCTACGCGTGGCTGATCGGCGGGGCGATCGTCATCACGATGTCGTCGTCGGTGAAGTTCACCTCGATCGTCGTGCTCGGGTTCGTCGGCATGGCGCTGGCCCGGCGCTGGGGATTCACTCTGCGCAATGTGGCCGTCGCGGCGGCCATGCTCGGCGCGATCGCCATCGGCGTGTCACTGTTGATCGGCTCGATGAGCGGGCTCGGCTTCGGCTGGCTGCACACCCTCAACGTCGCCAACGCGGTGCGCAGCTGGATGTCGGTGCCGACGGTGCTCGGCATCATCACCGGATTCGGCGGTGTGCTGCTCGGCCTCGGCGACCATACGACCGCGCTGTTGAGCATCACCCGGCCCATCGCCGCGGTGGTCGCGGGATTCATCACCGTGCGCATGCTGGTCGCCACCGGCACCGGGCGACTGCATCCGGTCGGCGCGCTCGGCGTCGCGCTGGGCGCCATCGTGCTGCTGTTCCCCGTGGTGCAACCGTGGTATCTGCTGTGGGCGATCGTGCCGCTCGCCGCCTGGGCCACCCGGCCGGTGTTTCGCGTTCCGGCCGTTGCCTTCTCGGCGATCGTCAGCGTCATCCTGATGCCGCGCGGCGCGGATCTCGAGGTGTTCCAGATCGTCGGCGCCGCCATCGCCACGGTGATCGTCTCGGTCCTGTTCATCGTGATCACCCGTAACAAACTGCCGTGGCGCGGCCAGCAGGGGGTGTCGGCTCCGTCACACGTGCCCACGTCCTACGGTGTGACATCGTGAGCGAAACCGGCGCGGTGCACTGGGGCACGACGGCGTTGAACGGCAGCGAGGGGCGGTCGTGACCCACGCCGCCGGACCCGCTGTTCGCATCGACGGCGTCGTCAAACGTTACGGCGAGACCGTGGCGGTCGACGGATTGAGTTTCGAGGTGGAGCGGGCGCAGGTGCTGGCGCTGCTCGGGCCCAACGGGGCGGGCAAGACCACCACCGTGGAGATGTGCGAGGGGTTCGTGGCGCCGGACTCTGGGGCGGTGCGGGTGCTCGGGCTGGACCCGATCGCGGACTCGGAGCGACTGCGCGCGCGGATCGGGGTGATGCTGCAGGGCGGCGGCGCCTATCCCGGCGCGAAAGCGGGCGAGATGCTCGATCTGGTCGCCGCCTACTCCGCCGACCCGCTGGATCCCGACTGGTTGCTGCGCACGCTGGGACTTCAGGACAACCGGAAGACGCCGTACCGGCGACTGTCCGGCGGGCAGCAGCAGCGGCTGGCGCTGGCGTGCGCGCTGGTCGGCAAGCCGGAGATCGTGTTCCTGGACGAGCCGACCGCCGGCCTCGACGCGCAGGCGCGGTTGATCGTCTGGGAGCTGATCGACGCGCTGCGCCGCGACGGGGTGACGGTCGTGCTCACCACACACCTGATGGACGAGGCCGAGCAACTCGCCGACCAGCTGGTGATCATCGACCACGGCCGGATCGTCGCCTCCGGCACACCCGCCGAGGTCACCGCGCACGGCGCCGCCGGGCAGCTACGCTTCTGCGCCCCACCGAAACTCGACCTGGAGCTGCTGAAATCGGCGCTGCCGGAAGGTTTCTCACCACGGGAGACCACGCCGGGCACGTATCTGATCGAGGGCGAGATCAATCCGCAGGTGCTCGCCACGGTGACCGCGTGGTGCGCGCGAGTGAACGTGCTCGCCACCGACATTCGGATCGATCAGCGCCGCCTCGAAGACGTCTTCCTGGAACTCACCGGACGGGACCTACGCGGATGACCCAGCCCGACCTGACCGCCAACCGCTTCGCGCCGGGCACCTTCGCCCCGAACCCGCGGCCGAGCACGCGCGCCGCGATGATGATCGCGCAGACGCGGCTCGAGCTGATCCTGTTGCTGCGCAACGGCGAACAGTTGCTGCTGACCATGTTCATCCCGATCACCCTGCTGGTCGGGCTGACCCTGCTGCCGTTCGGCGACCTCGGCGACGACCGGGTGGACAAGATCGTGCCCGCGGTGATGATGGTCGCGGTCATGTCGACCGCGTTCACCGGCCAGGCCATCGCCGTCGGCTTCGACCGCCGCTACGGCGCGCTGAAGCGGCTCGGCGCCACCGCGCTGCCGCGCTGGGGCATCATCGCGGGCAAGAGCGCGGCGGTGCTGATCGTCGTTGTGCTGCAAGCGATTCTGCTCGGCGTCATCGGCTTCGCGCTCGGCTGGCGGCCCGAGCCCGCCGGGCTCGCCCTCGGCGCGCTCGTGATCGCGCTCGGCACAGCCACTTTCGCGGCCATGGGCCTGCTGCTGGGCGGCACACTGAAGGCGGAGGTGGTGCTCGCGCTGGCGAACATCCTGTGGTTCGTCATGCTCGGCATCGCCAGCATCGTCTTCGCCTCCGACGACCTGCCCACCGCGGTGAATGTGCTTGCGCGCCTGATCCCTTCGGGGGCCCTCGCGGTCACCCTCGAGGACGCGATGCGCAGCAGCGTGGACTGGTTCGGCATCGTGGTACTCGCCGTGTGGGGAGCGGTGTCCGGCGGGCTCGCGGCACGCTGGTTCCGCTTCCAGTAGGCCTTCGGCACCGCGCTGCCAGTAGGCCCCGCGCCCTCGTGCTTCCCGTGTGCCCTGCATCCCGCGCTTCCAGCGGCATCCCCCCGGGGTTCCGGCCAGCCCTGCTTCCCACGCCTTCAGCCAGCCCTGCACCCCGCACTTCCCTGCATCCCACGGGGTTCCAACCAGCCCTGCACCACGCGCCTCCAGCAAGCCTGCGCCTCACGCCTCCAGC
>NZ_BAGH01000239.1 GCF_000308715.1 Nocardia tenerifensis NBRC 101015
CTGCGGTCCATGATCAACAAGCAGCCATATAACTCTGCTCGATACCCAATGTGCGCAGGGGGTGGGAGTGCAGAGGGCTGCCCCCTTCGAGCAGAGTCAAATGGTGGCCAAAAGATCTTGAACAGCCACCATATGACTCTGCTCGAAGGGGATTACCGCGACGGCGGGGATGTCCCACGTCGGCGTCTCTCGGATTTGGCGGGCGTTCGGGTCCGGGCCGCATCTGGTCGAGAGGGGGAAGCTGAAGCGGGGCGCACACGGGGCTGAGCCGGACGGCCCTGCTCGACAGTTCGACCCTCAGCTAGCGTTCTTGGTGCAGGAGGACAGCACGATGCTCGCCGCACGGGGCGAGGCACTGCCGAGGTCCGGAAACGGCGGCGCACTCTCCCCCAGCTTCGCGACAGCCAAACGCTCCGCCTCCTCCCGCGAGCCCGCCGCCTCCCCCGCGAACTGCCCATCAGCTCCGCGTGCGATAGCCGCGCACCCGTTCACGAACCGAACCTCGATTCGACAGTCGTAAACCCCGCAGTCCCGGATCGCCGCCGCATCCGCCGCCACCCGGCTCGGATGGTCGACAGCTTCCACCACCTTCCCCGTCCCCGGCGAAACCGCCAGCGTCCCATACAGATTCCCGGCCGCCCCGGCCGAGCCCACCCCGGCCACACTCAGCACCCCGGACGCCAACGCCACCCCGACCGCAGCCCTACCGACAATCGACACAGTCCATCTCCCCGTTCCAACGAACAACGCGCACCGATCATCGCCGAGCCCACTCCCGATGTCCAGCGGACCCCGGTGACAGCATCGATCCGTTGAGCCGCGAGAACCGCTGGCGGACAAACGAAAACGGCCTGGGTCGAACCCAGGCCGCTTCGAAAGAAGTTCGGCTATACCGTGAAGCCGAGGGCGCGGAGTTGTTCCCGGCCGTCTTCGGTGATCTTGTCAGGCCCCCAGGGCGGCATCCAGACCCAGTTGATTTTGAGGTCGTCCACCAAGCCGCTGCGGACGAGGGCGTTGCGGGATTGGTCCTCGATCACGTCGGTGAGGGGGCAGGCGGCGGAGGTGAGGGTCATGTCCAGGACCGCCACTTCGTCCTGGACGGAGAGGCCGTAGACGAGGCCGAGGTCGACCACGTTGATGCCCAGTTCGGGGTCGACGACGTCGCGCATCGCCTCTTCGAGGTCCTCGAGTCGCTTGATGTCCTCGGCGGACAGCTCGACCTCGGCGGTCTCGGTTGCCGGTGTTTCGGTCATGACTGCTTCTCCCCGTTTCCCATGGGACGCTTTGCTTCTTCCGCAGCGGTTACCCGCAGGACCGCGTCTTTGAACGCGAGCCAGCCGAGCAGCGCGCATTTGACGCGCGCGGGGTATTTCGAGACGCCGGCGAGGGCGATGCCGTCGCCGATCACGTCCTCATCGCCTTCGACGGTGCCGCGGCTGGAGACCATCTCGCTGTACGAGTCGACCACCTTCAACGCCTGCTGCACGGGCAGCCCGATCACCTGGTCGGTGAGGATGGAGGTGGCGGCCTGGCTGATCGAGCAGCCCTGACCGTCGTAGGAGACGTCGGCGACGTCGCCGTTGTCGTCGAGCCGCACGCGCAGGGTCACCTCGTCACCGCAGGTCGGGTTCACGTGGTGCACCTCGGCCCCGAACGGCTCGCGCAGCCCGCGATGGTGCGGGTGCTTGTAGTGGTCCAGGATCACTTCCTGGTACATCTGCTCCATGCGCATGGTCTATGCAACTCCGCTCTGCCCATTGTCGGCCTTCGCTGCGCTCACGCCGCTCTGCCCATTGTCGGCCTTCGCTGCGCTCACGCCGAAGAAGCTCTGAGCCTTCCGCACGGCCGCGACCAGTGCGTCCACCTCGTCGAGAGTGTTGTAAGCGGCGAACGACGCGCGCGCGGTGGCGGGCACGCCGAGCCGGCGCATGAGCGGCCACGCGCAGTGGTGACCGACCCGGACGGCGACGCCCTCGTCATCGAGGATCTGGCCGACGTCGTGGGCGTGGATGCCGTCGACCACGAACGACACCGCGCCGCCGCGATCGACATTGTCGGTGGGTCCGATGATCCGCACCCCGTCGATCGCGCCCAAACCCTCGAGCGCGGCGCCGACGAGCGCGTGCTCGTGCTCCGCGACGACGTCCATGCCGAGCGCCTCGAGATACCGCACGGCCGCGCCCAATCCGATCACCTGCGAGGTCATCGGCACGCCGGCCTCGAACCGCTGCGGCGGCGGCGCGTAGGTGCTGCCCTCCATGGTGACGGTCTCGATCATCGAGCCGCCGGTGATGAAGGGCGGGGTCTCCGCGAGCAGCGCGCGCCGCCCGTAGAGCACGCCGACGCCGGACGGGCCGAACATCTTGTGCCCGGAGAACGCGGCGAAGTCGACGCCGAGCTCGCGGAAGTCCACCGGCATGTGCGGCACCGACTGGCAGGCGTCGAGCACCGTCAGCGCGCCGACTTCCTTTGCGCGACGCACCATTTCGGCGACGTCGGAGACCGCACCGGTCACGTTCGACTGGTGGGTGAACGCGACGACCTTTGTGGCGGGCGACAATTCGAGCGAGTCGAGATCGATGCGGCCGTCGTCGGTCACGCCGTACCACTTCAGCGTCGCCCCGGTGCGGCGCGCGAGCTCTTGCCACGGAACGAGATTCGCGTGGTGCTCCAGCTCGGTGATGACGATCTCGTCGCCGGGGCCGACGTGGTACGGGAACCGATCGTCGGAGAACGAGTACGTCACCAGGTTCAGCGACTCGGTCGCGTTCTTGGTGAACACGATCTCGTCCGCGTACACCCCGACGAACCGGGCTATGTCGGCGCGGGCGCCCTCGTAGGCGTCGGTCGCCTCCTCGGCCAGCTGATGCGCGCCGCGGTGCACCGCCGAGTTGGCGGTGACCAGGAACTCGCGTTCCGCGTCGAGCACGGCCAGCGGCCGCTGCGAGGTCGCGCCGGAGTCCAGGTACACCAACGGTTTCCCGTCCCGGACCGTGCGGCTCAGGATCGGGAAGTCGGCCCGGACACGGGCGACGTCGAGGGTGCGGACCGTGGCGGTCATATCAAGCTCCCGCGGTAGCAGTCTGAGTAAAACGGACGTAGCCGTTGGCGTCGAGTTCGTCGGCCAGCTCCGAGCCGCCCTCGGCGACGATGCGGCCGCCGACGAACACGTGCACGAACTCCGGCTGGATGTAGCGCAGGATCCGGGTGTAGTGCGTGATCAGCAGGATGCCGCCGTTCTCGCGCTCCTTGTAGCGGTTGACACCCTCGGAGACGATGCGCAGCGCGTCGACGTCGAGACCCGAGTCGGTCTCGTCCAGGATGGCGATCTTCGGCTTGAGCAGGCCGAGCTGCAGGATCTCGTGCCGCTTCTTCTCGCCGCCGGAGAAGCCCTCGTTCACATTGCGCTCGGCGAAGGCCTGGTCGATCTCCAGCTCGGCCATCGACTCCTTGACCTCTTTGACCCAGTGCCGCAGCTTGGGCGCCTCGCCGCGCACGGCGGTCGCGGCGGTGCGCAGGAAGTTCGACGTGGAGACGCCGGGCACCTCGACCGGGTACTGCATGGCCAGGAACAGACCCGCGCGCGCCCGCTCGTCGACCGACATCGCCAGGACGTCCTCGCCGTCGAGGGTGATCGAGCCGGAGGTCACCGTGTACTTGGGGTGGCCGGCGATCGCGTACGACAGGGTCGATTTGCCGGAGCCGTTGGGACCCATGATGGCGTGCGTCTCACCGGAGTTGATGGTGAGGTCGACGCCCTTGAGGATCTTGATGGGCTCGCCGGACTCGTCCGGGTTGGCGACCTCGACGTGCAGGTCCTTGATTTCCAGGGTGGTCATCGAATTCGAGTTCCTTTGCGGGTGTGTGGTTTTCAGGCGCCGATCGCGGCGAGTTCGGCCTCGATGGCCGTCTCGAGCCGCTCTCGGATCTCGGGGACCGCGATCTTCTGGATGATCTCCTGGAAGAAGCCGCGCACGACCAGCCGTCGCGCCGCGTCCTCCGGAATACCCCTGGCGCGCAGGTAGAACAGCTGCTCGTCGTCGAAACGTCCGGTGGCCGAGGCGTGTCCGGCGCCGGCGATCTCGCCGGTCTCGATCTCGAGGTTCGGCACCGAGTCGGCGCGCGCGCCGTCGGTGAGCACCAGGTTGCGGTTCACCTCGAAGGTGTCGGTGCCCTCGGCGGCCGCGCGGATCAGCACGTCGCCGACCCAGACCGTGCGCGCGTCGCCCTTCGGCGAGTCCGGGTTCCCTTGCAGCGCACCCTTGTACAGCACGTTCGACTTGCAGTTGGGCTGCGAGTGGTCGACGAGCAGACGCTGCTCGAAGTGCTGGCCCGCGTCGGCGAAGTAGAGGCCGAGCAGCTCGGCGTCGCCGCCGGGGCCGTCGTAACGCACGGTGCCGGTCATCCGGACCAGGTCGCCGCCGAGGGTCACGGCGATGTGGCGCAGGGTCGCGTCGCGGCCGAGCCGCGCGTGGTGCGCGGTGGCGTTCACCGTGTCGTCGGCCCAGTCCTGGACCGCGACGACGGTCAGCTTGGCACTGTCGCCGAGCACGAATTCGACGTTCTCCGCGTAGGTTCCGCTGCCGCGCTGGTCGATGACCACGGTGGCGGCGGCGAAGTTGCCGAGGCGAATCTGCAAGTGGCCGTAGGCGGTCTTGCCCTCGCCGGGGCCGGTGACCGTGACGACGACCGGCTGCGCGACCTCGGTCTCCGCGCCGACCGACACCACGGTGGCCGACTCGAAGCTCGAATACGCCTGGGCCGCAACGCGATCCGCGGGCGTGCCCGCCGTGCCGAGGCGCGCGTCGTCGCGGCCGACAGTCTCCACCTGGACACCCTCGACCGGACTCACCTCGACCGATGCCTGACCGTCGCGCACCGCGGAACCGTCGTGCAGGCCACGCAGCCGACGCAGCGGCGTGAACCGCCACTCCTCATCACGACCGGAGGGGATCTCGAAGGCGTTCACGTCGTAGGACGTGAACACCTCACCCTTGTTGATCGCGGCCGTCGCGCCGGGGTTCTGAATCGGTTTCGACGGGTTCTCGCCCTCGACCGCTCCAATGACACCTGTCGCCATCAGCCGACGGCTCCTTCCATCTGCAGCTCGATGAGCCGGTTCAGTTCCAACGCGTACTCCATCGGCAGTTCCTTGGCGATGGGCTCGACGAAGCCGCGCACCACCATGGCCATCGCCTCGTCCTCGGTCATGCCGCGGCTCATCAGGTAGAACAGCTGGTCCTCGGAGACCTTCGACACGGTGGCCTCGTGGCCCATCGTCACGTCGTCCTCGCGGATGTCGACGTACGGGTAGGTGTCCGAGCGGCTGACCGTATCGACAAGCAGCGCATCGCATTTCACCGTCGACTTGGCGCCGTGCGCGCCCTTGTTCACCTGAACCAGGCCGCGGTAGGAGGCCCGGCCGCCGCCGCGCGCCACCGACTTGCTGATGATGTTCGACGACGTGTGCGGCGCCAGGTGCAGCATCTTCGCGCCGGTGTCCTGGTGCTGGCCCTCGCCGGCGAACGCCACCGAGAGCACCTCGCCGCGGGCGTACTCACCGGTCATCCAGACCGCCGGGTACTTCATGGTGACCTTGGAGCCGATATTGCCGTCGACCCACTCCATGGTCGCGCCCGCCTCCGCCTTGGCCCGCTTGGTGACCAGGTTGTAGACGTTGTTCGACCAGTTCTGGATGGTGGTGTAGCGGCAGCGGCCGCCCTTCTTCACGATGATCTCGACCACTGCGGAGTGCAGCGAGTCCGACTTGTAGATCGGCGCGGTGCAGCCCTCGACGTAGTGCACGTAGGCGCCCTCGTCGACGATGATCAGCGTCCGCTCGAACTGGCCCATGTTCTCGGTGTTGATCCGGAAGTAGGCCTGCAGCGGGATGTCGACGTGCACGCCCGGCGGCACGTAGATGAACGAGCCGCCCGACCACACCGCGGTGTTCAGCGCGGAGAACTTGTTGTCGCCCGCGGGGATCACCGAGCCGAAGTACTGCTGGAACAGCTCCGGGTGCTCCTTCAACGCCGTGTCGGTGTCGAGGAAGATGACGCCCTGCTTCTCCAGGTCCTCACGGATGGAGTGGTAGACGACCTCGGACTCGTACTGCGCCGCGACGCCGGAGACCAGGCGCTGCTTCTCCGCCTCGGGGATGCCGAGCTTGTCGTAGGTGTTCTTGATGTCCGCGGGCAGGTCGTCCCAGGTGGCCGCCTGCTTCTCGCTGGAGCGCACGAAGTACTTGATGTTGTCGAAGTCGATGCCCTCGAGGTTGGAGCCCCAGTTCGGCATGGGCTTGCGATCGAAGATGCGCAGAGCCTTGAGCCGGATGTCGAGCATCCAGTCCGGCTCGCTCTTCTTCGCCGAGATATCGCGAACGACCGCCTCGGACAGGCCTCGTTGCGCGCTCGCTCCGGCCACATCCGAATCGGCCCAGCCGTAACCGTATTTACCCAGAGACGCAATGGTCTCCTCCTGGGTCAGCGGTTGCACCTGGTCGGTGGTCGTCGTCATTCGGCACTCCTTCCGGAGTCGTTCGTACGTACCGCTGCGGGCTGTGCAGCGGCTTCTGGTGAAGTTTTCGGGGGTACGAGCAGCGGCACGTGCGTGGTGCACGCGCAGTCGCCGTTGGCGATCGTGGCCAGCCGCTGCACGTGGGTGCCGAGCAGGTCACGGAACGCCTCGAGCTCGGCCTCGCACAGCTGCGGGAACTCCTCCGCGACGTGCGCGACGGGGCAGTGGTGCTGGCAGATCTGCACGCCGGCGCCCACCTTGCGGGTGGAGGCGGCGAAGCCGGCGCCGGTGAACGCGTCCGCGATCTCCTCGGCCTTGGCCTCGGTGTGCTGCGGGGTGTGCGTCTCTACGGGGGCGATCCCGGCCACGATAGTGCTGGCGCGTTTCCTGGCGAAGTCGGTGATGGCCTGCTCGCCGCCGATCTCGCCGAGCTGGCGGATCGCCGCGCCGGCCAGATCGTCGTACGCGTGGCCGAGCTGTCCGCGGCCCGCGGCGGTGAGCTGATACTGCTTGGCCGGGCGGCCGCGACCCTTCTGCTGCCACGGCGCGGACCTGCTGGCCCTGGCCTGACCGGAGTCGATCAGCGCGTCCAGGTGGCGTCGCACGCCCGCCGGGGCCAGACCCAGCGTGGTGCCGATGGCCGTCGCGGTGATCGGGCCCTCCTCCAGCAGCAGCTGAACGATGGCCGCGCGGGTGTGCCTCTCACCGACGGTCGCCGGCGCAGCGGGCGACCCGGTACCGGCCTTCCGACCAGCCCTTTCGTCTTCGCTCCGCAAACCCACGGTTTTCACAACATCAGTGTGGCGGAATTCGTTCCCGAAATCTAATAAGGGTGCCCTGAGTTCACAGGGCTCGTGACCTGCATAGACCAGCGATCGGCGGTGCCGCGGAGTAGCCGATCGGCGTGACGGCGGCACGATATTTGAGCACAGTCCGCGCACGGTGGCGAAAATGAGCGTTGACCTGGCGTTTGACGGGCATCGCCAGCGAACGCCGCTAGGTGCGAGACGTTCGCCGCCGGCCGCCCGAGCACCGCGGCTGTCGATGATTCGAAGGCCGGACCCGAGGCCGATCCGTCCAGTGGGTTACATCACACCTTCCCGCTCACCGAGACAACTCGATGGACGGCGACCGGGTTTGTCGGCGTATCCAACAGGGCGTCTATCGCCTCGTCCTGACCCGCTGGCTGAGTGGTAACCAGCGATCCGCCGACCGACGATCATCTCCACCCCGGAGCCCTCACGGCCCGAGCCGAGCAGACCCAATGCCAAGGTTGGACGGTCCCTAGCTGAACAGCGACGACCTACGCGCGAGTTGCCGGTGTGTTCGCACGCGCAGTGCCACGCTGCCCCTAGCCGCTTCCCAGCGAATCCCCTTGCTCGCCAAAGATTTCCGAAGCGCCCTCGGCAGCCGCGGCCGCCTCGATCCGCGCCTCGACCGGAATCTCCGGCGCGGGCATACCCATATCGATGTCCGACGACCCGGTGCCCGACGGACCCGTATCCGCCTCGGTGTTCAGCAGCCCCGCCTCGGTGAACGTCACCCGGATCAACCGCTCCATCGCCGCGGCCACCGTGTGCAGCGGCCCCTCCGAGCGCCGCACCCGGGCCAGCAGCGTCGCGCCCTCGTACGCGGCGACCACCGTGGTGGCCAACTCCCCCGCGTCCTGCGCGGACAGCCCGAGCTCGGCGAGCAGCCCGGCGAACGCCTGCTCCATCGCCTCGAACGCCGTCGCGCAGGCTTCGCGGACGGCCATGGCGTCGCTGCCGCCGTCGAGTGCGGGCGTGCCGATCGGGCAGCCCTCGTCCCAGGCCGAGTCGGCCAGCTGCCGGACCATGAAGTCGAAGAGGGTCTTCGTCGTCGCGAAGACGTCCGTCGGCGCCTGCCTGATCATCCGTCCGGTCAGCGTGCCGGACCCGGTGATCGCGGCCACCGCGATCTCCTCCTTGCCGCCTGGAAAGTGGTGGTAGATGGACCCATACGGCAATCCGGCCGCATCGCTCAACGCCTTCAGACCGAACCCGTGATACCCGTGCCGCGCGAGCAGTTCGCACGCGGCGACCTCGATCCGCCGCCTGGACTCCGAAACCATATGTCCGATTGTGCCCCCGGTGGCGGCGGTTCCGATCGGAACGAGCAGGGCCGCGCACCGTCTATGACCCGCCCGCGCCCCTTATGCTTCGTCTCGTGGCGGTACTGGAGGGCGCGCGGCGTAGGACATTGGCATTCGGGCGCCGAGCGCTCGGATTGGACGTGCCGACGCCGATCACACGATCGCGGTGCTGCACCAGGACGAGACCGAGGTACCCGGCCTCGACCGGAAGGAGCGCGTCCAGCTCGACCGCATCCGGCTGATGGGCGCGACCGGAACGGTTCTGAT
>NZ_BAGH01000238.1 GCF_000308715.1 Nocardia tenerifensis NBRC 101015
ACGAGGGCGGCACGATCGGCCCAAAGACTCGGCGGCCCGAGCTGAGCCGAGGTGCAGCACAGCGTCAGGGTACGCACCCGCTCCGGTGCGTTCCCCCCGAGCCACAACCCCACCCATCCCGCCCAGGGACAGCCCGACGAAATGCGCACGATCGATGCCCAGCCGGTCGAGCAATGCGAGCGTGTCGGAGGCGAGGTCCGCTACCGAGTACGGCCCTGGCGGAACAGGCGAACGGCCATGCCCGCGATGGTCATAGCGCACAACCCGATAACCCGCTGCGCTGAACGCGCGAACTTGCGGCTCCCACATCCGCATATCGCTCCCAAGCGACCCGCTCAATACGATCGGAGGCCCAGTCGGCGCACCATCGATCGCATAGTCGACGCTGGTCATTGCATCATCCCCTCTCCCGCACCCTCATTGGTTTCCCACACACCGACTCGCCGCACCAACACGCGTGCGTATACCAAAAGGGTGTGCGGGACTTCCGGCCACCACACGACCCACACTCGCTGGTCTGCCGCACGCATCCTGATCCCCGCACACCGACTCGCCGCGCTAACACGCGTGCGTTTGTCAGAAGGAGTGCGACGGCTTGGTTGCCTGCGCCGGCGGCTAAGCTCGCCGGGCGCGCTTGCGTTTTCATGAGCGCGGCTGCCAATGGGTCAGGGCGCGGTCGATGAAGGCTTCGGCGGAGCCGAGATAGGTGGCCGGGGCTAGGTGGGCCGCTATTCGATCGCGCGACAGGAACTCTCCGATGACGGGGTCTGCGGCGAGGGCGTCCGCGAGGCCACCGGCTGTACTTTCGGCGCGACCGCAGCAGGCTGCGACGCGGTCACTCGCTTCTTGTCTGCCGATCTCCCCGTGCGAGGCGGCCATCAGCTCGATCGCGACGTGCTCGGCGAGCAGTTGGCCGCCGGTGAGGTCGAGATTGCCGCGCATGCGGTGGGGGCGTACCTCGAGGCGTTCCAGGCTGATTCGGAGCCAATGGACGGCCGAGCCGGTGCTGCGCAGCAGTTCGGTGAGGGGTCGCCATTCGGCGTGCCATGAACCTGCGGCCCGCTGGTGTTCGTGGGCGGCGGCACCTAGCAGCGTGGCGACCAAGCCGGGGGCTTGGGCCGCGGCAGCGGCGGCGAGGACGGCGGCGACCGGGTTTCGCTTGTGGGGCATGGTCGATGAGCCGCCGCTGCCGGGTGGACCCTGCTCGGAGACCTCGGCGAGCTCGGTCTGCGCGAGCAGCGTGATGTCGCGGGCGATCTTCGCGACCGCGCCGCAGGCCTGGCCGAGCACGCCTGCGGTCTCGGCGATCCGGCTGCGCTCGGTGTGCCACGGCAGTACCGGTTCGGCGAGGTCGAGAATGCGCGCGAGCGAACCGAGCACCTGAATGCCGTTGCCGCGCAATGACGCCAAGGTGCCGACCGCACCGCCGAACTGCACCGCGAGGCGCTGAGCACGGAGCCGGTCGATACCGTCCAGCGCTGCCGCGAGCCCGCCGAGCCACCCGGCCGCGGTGAGCCCGAACGTCACCGGCGGCGCCTGCTGAAGCAGGCTGCGCCCCGGCATGACCGTGCCCGCGTGCTCCTCGGCCAGTCGTGCGAGCAACGCCGCGCAGTCCTGCAGATCCACACGCAGGGCCGCCAGTGCTCGCCCGGTCACCAGCATCGCCGCGGTATCGATGACGTCCTGGCTGGTCGCGCCCACATGCACATAACCGGCGGCCTCGGGATCGACCCGGGCGGTCAGCCGACGAACCAGCGGCCCGGCCGGATTGCCGATCCCCACCGCATCCGCCCCGAGCGCGCCGATATCGAATTCCTCAGCCCGGCAGCATCTTTCGATAGCTTCCGCCGCCCGCTCGGGAATCACTCCCGCCTCGGCACAGGCCCGCGCCAGCGCCCCCTCGAAGTCGAGCATCGCCTGCACCCAGGCCCGATCCCCGACCAACTCGGCCACGGGCCCCGCCGCGAGCACGCCGTCGAACAGTCCGGTTTCAGACATCGAAGAACACCGTCTCGCGATCGCCCTGTAGTCGCACGTCGAATAGGTACCCGTCCCCGTCACGCACCGCTATCAACGTGTCGCGGCGCTCCGGCGGCACCGTGGCCAGCACCGGGTCGGACGGATGCCGCTCGGCGTGTTCGGGAAAGTAGACGCGGGTGACCACCCGGTGCAGGAGACCGCGGGCGAACACCGACATGTCGAGATGCGGAGCCTGTTCCCCCTCACCCACCGGACCGGGTACGACCGTATAGATGCCGTAGCTCCCGGAACGGGTATCACTGCGCGCGAAACCCCGCCGCCCGCAACTACTCTCGTCTGAACCGGGATCCACCTGCCACGTCTCCACCATCGCGTCGTCGATGGCGGTACCCGCACCGTCCAGCACCCGCCCCCTGATCCACACCGCCCCAGGCGTTTCCGCCGGCACCGCGAACGGCCCGTCGTCCCGAATCAGCCCGATGTGCAGAAAGGGCCCGACGGTCTGCGACGGAGTGCTCCGCAGGCTAGTCATCATCGTCTCCCTCGTGTTCGAAGGGCGTCGCGTGGCGACCGCGCAGCACGAGGTCGAACTCGAAGGCCAGCGCCCGCTGCGGCTCGGTGCGCACGTAATCGAAACGGCTGACGAGCAATTCGCGCGCGTGCTCGGGCACCGAGTTGAAGACCGGGTCCTGGAAGAACAACGGATCGTCCGGGAAGTACATCTGGGTCACCAGCCGCTGCGTGAAGGCCTGCCCGAACACGGAGAAGTGGATGTGCGCGGGCCGCCACGCGTTGTGATGGTTGCGCCACGGATAGGCCCCGGGCTTGACGGTGACGAACTCGTAGCGACCGTCGCCATCGGTGAAGGTGCGCCCCGCGCCGTCGAAGTTGGGGTCCAGCGCGCAGTCCCAGCGGTCGCGGTCGTGCCGATACCGGCCGCCCGCATTGGCCTGCCAGATCTCGATGAGCGAGTGCGGAATCGGCTTCCCGTCGCCGTCGAGCAGCCGGCCGTGCACGATGATCCGCTGACCGATCGGCTCGCCCGCGTGCTGAGCGGTGAGGTCATTGTCGTTGGGGCCCAGCCGGTCCGAGCCGAACACCGGACCGGTCAGCTCGGTCAGCCGCTGCGGCAACAGGATCAGCGATTCACGCGGATACCGCAGCACGGTGGACGTGTAGTCGGGAAAGTTCAACGGCGGATGGATATCCCGATCGCGGCGGAAACCCGGTCGCGAGGGTCGAGTCTTCATGATGTTGCCTCCAGAACGACGGCGAGGCCTTGACCGACGCCGATGCACAGCGCGGCGAGCCCCCATCGGCTCCCGCGACGCCGCATTTCACGGGCGAGTTGATGGACGACGCGCGCGCCCGACGCCCCGAGCGGGTGGCCGAGCGCGAGGGCGCCGCCGTTGACGTTGACGATCTCCGGGTCCAGCTCGGGCCACCCGGCCAGGCAGGCGAGGGACTGCGCGGCGAAGGCCTCGTTGAGCTCCACCACGCCGACATCGCCCCACTCGATTCCGGCTCGGCGCAGGGCGATTCGAGCCGCCTGAACCGGTCCGATGCCGAACTGGTCGGGGTCGACGCCCGCCGCGCCGCGCCCGGCGATCCTGGCCAGCGGCGGTGCGCCGATCCGATCGGCGAGCGTCTCGTCGCCGAGCAACAGGGCGCAGGCCCCATCGCTCAACGGCGAGGCATTGCCCGCCGTCACCGTCCCCGCCGCACGGAACGACGGCCGCAGCGCGGCCAGTCTCGCCACCGTGGTGTCCGGCCGGATCGGCTCATCGCGGGACAGCTCCGTGCCCGGCACGGCCACCACGTGATCGTCGTAAAACCCTGTGTCCCAGGCTTTCGCGGCCAACCGATGGCTGCGCGCGGCGAACTCGTCCTGCGCGCCGCGGTCGATGCCGAAGCGGTCGGCGAGCGCCTCGGTGCCCTCGCCGAGCGTGACCGTCCATCGCTCGGGCATCGCCGGATTGACCAGACGCCACCCGAGCGTGGTCGAGTGCAGCGTCGCGTCGGCGGCCGGAAAACCCGTGGGCGGCTTCGCCATCACCCACGGCGCGCGGCTCATCGACTCGACGCCGCCCGCCACGACGAGCGCGGCGTCACCGGTCTCGATCGACCTGGAGGCGTGCAGCACGGCGTCCAAACTCGAGCCGCACAAACGATTCACGGTGGAGCCGGGCACCGAGGTCGGCCAGCCCGCGAGCAGCGCGGCCATGCGCGCGACATTGCGATTGTCCTCCCCCGCCTGATTGGCCGCGCCGAACAGCACGTCGTCCACCGCCGCGGTATCGAGGTCCGTGCGCTCGGCGAGCGCGCGCAGGACGTGGGCGGCGAGATCGTCCGGGCGCACGCCCGCGAGCGCTCCGCCGTAGCGCCCGAACGGAGTTCGCACGCCGTCGTAGAGGAACGCGCCGCTCATGACGCCGCCTGCAAGGTGTGCAGGGCCGCGAGTTCGTCCTCGGTCGGCGGTTCGGTGACCGCGATGTCGGCGGCGACCTTCAGCTCCCAGCCGGTCGCCGCCCGCACCTGCTCCACGGTCACACCCGGATGCACCGCGGTGAGCACCAATTCGCCGTTCTCGTCGGGCCGCATGACGCCCAGATCGGTGATGACCTGGGTAGGGCCCGCCCCGCGCAGCCCGAGCCGCGCCCGCTCACCACCGCCGCGCCCGTGCCCGAACGAGGTGACGAAATCGACTCGCTCGACGAAGGTTTGACGCGACTGCCGGACGACGACGAACACCTCCCCGCAGGACGCGGCGATCTCCGGCGCCCCGCCCGCGCCGGGCAGCCGGACCTTGGGCCTGCGGTAGTCGCCGATGACCGTGGTGTTGATATTGCCGAACCGGTCCAGCTGCGCCGCGCCGAGGAAACCGATGTCGATGCGGCCCGGCTGCAACCAGTAGTTGAACACCTCCGGCACACTGATCACCGCGTCGGCGGTCTCGGCGAGGATGCCGTCGCCGATCGAGGCGGGCAGCCTGCCGGGTTTGGATCCGAGCGTGCCGGACTCGTAGATGAGCACCAGATCGGGCGCGTGCGTGCGACGCGCCAGATTCGCTGCGGTGGAGGGCAATCCGATGCCGACGAAGCACCGGGTACCGCTGCGCAGCGCCCGTGCGGCCGCGACGGTCATCATCTCGTCGGAGGTCGATCGGGTCATGCCACGCTCCCTGCGATATCGGTGTACACGTGTTCCTCGAGCCAGTCGGTGAATCGTGCTCGGTCGCGGCTGATCGCGTCCCAGGCCGCGTAGTAGGCGTTGTCACGTTCGGAATACCCGTGGGCGTAGGAAGGATTCGCGCCGCCGCGGACCACGGCGACAGCGGTCACCACCCAGGACGGGAGCACGATCGCGCCAGGCACCGGCGTGAGCTCGTCGACGAGCTCCTCCACGGTGACCAGGCTGCGGCGGGCCGCCAGCACGGCCTCCTTCTGCACGCCGAGCAATCCCCACAGCTGCACGTTGCCGGCCCGGTCCGCCCGCTGCGCGTGCACGACGGTGACGTCCGGGTTGATCGCGGGCACGGCGGTCAGCCGCTCACCGGTGAACGGGCAGGTGATGGGCTTGATGGTCTCGGTGACCGCCGGCAGGTCGGTGCCGACGTACCCGCGCAGCACCGCGAACGGCAGCCCGGAGGCGCCCGCGACATACCGGTTGGCCATGCCGGCGTGGCTGTGCTCCTCGATCTCCAGCGCCCTCGGCCACGCGTGCTCGACGGCGTCGCGGAACCGGTGCAGCGAGCCGACACCCGGGTTGCCGCCCCAGGAGAACACCAGTTTCGCCGCGCAGCCCGCGCCGATCAGCTGGTCGTACACGATATCCGGGGTCATCCGGGACAGGGTCAGCTCGCGTCTGCGCTGCCGGATGATCTCATGCCCGGCCGCGACCGGGATCAGGTGCGTGAAACCCTCCAGGGCGACGAGGTCGCCGTCGTGCACGAGCTCCGCCACCGCGTCGGCCAGGGACGAAATCTGCGCCACGGTCACTCCTTTCGTTATCAGGGACTAGGTCGTTTGCCAACCGGTATAGGCCTCGGCGAAATACGCTGCGCCATACCGTGAACCGGTGATCATCGAGAGCTCGCCACGCCGGCGTCGCGCGTCGAACGGCGACTCGCCGCCGACGGTGTGCAGCAGGGTGGTCACCCAGTAGGAGAAGTGCTGGGCCCGCCAGACCCGTTCCAGCGCACGCGCGGTGTACCGGTCGAGCACGTCGGCGTCGCCGGTGCGGTAGAAGTCGGCGATCACCTCCGACAGCACCGCCACGTCGGCCAGGGCGAGGTTCAAGCCCTTGGCGCCGGTCGGCGGAACGGTGTGTGCGGCGTCGCCGGCGAGCAGCAGCGTGTCGTGCCGCATCGGGGCGGTGACGAAGGAGCGGAACGGCAGCACCGTCTTCGCCCCGATCGGGCCCTCCTGGAGTTCGAAGCCATTGCCGTTGACGCGTTTTCGCATCTCCGTCCAGATGCGGTCGTCGTCCCAGTCCTGCGGACGCTCGCCGGGGTCGCATTGGAAGTACATCCGCTGCGTCGTCGCCGTGCGCTGACTGATCAGCGCGAACCCGAAATCCGAACGGGTGTAGATCAATTCGTCGTGCGACGGCGGCGCCTCGGTGAGAAACCCGAACCAGGCGAACGGATACTCGCGAAACCACTCGTCGCGGGCGCCGCGCGGGAAGGCGTGGCGGCAGATCGATCGGGAGCCGTCGGCGCCGACGAGCAGGTCGGCCTCGACGCGCACCCGGCCGCCGCCCGGTTCGGTGAACGTCATCGTCGGCAGGCGGCCGGCGAGGTCGACGACGGTGTCGGCGACACCGTAGCGCACATCGCCGCCGTCGGCCGCGCGTCGCGCCGAAAGGTCCAGGAAGACCTCGGTTTGCGGGTACAGCCAGACGGATTCGCCGACCAGCTCCTGGAAGTCGATCCGGTGGTTCTCGCCGTCGAAGCGCAGCACGACACCGTCGTGCCGGTGCCCCTCCCGCAGCACCCGATCGGAGACGCCCGAATTCACCAGCAGCCGAACCGAACCCGCCTCGAGGATCCCGGCGCGGATCGTGCCCGCGATCTCCTCGTACCCGCGGTGGTCGATGACGATGCTCTCGATGCCGGCGCGGTGCAGCAGGTGCGAGAGCAGGAGACCGGCCGGACCCGCGCCGACGATCGCCACCTGGGTTCGAGTGGTTCTCATACCGCGCGGGCCTTCTCCTCGGCGGTCTCGACCGGTACGAGTCCGTCGACGGTGGTCCGGGGCACTGCGGCCATGGCGAGCAGGCCGATGCCCGCGACCGCCGCGAAAAGGTAGAAGCCCCAAGGATTCGCCGAGCCGACCACGATCAGCCAACCGGTGATCGTCGGGCCGAAGATCGCACCCAGACGACCGACGCCTGCCGCGAAACCCATAGCGGTGGCGCGAATTTCGGCTGGGTAAGCCTGCGTCACGTAGGCGTAGATCAACACCTGCGCGGAGAAGACGAAGATGCCGGTCACCAGCACCAGCGCATCCAGCAACACCGTGCTCGAAACCTTGACACTCAACACCGCCAAGAACACCGCCGCAGCACCGAACCACACCAGCACCGTCGGCTTGATCCCCCGCCGATCCGCCAACGCCCCCGCCGTCAGCAACCCGATCACCGCACCGATATTCAACATCAACAACACCGTCAACGACGTCGACATGTTGTACCCCGCATCACGCATCAACTTCGGCAACCACGTATTCAACCCATAAACCAGCAACAACCCCATGAACGAACCCACCCAAACCCCCAGCGTCGCACGCACATACACCGGCCGCAGCAACACCGTCGGCCGCACCCGCGCCGGCGCGTCCTTCGCCGCCAGATAAGCCGCCGACTCCGGCAACTTGGCCCAGATGACCGGCAGTAGAAGGAGTCCGGCCGCGCCGCCCGCATAGAACAGCGGCTGCCAGTGCGGAATGACGCGCAGGGCGATCAACGCGGTGAGCACGGCCCCGGTGTGATAGCCGGTCATGGTGATCGTGCTGGCGAAGGCGCGGCGCGCCGGGGGCATGTGCTCGGCCATCAGGGTGAGCGCGGTCGGCAGGCACGCGCCGAGCCCGACCCCGGCGATCAGCCGGAACGCGGCGAACACGCTCACCGACCCGGCCAGCGGCACGGCGGCGGTGAACAGCGAGAACACCGCGATCGAGCTGAGCAGCATCCGGCGGCGGCCGTAGCGATCGGCGATCGGCCCCGAGGCCGTCGCGCCGATCGCCACGCCGACCAGCGAGATGGTCGCCGCGAAAGTCGCTCCGGCGGCGGTGAATCCGAGGTGTTTCTGGTCGATGAGCGTGGGGATGACGGCGCCGAGTACGACGAGGTCGTAGCCCTCCAGCAGGACGGTCAGCCAGCAGAGCACGGCGGACCACGACAACAACTTCTGCATGTGCGGTTTCGATTCTGACGAGCAATTGTGACTGCCATCACGCTACGATCGGCCACATCAGAAATCCAATAGATGTTTTTGCCGTTCTGTATAGAGGAGTTCTATGGCCGCCGAGTTCGATCTCAACCTCATCCGGACGTTCGTGCTGTTGTACGAGACACGCAGCGTGACGGCGGCCGCCGACGTCCTCGGCGTCACCCAGCCCACCGTCAGCTATGGGCTGGGCAAGCTGCGCAGACGCCTCGGCGACGAGTTGTTCGCGCGCGGGCCCGGCGGTCTCGTCCCGAGCTCGGAGGCCGAGCGGCTCTACCCGTCGCTGCGCACCGCCGTCGAGCAGCTCGACGTGACCATCGGCGCCGCAACGCAATTCGAGGCCACGGGGCCGGTCAGCTTCTCGATCGGGCTCACCGACCTCGGCGAGATCAACTCGCTGCCGCTGGTGCTCGCCGAGCTCGCGGCCCGCGCGCCCGCCGCGACCCTGCAGGTGCACGCGTTCGACATCGATACCGCGACCGACCAGCTCACGCGCGGACGGGTCGACGCGATCGTGGCCAGCCCCGTACTGGATTCGGTGCGGCTCGACCGGATGCCGCTGTTCACCGAGGGTTACGTCGGAATGGTGGCCACCGACCACCCCCGGCTGCGCGGCGACGCCGCGACCGATGCCGAGTTCCGCGCGGAGCGCCATATCGTCGTCGAGGGCACCACCGGCCACCCCGCGCCGCGAAACGCGTTGCGGGCACACGGTTTAGAAGGGCAGATAGCGGTCCGCATCACTCGCTTCGCCACCCTCCCCTACGTCGTGCAGGACTCCGATCTCGTCGCCATCGTCCCCCAGCGCATCGCCCGAGCCATGACCGACACCCACCGAGTCCGCACCTTCACCCTCCCCTGGCACATAGACCCCGCCGAGATCGCCGCCTACACCCGCCGCCCACCCGGCCGCAACGCCGCCCAAACCTGGTTCCTCGAAGTCATCCGCACAGCCCTACAAGACCTCCCCTAGCGCCTTCTACAGGGGAACCGAATCCTGTTGCTGGACAACAGTGCCGACCGGGGTCGCGGCGTCGGCAGCCGCGAGATCCTTTGGGGTTATGGAGCTCACCACGCGTACGGAGTCGGGTTCTATGCCGGAGGTCGCCGGGCGGTGCAGGAGTAGCCAAGTGCCCGCGGCGAGGAGGGCTGCTACGGCGAGGAGGGTGTAGGAGTCGCCGAGCAGGAATTCCCAGAGGTTCCAATGGAATTCGCGACCGTTGGTCTGGGGTACCGCCCAGACCAGGCCCTGCGGCAGCAGCGGCAGGTCGGGGTCCCACCAGCCGACCCGATCGATGCGCATCGGCCACGCGAAGACGAAGAGATAGATGAGTGCGGGCACCGCGATGCGCACGGCGAGGCGACGGTCGCGCAGCGCGTGGAACACCCACATCAGCGCCGGGACGATCCAGACCCAGTAGTGCGTCCAGGAGATCGGGGAGGCGAGCAGCATGACGGTCGCCGCGAGCAGCGCGCCGAGCAGCCGGTCCCCGCGCAGATAGGCGACCCGGGCCGCGGCCATGCCGACCAGCCCCAGCACACCGGCGCACACCAGCGAGGAGCAGCTGTCCTGCCAGGTCGACCACTGCAACCGACCGAACAGCCCGTTGATCGATTGGTTCTGCACATAGGCGAACCCGATGCGGTTCTGCGACGTCATCGTCGTCGTCCAGAACTCCCACGCCTGGGCGGGCCGATACCAGAAGCCGATCGCGACCGTGGCGGCGAAGGCGGCCCCGGCCGTGATCGCGGCCTTGAACTGCCGGGTGATCAGCAGATAGACGACGAAGACGGCGGGCGTGAGCTTCAACCCGGTCGCGATGCCGAGCAGAATCCCTCGGTACCAACGGTTCTCCGGAATGGCGAGGTCCGCGAGCACCATGGCCATGAGAATCACGCTGAGCTGCCCGAATTGCAGTGTCTGCTGGACGGGTTCGAGCCAGAGCCCGGCCGCGCTCACCGCGATGGTGACGGCGACCAGGGTGAGCCCGCGTCGCCGGCGCTGCAACACCCCGGCGCTCCACACGCTGATCCCGAGCGAGGTGAGCGTCATGACCACGATGCCGGTGCCGATGTAGTTGATCGGGAACTGGGCCAGCTCGGCGCAGATCCACGCCGCGAAGACCGGATAGAGGAACGGCAGGCCGAGTGGGCCGCGCCCGTCGTACAGCAGCTCCGGATGCAGTGCGG
Source organism: Nocardia tenerifensis NBRC 101015 (assembly GCF_000308715.1). Taxonomy (GTDB): domain Bacteria; phylum Actinomycetota; class Actinomycetes; order Mycobacteriales; family Mycobacteriaceae; genus Nocardia; species Nocardia tenerifensis. The sequence goes on from NZ_BAGH01000238.1 coordinate 10,619, forward strand.
CCATCGAGCCGCCCCACATGTAGACCTGCAGATCCACCTGGTGCCAGTACATGTCCCAGTTCGGCCGGAGGAATTCCAGCCAGGCCCCGACGGAGACGCAGGCGAGCACGATCGCGGCGCCGAGCAATGCGAGCCCGCGCGGGGCACGACGCTTCTCGATCGCACCGGTACCGCGCTGCTCTCCCGAGTGCAGCATGACAGCCATGGAGTTGTTTTTCCTTCATCAGGTGAGGCAACGCGCAGACCAGCAACTGTTTAGCTAAACTAAGATGAGTGATCCTATCATTGCCCCTCGCACCCTCGCGCGCCCGAACTTCCTGTGCTGGAATGTTTCTGACGCACGCCGCCGACCAGCACTAACACCGTCCGGACCGGCTGGCCACCCTAGTTCTGCGGGCATGACTACGGCACTATGCCGACATACCATCCAGACGAGACTGCTCGTCAGACGTCCGGAACATGGACGGCGGGGCTGACGAATCGCTCTGACTTCGATGACGACCATGGGAGGAATCGTCAGTGAACGATGATCGGGCGGAAAAATTCGAGCAACTGGATCACGGACGCAGTGGCGTGCTCGGTCTGGGTACCACGCTGCGCTGGTTCCATGATCCGCTGGCCGTGATGCAGCGGCTGGCCGGCGAGCACGGGCCGGTCGCCGGATTTCGGATCGGGCTGTTTCCGGCGGTGCTGGTCACCGGGCCGACGGAGATCAACGAGGTACTGGTGTCGCGCGCCGCGGACTTCCGGCGGGCGCGCGCGGTGACCGGAACGCTGTGGCCCGCGCTGCGCGAGGGGCTGATCATCTCCGAGGGCGAGGTGCATCGCGCGCAGCGCGCGATGGTCGCGCCGCTGTTCACCGCGCGGCGGGTGCCGAAGTACGTGGACGTGATGGTCGCCCGCATGCAGAAGCATGTGCGGACATGGCAGGCCGCGGGCGAGCTCGACCTGCTCGCGGGCGTGCAGGCGATGATGCACGACGTCGTCGCCGGGCTGTTGATCGATGAGCCGCTCGAAGACCACCTGGACGTGGTCGACGCGGCGACCCGCATCTTCGACTGGGAGATGCGGGCGATGTCGCGGCCGATCGTCGCGCCGTTGAACATTCCGACCAAACGCAACCGCGACTTCATTCGCGACCTCGCGCTCGTTCGCGACTGGGCCGCGCGCATGATCGACGCGCGCCGCCGCCACCCCGACCGGCACGACGACATCGTCTCGGCCATGCTCGCCCAGCGCGACCGCGACGGCGCGCCGATGAGCGAGGAGCGGCTCGTCGACGAGGTGCTCAATCTGTGGGCGGCGGCGCACGAGACCAGCGCCGACGCGATGTTCTGGACGGCGTACGCGCTCTCGCGCCACCCCGGCATCGCCGAACGCGCGGGCGCCGAGGTCGACCGCGTGCTCGGCGGCGCGACGCCGACGGCCGAGGATCTGGCGCAGTTGCCCTACTGTCTGCAGGTGTTCAAGGAGTCGATGCGGTTGTATCCGCCCTCCCCCGCGTTCCTGCGCGAGGCGGCGTGCGAGACCCGGATCGGCGACTACGCGATCGCCGAGAACACCATCGTGTTCATCGCCCCGTATGTGATGCACCGGTCGGCCCTGCAGTATCCCGATCCCGAGCGATTCGACCCCGATCGATTCGCCCAGGAGGCCGACCGGTCGTGGGAACGCCTGTCCTACTTGCCCTTCGGCGCCGGCGAGCACGTGTGCATCGGGTCGGCCCTCGCCCTGCTCGAGGGGCAGATCTTCACCGCGCTGCTGCTCGGCGGCGGCACGCTGCGCATCGACCGCGACATGGCGATGAAGCTGACGATCAACCTGCGGCCCAAGCGCGAGGCGCGGGCCGTGTACGTCCCGAGGCGGCGGTCGGGCCGCGACCTGAGCAGAATCGAGGCCGGCGAACCACGATGACCCCGATGCCGCCGTCACTGGTCGGCCGCATCGTTGCCACGTGGGCGAACCGATGCGGCCAGCGCAGCTCGCTCACTCGGGCGGCCGCCGAACGGATCGACCGCATCCTGCTGTTCGCGCTCGGCGTCGGCGTGTGGATCTTCGGGGCGGGCGACGCCACCGAGATCGCCGCGCAGTCACGGCATTTCCCGGCCTGGTGGACGGCGTTGGCCATGGTCGGCGTGTTCGGCACCGCGCTGCTGCTGGCCGGCACCGCCCTGCAGGCCCCGCTGCCGATCGTGCGCAGGATCGCCGCGACGCACGCGGCGCTGTTCGCGGTGGCCGTCGGCTTGTCCGGCTGGGCGGTGGTGCCCGGACAGATCAGCGACGACGTGCTGTGGATCTATCGGCTGGTTCCGCTCGGCGGGGTCGCGGCCACGATGGCCTGGCGCACGCCCGCGACCTCGATCTACGTCTTCGGCGTCGGCGTGCTCGCCGCGTCGTCGACCGGGCAGGCCACCGGCGACCTCGGCTGGATCGAGTTCGCGCTCACCTCGATTCGCATTCTCGGCATCACGATGATCTTCGTTTACATCACCGACACGGCCCGGCGCGCGGCCGGCCTGCTCGACAAGGAACGGGCGCGGGCACACCACCTGGCCTCGCGCGCGGCGGCCGACGAAGCGCGCGCCGGGGAGCGGGCGCGGTTCGCGGGCATGATCCACGACAAGGTGCTGGCCACCCTGCTCGACACCTCCCGCGGCGGCGGCACCGCCATGCTCGCGCGGCAGGCGAATCAGACCCTGGCGCAGTTCGCCGCCATCGGCCGGGTCACCGACATGTGCACCGATCTCGAGGCCATCGAGGCGATCGCGCGGGAGGCGGTCGACGCCACCGATGCCGAACTGCGCGTGCAGGTTCGGCACGACTACAGCTCAGCCGACCTGCGCGTCGAGTCGACGGTGGTCAGCGCGCTGGCCCAGGCCTCGGCCGAGGCGGTGCGAAACAGTGTGCGTCACGCGGACGTGCCGGGGCGCACGGTCGCCCGGCAGTTGACGATCGAGGCGGGCGCGTCCGGCATCACCGTCGTCATCTCCGACGACGGCGCGGGCTTCGACCCGGCCCTCGTCGCGGCCAACCGGCTCGGCCTCACCGTGAGCATCGTGCGACGGGTGCGCGAGGCGGGCGGGCGCGCCACCATCGACTCCCGTCCGGGCGACGGAACCCGAATCACCTTGGCATGGAACGCGCCCGATGACACCTGACGACGGCGACCTGGGCCGACTGCTCAGCGAGCGCCGCGCCACGATGGTGACCATCGTCGCCGCGGTGCTCGCCACCGACGCCGCCGTGGTGATCCGCTCCGTGCGCAAGGCCGAGCTGCCGATCTCGGTGTCGCTCGTCGCCGCCGCCGTGCTCATCGCGGCGGCCACCATCGTCGTCGCGTTCGACACCGGGCCGATCCACGAGTACGCCGCCCTCTTCGTGGCGGCCACCGGGGCGGTCGCCACCTTCGTCGCCGGCGATCAGGTGAGCGCCGAGCTGAACGCGCACACCAGCGTCTGGACCGCCTACACCGCGGGCAGCGCGCTGGCGATTCTGGTGCTGCGCGGCCGAAATGTGCTGGCGTGGACGGGAACCGCGGCGACCTGGTTCGCCGTCGTGGTCGCCGCGGGCGGCGAACCGACCGCGTATGTGCAGGCGGTCGTGCCGCTGGTCAACGTCGCCATCGCCGCCGCGTTCGCCGCGATCATGCGCCCCACCCTGCGCTCGCTGCACCAGCTCGAGATCGAGTCGACCGCGCGCGCCGTGAAGCAGGCGCGCATCGACGCGCAGAACGCCGAACGCACACGTCAGCTCAATCGCCTCGACCGGCGCGCGCGCCCGATGCTCGAACGCATCGCCACGGCCGTCCCGCTGCTGCCCGACGAGCGCGAGGAGTGCCGTCTGCTCGAGGCCGAACTGCGCGACGAGCTCCGCGCGCCGCAGCTGTCCACCCCCGAGTTGCTCGCCGCGGCCCGCGCCGCCCGCCAGCGCGGCGTGGAGGTGATGCTGCTCGACGACGGCGGGCTCGACACCGCGACCGCCCTGGT
>NZ_BAGH01000237.1 GCF_000308715.1 Nocardia tenerifensis NBRC 101015
GCCGCCGAGCGCGCGGCCGCCGAGGTCGCCGCGGCCGTCGGCGAGGTGCGCGGGCGGCTCGCCGTCGGCGTGATCTCCACCGTCGCCGCGGTCGACCTGCCGGCGGTCCTGCGCGAATTCCACCGGCGGTACCCGCACGTGCGGGTGAGCCTGCGGGTCGGCCCGAGCGAGGAGCTCACCGAGCGCGTCGAGCAGGGGGCCATCGACGTGGCCTTTCTCGGACTCGCGACCACCGCGCGGCCCCGGGGCGTCGCGTTCCGCGAACTCGCGCGCGACCGATTCGTCGCCTTGGTCGCGCCCGGCCATGCCCTCTCCGGGGCACCGCACGTCGACCTTCGCCGGCTGTCCACCGAGGTGTTCGTGGACCTGCCCGCCGGCACGGCCGGGCGCGCCCACTCCGACGGCGCCTTCGCCGCGGCGGGCCTGGACCGCGACGTGGCCTTCGAGGTGACCAACGCGGATTTCCTGGCCCGGCTGGTCGGGCAGGGTCTCGGCGTGGCGATGGTCCCCGCGGCGTACGCGTCCCGGCTCACCGGCGTCGACCTCGTCGAGGTGGTCGACTCCCCCGTGCGCGTCGAGTATGTCGCCTGGCAACGCTCCGGCCCCACACCCGCGGTGTCGGCGTTCCTCGCGATTCTCGCTGCGCCGCAGCCGGTTTAGCGCACGGGAGTTCACTGTAGCCGATTGTCCAGAAGGCCTTGGAAATGCGGGCAGGTCATGATGTCGTCGTGCGGACAGGGTCCGCCCGCGATCAGGTCGAGGGCGGACTGGGCGCGGGCGATCTTGGCCAGCAACCGCTCTCGGTGCCGGGCGACCAGCTCGTCGCGGTCCGCGGAGCCGGCGGCCAGCATGGTCCGGATGTCGGCGAGCCCGAAGCCCGCCTCCTTCGCGATCAGGATCGCCGCCACCCGGTGCAGGTCGACGTCGGTATAGCTGCGGCGGCCGCCCGCGCGGTCCGGGGTCAGCAGGCCCTCGGCCTCCCAGTGCCGGAGCACGTGTGCGGGCAGCCCGAATCGAGCGGCCACCTCACCGATTGACTTCATGTCGACATTAAGTCGCAGAATTGCCGCCATGTCCACGTTGCTCACCATGCTCGATGCTTACGACGACCTGACGCAGGCGCGTGACCTGCGCGAACTCACCTATCGCGGACTCGGCGACACCGTCGTCGACGTCGGCTGCGGCGGCGCCCGCGCCGTCGGCGAGCTGGCCGGCCGAGGGGCGCACGCCATCGGCGTCGACACGAGCGCCGACATGATCGAGGTCGCCGCCCGGCGTTGGCCCGCGGGCGAGTTCCACGTCGGCGACGCCACCGCGCTGCCGCTCGCGGACGGCTCGGTCACCGGCTACCGGGCCGACAAGGTTCTGCACACCCTGGCCGACCCCGCGGCGGCCGTCGCCGAGGCGCGCCGGGTGCTGGCCCGCGACGGCCGCGCCGTGCTCGTCGGGCAGGACTGGGACGCCCTCGTGATCGACTCCGACGACCCGGCGCGCACCCGCGCGCTCGTGCACGCCCGCGCGGACCGGGTGCCGAACCCGCGCGTTGCCCGCCGCTACCGAAACCTTTTGCTGGACAACGGCTTCACCGACGTCACCGCCGAGGTGCGCACGATCGTGTGGACCGACGCCACCTGCCTGCCGACGCTCGCCGACATCGCCGGCGAGGCCGACGCCTGGCTCGAGGAGCAGACCGCCAGGGCACGGGCGAATCGACTGTTCGTCGCCGTTCCGATGTTCGTCGCCGCCGGCACCCGGGGCGACTGACCTCAGGCGATCTCGGGCAACGCGTCGACAGCCAGCGCCTGCGCGAGGTCGTCGCACACGTCGAGCACGGTGCCGAGTCCGGTCACCTCGATCGGGCGGCGGACCTGCGGTGAGGCCACCACCCGCAGCCTGCCCGCGCCGACCGCCTCCTGGGTGACGAGCAGGACGCTCAGGCCGGCGGAGCCGAAGAACCGCACCGCCGAGAGGTCGACCACCAGCAAGGGTGGCTGATCGCGTAAGGCCTGGTCGATGGCGGATCGCAGCTGCGGCACCGAGGCGGCGTCGATCTCGCCCCCGACGGTGAGTACCGCCGCGTCGTCGAACCGGCGTAGGTCGGCCCGCACGGCGCGGCTTTCGTTCGAGTAGTCGCAAGCGTTCGAATAGTCGCAAGTCATGACGTAGTACGTCCCTAGAAACTACGGCCAGATCGAACCCCTCTATTTTTAGAGGCGCAACCGTCGCGCTCACCAACCTTATTCCATATGCAACAATTCTGCTCGGGCGGCCACCTCAGCGGACGTCCGACCCCGGGTTTTCGTGTTCAATTTCCTTGTGAGCAGCCGTAATTCGGCGGCAAGGGTCTTATTATCGGGTTCGTATTGATTTGCCAGGACGGTTCGGACCCCCTCGGCCGTCCCACACCGTCGGCGTAGGAAAACGCCACGACCCCGCCGACGATCAGGACCAAGGCCGCCACTAGCCCCAGCAGCGGCCGGACCAGGGGGTATGGCTCGTCCTGCAAGACCAGCCGCCACAGCCGCCACACGTTCACCACTCGCCACAGACGCCAGATCTGCCCCACCCGCCATAATTGCAGCTCGTTCACGCCACTCTCCCGCCGTCGCACTGCATAGGCTGAATCGCGGTGGCGGCCAAGGCGTTACAACCGCGTGCGGAAGGCGCGCCGCCGCCGCGGCGGTCGCGGTGCCCGCGGATGATAAAATGATCATGTGCTCATCGAGGTAGACAGACGCTAGCCGCCCCTGACGGAGGCGGCGTTCCCGATCGCACATTCACCGACACACTACAAATGTGCTTTGACGTGCTCTTTTCGAGCGCGGCCACGCCTTCGCCAGCGGCCGGGGAATCTGTCGCATACCTAGCTGCCGCTCGTTCGCGAGCAGGAAGAGCCACTGACCCATGTCTACTTCGACCATCACCCTGCGCAACCTCACCTTCGAGTGGCCCGACGGAACCGTCGCCCTCGCGGGCGTCGACGGCGCCTTCACCGCGGGCCGCACCGGCCTCGTCGGCCGCAACGGCGCGGGCAAATCCACGCTGCTGCGCCTCGTCGCGGGCCTGCTCACGCCGACCGCCGGACGCATCGAACGCACCGGAGAGGTGGGTTACCTCCCGCAGACCCTCACCCTCGGCCGGGACGCCACCATCGCCGAATTGCTCGGCATCGCGGGCAAACTCGCGGCCCTGCGCGCGATCGAGGCCGGCGAGGGCGCGGCCGAACACTTCGACGCCATCGGCGAGGACTGGGACATCGAGGCCCGCGCCGACCAGGCCCTGCACGAGATCGGTTTCGGCGCGGCCGATCTCGATCGGACCGTCGGGGCGATATCGGGCGGCGAGGCCGTGCTCATCGCCGTCACCGGACTGCGGATCCAGCGCACGCCGATCACCCTGCTCGACGAGCCGACGAACAATCTCGACCGCGAAACCCGGGCCCGGCTCACCGAATTGGTGGACTCGTGGCCGGGCACGCTCGTGGTGGTGAGCCACGATCTCGAGCTGCTCGAGCACATGGACGCCACCGCCGAACTGCACGGCGCGACCCTGGAGGTGTTCGGCGGCCCGTACAGCGCGTGGCGCGAGCACGTGGCGCAGGAGCAGGAGGCGGCTGCGCAGGCGGCGCGCACCGCCGAGCAGGCGCTGAAAGTCGAGAAACGCCAACGCGTCGAGGCCGAGACCAAGCTGGCCCGCCGCGAACGCACCGGCCGGGCGACCCAGCAGCACGGCGGCATCCCGCGCATCCTCGCGGGCAACCGCGCCAGCAAGGCGCAGGCCTCGGCGGGCGCCATGCGCACCACGCTCGACGCCAAAGTGCGTGCGGCCCAGGATGTTCTGGACGCCGCCGCGGCCCGGGTCCGGCGCGAGGAACACATCCATCTCGAGCTGCCCGACCCGGATGTGCCGCGCGGCAGGCGGATCGCGGAACTGCGCGACGGCGACCGCACCGTCATCATTCAGGGCCCGGAGCGAGTCGCCCTAATCGGTCCGAACGGCGCGGGCAAGTCGACACTGCTGGAAAGCCTGCTGAGCGGCCGTGATCCGGAGCGCGCCGCCCTGCTCACCGACCGCGTCGGCTACCTGCCGCAGCGGCTCGACGGTCTGGACGAGCGGGCCAGCGCGCTCGACAACGTGCACGCGGTGGCCGTCACCACCCCGCCCGCCACCATCCGCAATCAGCTGGCCCGGCTGCTGCTGCGCGGCGCGGCGGTGGACCGGCCGGTGTCGAGCCTGTCCGGCGGGGAGCGCTTCCGAGTCTCGTTGGCGCGCTTGCTGCTCGCCGATCCCCCCGCGCAACTGCTCGTCCTGGACGAGCCGACCAACAACCTCGATCTCGCCTCCGTCGATCAGCTGGTCGAGGCGCTGGCCGACTATCGCGGCGCGGTCCTGGTCGTGAGCCACGACTACCCGTTCCTGCGGCGGATCGGGATCGACACCGTGGTCGAGCTCGAACCGGGCGGCCGGATGCGTTCGCGCGCTTCCCTGTAGCCGTCGCGCCCGGCGGCCTCGTCGAGAGGTCGCCGGGCCCCGCGCTCACAGGTGGTCGGCGTCGATGATCGCCTGGGCGAAGGGGCGCGGGGCCTCCTGCGGAACGTTGTGCCCGATGCCGTCGAGGACGCGGTGTTCGTGTTTGCCGGTGTACTTGTCGCGGTAGGGCTTTCCGTCTTTGGCCGCACCGTCGAAGTCGCTGGCGATCGTGATGGCCGGGACGGTGATGGCGGGCCCGGCGGCGAGTTGCTGTTCGTAGGCGTCGTATTGGGGTTCGCCGGGCGCCAGGCTCAGCCGCCACCGGTAGTTGGAGATGACGATGTCGACGTGGTCGGGGTTGTCGAAGGCGGCGGCGCTGCGGTCATAGGTGGCGTCGTCGAAGTTCCACTGCGGGGAGGCGCGCCGCCAGATCAGCTTGTTGAACTCGCGCCGGTTGCGCTCGTAGCCGAGGCGGCCGCGCTCGGTGGCGAAGTAGTACTGGTACCACCAGCCGAGCTCGGCCTCCGGCGGCAGCGGCTGCTGCTGGGCCGCCTGCTGGGTGATGATGTATCCGCTCACCGCCACGATCGCCTTGCACCGCTGCGGCCACAGCGCGGCGACGATGTCGACCGTCCTTGCGCCCCAGTCGAATCCGCCGAGGATCGCCCTGTCGATGTGCAGCGCGTCCATGAAGTCGACGATGTCGCGCGCGATCGCCGTCTGCTGACCGTTGCGGACGGCCTGCGCGGACCGGAAGGTCGTCGGGCCGTAGCCGCGCAGGTACGGGACGAGCACCCGGTATCCGGCGGCGGCGAGCAGCGGCCCGACATCGGCGAAGCTGTACGGATCGTAGGGCCACCCGTGCAGCAGGATGACGGGTTGCCCGGTGCCGGGCCCGAATTCGACGTAGGCGACGTCGAGGGCGCCCGCCTCGATCCGTTTGATCGGGCCGAGCGAGGTGTGCTCGCCCGAGCCCGCCCGCAGGCCCGCGCCCGGCGTCGGCGCGGGCGGGGCGGCGGAGTCGGTGGAGTCACCGGCGCACGCGCTCAGCGAGGCCGCGACCAGCCCCGCGGAACCGGCGGCCAGTGCCGCACCGAAGAATCGTCTGCTGATGTCCATCCGCGCTCCCGTTGTC
>NZ_BAGH01000236.1 GCF_000308715.1 Nocardia tenerifensis NBRC 101015
CCGCGCAGCGCGCTTACCTTTCGGCCCGCACCGACCTGAACGGCACGGTCAAGGCCATGTCAAGGCTCTTCACGACCCTGCCGTCGGCGCAGCGTCGGCGCGTCGCGGGCGCGACACTCGGGATGCGCGTTCGCTCGCGTATTCGAATACCATCCGCCATCATGGAGGAATGAGCGGGCCCAACCGTCCATCGCTCACCCGTCCCGAACCGCCGCGGCGGCCTCGCGGACGAGGTACCCACGTCGAGGGGATACAGCTGTGAGGTCGATCTGGAAGGGCTCGATCGCGTTCGGGCTGGTGAACGTTCCGGTCAAGGTGTACACCGCGACCGAAGACCATGACATCCGCTTCCACCAGGTGCACGCCAAGGACGGCGGCCGGATCAAATACGACCGGGTCTGCACGGTGTGCGGCAAGTCGGTGCAGTACGCCGACATCGACAAGGCCTACGAATCCCCCGACGGCGACAAGGTCATCCTGACCGACGAGGACTTCGCCAAACTGCCCGCCGCCGAGAAGCACGAGATCCCGGTGCTGCAGTTCGTGCCGTCCGAACAGATCGACCCGATCCTGTACGAGAAGAGCTACTACCTCGAGCCCGACTCCAGCACCCCCAAGGCCTACGTGCTGCTGGCCGCCACGCTGGAGCGGATCGACCGCACCGCGCTGGTGCATTTCACGCTGCGGCAGAAGACCCGGCTCGCCGCGCTGCGGGTGCACGACGGCGTGCTCGTGCTGCAAACCCTGCTGTGGCCCGACGAGGTCCGCGACGTCGACTTCGAGTCCCTCGACGGAGTCGCCGAGCCGAAGCCGCAGGAACTGAAGATGGCCGAGACGCTGGTCGAGACCATGTCCGACGACTTCGATCCGGACCAGTTCACCGACGAGTACCAGATCGAACTCAAGAAGCTGCTCGACGAGGCGATCGCCAGCGGCACCGGCAAGGTGCCCGAGCAGCCGGAGTCCGCGCCCGCGGAGATGGACGCCGAGGTGGTCGACCTGGTGGCCGCCCTGCAGCGCAGCCTGGAGGCCAGTGGGCGGCGCGGCAGCGGCGACGACAACGGCAAGGCCGCGCCCGCTAAGAAGACGGCCAAGAAAGCCGCAGCCAAGAAGACACCGGCCAAGAAGACCGCGAAGAAGACCGCCGCCAAGAAGACCGCCGCGCGCAAGGGCGCGTGACGGAATCTCGGCATCCGGCTGGCAAACTGTCCGCATGGACTCTGCCGTTGTGATCGTCCCGATGGGCCTCGGCCACCTGCGCCAGGTCCTCGATCTCGGTCACGAAGTCTTCGACATCACCACCAAGCCGTACACCTCGTGGTCGCTGACCTCGGTGGCCGAGCACCTCGACAGCCCCGACAACGCGTGCTGGGTGGCGCTCGACTCCGATCGTGTGGTCGGTTTCGTGCTCGGCTCGATGGAGTTCGAGAATCGCGACGACTGGGCCTACCTCGAGTGGATCGCCGTCGCGCCCGACATGCAGGGGCACGGCATCGCCCGCCGGCTCGTCGACGTCTGCTCGGAGGCGTTATTCGCGCGCGGCGCGCGGCGGATCGTCACCGACGTCGAAGATCGCAACGCGGCCTCCACCGCGCTCATGACACGCAGCGGGTTCACCGCCGCCGCCACAGTCACCCTGTTCGTCCGCCCGAATCCCGCCGACCCCGAACCGGATTCGCCGTTGGACGCAGCGGCCATCGCGCCGGGCACCAAGCGCGCCCTGATCCGGCGCGGCCGGCTGGCCGGCGACAACCACCGCGCGGCGCGGTAGAGCACGCGGCCGGGGTTGGACAACTGATCACGAGGAATCCATGGCGGCGAATCGCGAGAACGCCCGCCACCAGTTCCCCCTCGCCGCTCCAGCCCCTCCCGGAGGCCGGACGTGCGGTTCGCTG
>NZ_BAGH01000235.1 GCF_000308715.1 Nocardia tenerifensis NBRC 101015
ATCATGTTCGGCGGCGAGAAGCAGGGCGCCGAGTCCGATGCGACGAGTTGCCGGCGCATGGCGTCGCTGTCCACGGCCGACTACACCGGCCGCCCGGCACCAGCCGACACCACGGCCGACCACACCGGCCGCCCCGCATCAGCCGACACCTCGGCCAATTGCACCGGCCACCCGGCATCGGCTGTGGGCGGAAATTGTTGCCGCATCCCGGTATTGATCGCCTTGGGCCGAGCCGGATCATGTTCGGCGGCGAGAGGCGCGTCGCTGAGCCTGATGCGCCGAGCTACCGACACGTGGCGTCGCTGTCCACGGCCGACTGCACCGCCCACCCGGCATCAGCCGACACCTCGGCCAACCGCACCGGCCACCCGGCATCGGGGCCGGCACCGGACACTCGCCGACCGGCACCGAAAACTGCACCATCCGACGCCGATCCGGCTTTGCCGGGTCCAATCCGCAGGCCCGACAAAGCAACTGGGCCACACCCGGCGACCACCATCCCGCCCCGGACCCGCCGAACTCACCGATGACGGCGAAAAACCCTCCGCCGAAACCGGTTTCGCGTGCTCCGGACGCTACTGGCTCTTACGGCGGTTCGCACCGCCACGACTGCGGAGCTGCACATGCGACTCCACCAGCACGTTGTGGATGAAGCCGTAGGAGCGACCGGTCGCTCGCGCCAGCGAGCGGATGCTCGCCCCTGCCTCGTACTGCTTCTTCAACTGGGTCTGTAGGCGGTCGCGGGACTTCCCCGTGACGCGTGTTCCCTTACCCAGGGTGGCTTTGACTTGCGTTGGCCTGTCGCTCATGGCTTCCTCCGAGTCGCCGAGCAGCTCTTTCCAGGCTAAGCACTCGAGGGTCCGTGATCAACGGATTCTTGTGATGAAAGTCACGCGAGCTGAATAAGTTCCAGATATTCGGCCGACCAATGGTCTTCCGTACCGTCCGGTAGCAAGATCACGCGCTCCGGCGAGAGCGCCTCCGCGGCGCCCGGATCGTGGGTCACCAGCACGACGGCGCCCGCGTAGGTGCGCAGCGCGTCGAGCACCTGCTCGCGCGAGACCGGATCCAGGTTGTTGGTCGGCTCGTCTAGCAGCAGCACGTTGGCGGCCGAGGAGACCAGGCCGGCGAGCGCGAGGCGGGTCTTCTCACCGCCGGACAGCGTGCCCGCGGGCTGATCGAGCTGCGGACCGGTGAACATGAACGCGCCGAGCAGGCTGCGCAGGTTCTGCTCCCCCGCGTCGGGCGCGGCGTGCCGGATGTTCTCCCACACGGTGGCCGTGTCGTCGAGCGTGTCGTGCTCCTGCGCGAAGTAGCCGACCTTCAGCCCGTGGCCGGGCACCAGGTTGCCCGCGGTCGGTTGTTCGACGCCGGCGAGCATGCGCAGCAGCGTGGTCTTGCCCGCGCCGTTGAGCCCGAGCACGACGACCCGGCTGCCGCGGTCGATCGCGAGGTCGACTCCGGTGAAGATCTCCAGCGAGCCGTAGACCTTGGTCAGATTCTCCGCCATCAGCGGCGTCTTGCCGCAGGGCGCGGGTTCGGGGAACTTGATCCTGGCCACCTTGTCGGCGACGCGCACGTCGTCGAGCTCGGCGATCAGCCGGTCGGCACGCTTGGCCATGTTCTGTGCCGCAGTCGCTTTGGTGGCCTTGGCGCCGAGCTTGGCCGCCTGCACGCGCAGCGCACTCGCCTTCTTCTCGGCGTTGGCGCGCTCGCGGCGGCGGCGCTGCTCGTCGGTGGCGCGGGCGTCGAGGTACTTCTGCCAGCCCATGTTGTAGACGTCGGCCTCGCCGCGCACGGCGTCGAGGAACCACACCTTGTTCACCACGTCGCCGAGCAGTTCCACGTCGTGGCTGATGACGATCAGTCCGCCGTCGTGGTTCTGCAGGAATCCGCGCAGCCAGGTGATCGAGTCGGCGTCGAGGTGGTTGGTCGGCTCGTCGAGCAGCAGGATGGTGTCCGAGCGTCCGCCGCTGCCGTCGGAGGCGGCGAACAGGATGCGCGCCAACTCGATTCGGCGCCGCTGACCGCCGGACAGCGTGCGCAGCGCCTGGCCGAGCACCCGGTCGGGCAGGCCGAGGCTATTGCAGATGCGTGCCGCGTCGCTCTCGGCGACATAACCGCCGAGCGCGGAGAACCGCTCCTCGAGGCGGCCGTACTTGCGCACCGCCTTGTCGCGCTCGGCCTCGTCGGCCACCTCGGCCATCAGCGCCTGCTGCTTCTCCATGTCGCGGATCAGCGTGTCCAGGCCGCGGGCGGAGAGCACCCGGTCGCGGGCGAGCACATCGAGGTTGCCCTCGCGGGGATCCTGCGGCAGGTAGCCGATCTCGCTGGAGCGCAAGATCTTTCCGGCGTAGGGCTCGCCCTCGCCCGCGAGGATGCGCAGCGTGGTGGTCTTGCCGGCACCGTTGCGCCCGACCAGTCCGATCCGGTCGCCGGACTGCACCCGCAGGGCCGGTCCGGGGGCCGACAGCAGGGTGCGGACTCCGGCCCGGACCTCCAGGTCGGTCGCGGTGATCACAGATTTCTCCTCGCGGATCGGTGGTGCTGGTCGGTACTCGATTGTGCGACGCGATATGCACAAGAACCACCGATTTTACCCGCGCTCAGACGTGGCTTCGCCACCGAGCGACTCGGGTGTGACGGCCGTAACCGAACCGCCGAGTAACCTGCCGTGGCATGAGTAACGATCTTTTGGGCAAGAGCGCTCTGGTCAGCGGAGCCAGCCGGGGCATCGGCAAGGCGGTGGCGGCCGAGCTGCTCAGCCGCGGCGCGAACGTGCTGATCACCGCGCGCAAGCAGGGCCCGCTCGAGGAGACCGCCACGGAGCTGCGGGCGCTCGGGCATCAGGGCGAGCTCGTCGCGCTGGCGGGCAACTCCGGCCAGGCCGAGGATCGCGCCGCGGCCATCGATCGGATGATGGCCGAGTTCGGTTCGGTCGACATCCTGATCAACAACACCGGCATCAACCCCGTGTTCGGCTCGCTCATGGACGCCGACCTGGACGCGGTGCGCAAGATCTTCGACGTGAACGTCGTCGCGGCCCTCGGCTACATCCAGCAGGCGTTCAAGGCGTGGATGGGTGAGCACGGCGGCGCGGTGGTCAATGTCGCCAGCGTCGCGGGCATTCGATCCTCGGGCGTGATCGCCGCGTACGGCGCGTCGAAGGCCGCGCTGATCCGGCTCACCGACGAACTGGCCTGGCAGCTGGGCCCGAAGATCCGGGTGAACGCGGTGGCGCCCGGCGTGATCAAGACGAAGTTCGCCGACGCGCTCTACTCCGCCGACGAGGAGCGGGCCGCGAGCGTCTACCCGATGAAGCGGCTCGGGACGCCCGAGGACGTTGCGCGGCTGATCGGCTTCCTGGTCTCCGACGAGGCCGCCTGGGTCACCGGCGAGACCGTCCGGGTGGACGGCGGACTGCTGTCCACCGGTGGGATCTGAGCGCGTCGGACGTCGTCGTCTGCGGCCTCGGACCGGCGGGGCGGGCGCTGGCGCATCGGTGCCTGGCGCGCGGGCTGACGGTCACCGTGGTCGATCCCGCGCCGGATCGTCGGTGGACGGCGACCTACGCGGCGTGGGCCGATGAGCTGCCCGGCTGGCTGGCTCCCTCGGCCGTCGCCGCCACGGTCGAACGGCCCATGGCCTGGGGCACCCGTGCGCACCGCATCGATCGGCCTTACGTCGTGCTGGACACGGAGCGTCTGCGGGAGTCCCTCGATATCGCGGGTGCCGAGGTCGTCGCGGACCGCGCGAGGGAACTCACCGCGAAGACGGTCACCTTGACCGATGGGCGGATCCTCGACGGCCGCAGGGTAATCGACGTGCGCGGCATCACCCGCTCCCCCGCCTTCGCCGAGCAGACCGCCTACGGGCTGGTGCTCGACGAGTCGCGCTGCCAAGGGCTCGAACCGCTGTTCATGGACTGGCGCGCCGACAACGGCGCACCCGCCGACGCGCCGCGCTCGTTCCTCTACGCGGTGCCGCTCGGCGGCGGGCAGACGCTGCTCGAGGAGACCTGCCTGGCCGGCCGGCCCGCGCTCGACGGCGCCGCGCTGCGCGACCGACTGCACCACCGATTGCGTTCTCGCGGAATCGAACTCGCGGGCGATGAGCGCGTTGAGCGGGTGCGTTTCCCGGTCGGAGGTGGCCGGCCGGGGCGGTTCACGTTCGGTGCGGCGGGCGGCTTCGGACATCCGGCCACCGGGTACAGCGTGGCCGCATCGCTCACCGCCGCTGACGCCGTCGCGGCGGGCGAGACGGTCTGGCCCGCGTCGGCGCGCGCCGTGCACCGGCTGCGCGCCGCCGGCCTGCGGGCGCTGCTCGCACTGCCGCCGACCGACCTCCCGGTTTTTTCGACGCGTTTTTCACTATGCCGCCCGCCGCGCAGCGCGCTTACCTTTC
>NZ_BAGH01000234.1 GCF_000308715.1 Nocardia tenerifensis NBRC 101015
GACCTCCTCCGGCGCGAGGATGCGCGTCGCCTCCGGCGGGGTGACACCCATCCGGTAGATGATCTCGCGCTCCTCCTCCACCGAGGGGTAGTCGACGACGACCTTGAACAGGAAGCGGTCGCGCTGCGCCTCGGGCAGCGGGTACACGCCCTCGCTCTCGATCGGGTTCTGCGTCGCCATCACCAGGAACGGATTCGGCATCGGGTAAGTCTTGCCGCCGATCGAGACGTGCCGCTCGGCCATCACCTCGAGCAGCGCCGACTGCACCTTGGCGGGCGCGCGGTTGATCTCGTCGGCGAGCACGAAGTTCGCGACGACCGGGCCGAGCTCGGTGTCGAACTCCTCGCGGCCCTGCCGGTAGATCCGGGTGCCGATGAGGTCGGTGGGCACCAGGTCCGGGGTGAACTGCACCCGGGAGAACGAGCCGCCGACCACCTTGGCGAAGGTCTCGACGGCGAGCGTCTTGGCGATGCCGGGCACGCCTTCGAGGAGCACGTGACCTCGGGCGAGCACGCCGACGAGCAGCCGCTCGACCAGCCGATCCTGGCCGACGATTACCCGCTTGACCTCATAGATCGCCTTCTCCAGGATCTGGACGTCACGCTCCAGGGTGCCGGGCGTGGACGCAGGCGCATCTTTCGCCAAATTCGCCCCGCTCACACCATCTGTCGAAGTCACCAACATCCCCGCTTTCGCCTCGGTCCTGTGCGTGCTGCCACAACTATTCCAGGTAATGGCCGTATGTGCCGCAACCGGACCCGACATGAAGGGAATTCGAAGCTTTCGGCTGTCCCGGTCCGTGCTTTTCGCGGCCCGGCGACGTCAGTCGACGATCCGCACGGCGTAGGGCATGATGCCACCCTCGCGCACCGCCGTCACCCGGACCACGTCGCCCGACTCGGGCGCCTCGATCATCTGCCCGTCGCCGAGGTACAGCGCGACGTGCTCGCTGCCGCCCGGGCCCCAGAACAGCATGTCGCCGCGGACGCGCTGGGCCACCGGCACGCGGGTGCCCGCGTTGTACTGGTAGCCGCTGTAATGCGGTAGGGCGACGCCGATTCCGGCGAAGGCGTAGATCATCAGGCCGGAGCAGTCGAAGCCGACCTTGTTGTAGTCGCCGTAACTGTCGGCGACGCCGCCGTCGTGGATGCCGAGCGTCGGGCCGTCCTCGTCTCCCCCGCCCCACGCGTAGACGACGCCGAGCTGCGACATCGCCCGGTCGACCACCGTCTCGATCGCCGCGGCGCCGTTGATGGAGGGCAGGTTCGGCCGCGGGGTGGTGCGCCGCGGCGGCGCCGAACTCTCCAGCTGGGTATGCGGGCGCTTGCCCGCGCCGAGCTGACCGGCCCGCCCCTGCGCGTTCTGATCGGCGGCCGCGCGGGACGCCGCTGCCGCCGCCGCGGCGCGCACCGCGGCCTCCTCGGCCTTTCGCTGCTGATCCCAGTTCAGATATGCATCGCGCTGACCCTGTAGGCCCGCGACGTTTTGTCGCGCGAAGTCCAAGCGCCCCTGCGCATCCCGGCGCTGCCGCTGGAGGTTGTCGCGCTGCACGGTCTGCTGGTCGAGCGCGGCCTTGGCGGCGGCGACCGCGTGCTCGGCGTCGAGTTTCGCCTGTTCCGCGGCGGCCGCGGCCGCGTCGGCGGCGGACTTCGCTTGGCGCGCACTGGAATTCTTGTTGCCCTGCTCGATCTGGGCGCGGCGTAGGCCGTCGAGCACCTGGCGCTGACTCTTCGAGACCAGCGACAACAGCTGGGCTTGGTCCAGCGCGGCGGCGGGCGTGGAGGCGGCCAGGTAGACGACCATCGATTCCGCGGCGGGGCGCGTGTAGGCCTGCACGGCGAACTGGTCGAAGTTGCGCCGGGCGGAGTCGACTCGCGTTCCCGCGTCGGCCAATTCGCGCTGGGTGTCGAGCACGACGGCGGCGGCCGCGTCGGCGGCGTCGCGCGCGTTCTGTAGATCGACGAGGGCCTTGTTGACCTCCTCGCGCTTGCGCGCCACCTCGCCGTCGAGCTGCTGCAACTGCTGGTCGGCCGCCGCGACCTCGTTGATGAGCGCGCCGACCTCGGTCACGCCGGCGTCGACTTGCGCTCCGGCGTCGGCGATCTGGCCGTCGCTCGGGTTCGGCGGCGGAGGCGGCACGGCGACGGCGGGCCCGGCCAGGACTACGGCGACCGACACCAGCAACCCGAGAGCGATCGACAGCGGGCGCCGATAGGCGGTCTCGCCGTTGTTGCGCATCGCACCTCCCAAGGACCCGACTTCGGCAACGCCCCGTCCGCGCCGACCCGACCTACCTGCACCGAGGTCGGAAATCAGCCGCGACGACACTTCTTCCCCATCGGTAACTACACGACCGTACGACACTTCCGTCACCAAAGGAACTCCAGTAACAGAATGACAGGCGCGTAATTTTGCCTTTGCCTGGAATTAGCCGGATGCGGCAGAGGTTTCCGAGCGGTAGAACATACCGGTCGTCAGGAAAAGTAGCTGCTTCGCAGCCAGCTATGCGGTG
The DNA here is from genome assembly GCF_000308715.1 of Nocardia tenerifensis NBRC 101015. GTDB lineage: Bacteria > Actinomycetota > Actinomycetes > Mycobacteriales > Mycobacteriaceae > Nocardia > Nocardia tenerifensis. The sequence goes on from NZ_BAGH01000234.1 coordinate 2,513, forward strand.
GAAGCCCGATCGCTGTCCGAATCCGAAACACTCACCGGCGCGGCGGGTTCGGCGCGCCGACGCGACTTGACGAAGTAGAGCCCGACCACGGCCGCCGCGGTGCCCGCGAGCAACACCCCGGCGATGGTCGTCCACGAGACGACCTCCGGCTGCTCCAGCTTGTCCACGAAGTGCCGCGCCGCCTCGACCGAGTGCCCGCCGTTGAACTTCGCCTTGTCCTCGGCCCACTCCAGCCGGACCCGGGAGACGGAGTCGCTGTAGGTGCCGACCCAATCGTCGGCCAGCACGAGGACGGTGCCGTGCTGCGTCTGGCCGACCTCGGTGGCCAGGTCGCGCAGGCTTTCATAACCCTGATTGCCGGGCACGACCACGATGTTGAGCGCGATTCCGTGCTCGCGCGCGTCGGCGGCGATGGCCGCCAGCTCGGTCTGATCCTTGCCGTCCACCGTGGCGACGTGGTTGTCGGCGAGGTCGGCGTTGATGGTGGTGACGGTGTCCTCGGTGACGTTCGGCGGGAGTTCGGCGGCCATGGGGGTGAAAACCGAGGTGTGCGAGACGGTCATCTTCCATCCGGTCTGTCGAGCCGCATCGGCATCCGAAGCGACGTGCATCCAACACTGCTTGGTGAGCACAACGCCACCAGGCTGGCTCCGAATGCACAGTACGCGACCGAGAGTCGCACGACGCGCAGACGGCACGCGACGCGCCCCCGCGGCCGCCGTCGCCCGCCCAGGGCGACCGGCCCCGTGCGCTTCACAGGACAAGCGTACTGTTAAGGTCGTAGCGCGAGGAACCGGCGCACCAGAGCGCCGGAGCACCTGCAAAGACTCGGTCACCGGCACAGCCCCGCCGGCGGCCAACCCTCACAGACGAGTGGAGCTGACGTGACGACAAGTATCGATACTTTCGGCGCCAAGGGCACCCTCGAGGTCGGAAGCAACTCCTACGAGATCTTCCGCCTCTCCGCCGTGCCCGGCACCCAGAAACTTCCCTACGCACTCAAGGTCCTCGCGGAGAACCTGCTCCGCACCGAGGACGGCGCGAACATCACCGCCGACCACATCCGCGCCATCGCGGACTGGGATCCCTCGGCCGAGCCGAGCATCGAGATCCAGTTCACCCCGGCCCGCGTGATCATGCAGGACTTCACCGGCGTGCCCTGCATCGTCGACCTCGCCACCATGCGCGAGGCCGTCGAGACCCTCGGCGGCGACCCGAACAAGGTCAACCCGCTCGCCCCCGCCGAGATGGTCATCGACCACTCCGTCATCATCGACGTGTTCGGCCGCGCGGACGCGCTGGAGCGCAACGTCGACATCGAGTACTCCCGCAACCGCGAGCGCTACCAGTTCCTGCGTTGGGGCCAGGGCGCGTTCGACGACTTCAAGGTCGTCCCCCCGGGCACCGGCATCGTGCACCAGGTCAACATCGAGCACCTGGCCCGCACCGTCATGGTCCGCAACGGTCAGGCCTACCCCGACACCTGTGTCGGCACCGACTCGCACACCACCATGGTCAACGGCCTCGGCGTATTGGGCTGGGGCGTCGGCGGTATCGAGGCCGAGGCGGCCATGCTCGGCCAGCCCGTCTCGATGCTGATCCCGCGCGTCGTCGGCTTCAAGCTCACCGGCGAGATCAAGGCCGGCGTCACCGCCACCGACGTGGTGCTCACCGTCACCGACATGCTGCGCAAGCACGGCGTCGTCGGCAAGTTCGTCGAGTTCTACGGCAAGGGCGTGGCCGAGGTCCCGCTCGCCAACCGCGCCACCCTGGGCAATATGAGCCCCGAGTTCGGCTCCACCGCCGCGATCTTCCCGATCGACGAGGTGACCATCGACTACCTGCGCCTGACCGGCCGTAGCGACGACCAGCTCGCGCTGGTCGAGGCCTATGCCAAGGAACAGGGCATGTGGCACGACCCCGAGCACGAGCCGGTGTACTCGGAGTACATGGAGCTCGACCTCGGCGACGTGGTGCCCTCCATCGCGGGCCCGAAGCGTCCGCAGGACCGAATCCTGTTGTCGGACTCCAAGACCGCGTTCCGCAAGGACATCCACAACTACACCAACGACGCGGAGACCGGCCCCGCCGCCGAGACCCCGCACACCCAGCTGGACGAGGCCGTCGAGGAGTCCTTCCCGGCCAGCGATCCGGCCGTGCTGTCCTTCGCCGACGACGGCGCCGAGTTCGTGCCGTCCGCGGCCAACGGCGCGGTGGGCCGCCCGAGCAAGCCGGTCAAGGTCTCCTCCGAGGAGTACGGCGACTTCGTGCTCGACCACGGCGCGGTGGTGGTCGCCTCGATCACCTCCTGCACCAACACCTCCAACCCGTCGGTCATGCTCGGCGCCGCGCTGCTCGCCCGCAACGCCGTCGAGAAGGGCCTGACCTCCAAGCCGTGGGTGAAGACCTCCATGGCGCCGGGTTCGCAGGTCGTCAACGACTACTACGACAAGGCCGGCCTGTGGCCCTACCTGGAGAAGCTCGGCTTCTTCCTGGTCGGCTACGGCTGCGCCACCTGCATCGGCAACACCGGCCCGCTGCCGGAGGCCGTGTCCAAGGCGATCAACGACAACGACCTCTCGGTCACCGCGGTGCTCTCGGGCAACCGCAACTTCGAGGGCCGCATCTCTCCCGACGTGAAGATGAACTACCTGGCCTCGCCGCCGCTGGTCATCGCCTACGCGCTCGCCGGAACGATGGACTTCGACTTCGAGACCGACCCGCTCGGCCAGGACGCCGACGGCAACGACGTCTTCCTCAAGGACATCTGGCCGTCCTCGAAGGAGATCGAGGCGACCATCGCCAGCGCGATCAGCCAGGACATGTTCGTCAAGTCCTACGCCGACGTGTTCAAGGGCGACGAGCGCTGGCGCGGGCTGGAGACCCCCGAGGGCAAGACCTTCGCCTGGGATCCGCAGTCCACCTACGTGCGCAAGCCCCGTACTTCGAGGGCATGCCGCAGCAGCCGGAGCCGGTCTCCGACATCAAGGGCGCGCGCGTGCTCGCGCTGCTGGGCGACTCGGTCACCACCGACCACATCTCCCCGGCGGGCAACATCAAGCCGGGCACCCCGGCCGCGCAGTACCTCGAGTCCAACGGCGTCGAGCGCAAGGACTACAACTCCTACGGCTCGCGCCGCGGTAACCACGAGGTGATGATCCGCGGCACCTTCGCCAACATCCGGCTGCGCAACCAGCTGCTCGACGACGTCTCGGGCGGATACACCCGCGACTTCACCCAGGACGGCGGCCCGCAGGCCTTCATCTACGACGCCTCGCAGAACTACCAGGCCGCGGGCATCCCGCTGGTCGTGCTGGGCGGCAAGGAGTACGGCTCGGGTTCCTCGCGTGACTGGGCCGCCAAGGGCACCTCGCTGCTCGGCGTGAAGGCCGTCATCACCGAGTCCTTCGAGCGCATCCACCGCTCGAACCTCATCGGCATGGGCGTCATCCCGCTGCAGTTCCCGGCCGGCGAGTCGGCCGCGTCGCTGAAGCTGGACGGCACCGAGACCTTCGACATCGAGGGCATCACCAAGCTGAACGAGGGCACGACGCCGAAGACGCTGAAGGTCACCGCCACCAAGGAGAACGGTGAGAAGGTCACCTTCGACGCGGTGGTCCGGATCGACACCCCCGGTGAGGCCGACTACTACCGCAACGGCGGCATCCTGCAGTACGTGCTGCGCAACATGATTCGCGGCTGAACACGTACACGCCGTTGATCTGGGGTCCGCGCACCGCGCTTCGCGGTGCGCGGACTTCGCACACCTCTTGGAGGAGCACCGCCCGCTATGCCCAAAGTCAGTGACGATCACCTCGCCGCCCGGCGCAGCCAGATTCTGGACGGTGCGCGGCGCTGCTTTGCCGAGTACGGGTACGAGGGGGCGACGGTGCGCAGGCTGGAGGAGGAGATCGGCCTCTCGCGCGGCGCGATCTTCCATCATTTCCGCGACAAGGACGCGCTGTTCTTCGCCCTCGCGCAGGAGGACGCGGAGCGGATGGCCGACGTCGCGGCCAACCAGGGCATCGTCGGGGTGATGCGCGACATGCTCGCGCACCCCGAGCAATTCAATTGGCTCGGAACACGTTTGGAGATCGCCCGGCGGTTGCGCACCGACCCCGAGTTCCGGGCGGGCTGGACCCAGCGCTCGGCGGAGCTGACCGCGGCGACGCTGGCCCGGCTGGAGCGCCGCAAGGCCGCCGGCGCGTTGCGCGACGACGTGCCCACCGATGTTCTGCTCGGTTACCTCGATCTCGTGCTCGACGGGCTCATCGCGCGCATCGCCTCCGGGCATACGAACGAAAACCTCACGGCGGTATTGGATCTCGTGGAGGCGTCGGTTCGCCGCCGAGATTGAGCCCAGGCGCCCTCGGCTGACGCCGGTATCGGTCAGAACGTGTTGTTGATGTACTCGGCGGCGTCGGTGGTCCACAGGTGGTTCGTACCCGGCATGTTGTGGCCGGAGTACAGGACGTGCTGGCCGTCGGGCCACGGCGTGAGGTACCCGATGACGCCGCGGACGGCCGTCGCGTAGCGCTCCAGGTTCGAGACCGGATCCCGCATCAACCACTCGAGCAGCTCGGCGAAGATCATCGGGCCGAGGTTGCCGATGCGCGCGCCCTCGAGGAACGAGAACGGCGAGATGCCGATGTCGATCAACCGGAGCGGGGAGTCCGCGGGCGACGAGGTGATGATGTCGCCGGGGTTGGCGTACTCGCGCACGGCGACCTCGGCGGGCCACGTACAGCGCTGCCCGTGAATGCCGAAGGTCGACGGCGGGCACAGATTGCGCACCGATTCCCCGGCTTTGCGCATCGGGTTCGCGATGTTCACCGCGAACGCGATCTCGAGCGGCGACCCGTCCGTGTTCTTGTACTTGCCCGCGTGCACTCCCTCCAGTATCTGGCTCGCGCAGATGCCGCCGTGCGAATAACTCAGCACCCCACAGACATTCGGCGAATCCTGGATCGCCTTGACGCCCTTCTCGACGCCGATCCGCACCGAGGTGTCCAGCGACGGCCCCCACAGCTCCGGCACGGGGCCGATGGCAGCGGGCCAATTCGGTTCGAAGGACGAGAACCGTTCGGGATCGAGCAGCCGCGTGACGTCGTGCAGCATGCCCATCGGCGTACCGTTCGAGTTCCGCGGCTCGCCGGTGCCGCGGAAGGTGATGATGTCGATCATCGTTCGCTCCTAGCGCACCACTCCGAGAAATTCGGCGTGTCACCCCACGGTAGGCCCGTTGACCGGCGCGAATGCGGGTAACGACGCACCCAGTTCGCGTGCCGGACTGGGGAGGTCCGATCGGAGTTCTAGCGGCCCCGATCGGAGTCCCGACGGTCGCCTACGCCCTGTCTCCAAGTCCGGCCGGATGCATGCGGTGGCTGGATCGTCGGCAAGGCGGAGGACCGAATTTCTATCGGCGGCGACGACGTGGCCGGGCGACGATCCAGCCACCGGACGGACTGTGGAAGCTGCCTATTCCCCCGGCTCCAGGCTGGCGAGCAGCGCGCGGGCGATGCGGTCGAGTTCGCGGCGGTCGGTCGCGGAAAGCGCGGAGAGCATGCGGGTTTCGTTCTCCGCGTGCGCGGTGACGACCCGGTCGATGAGCGTGCGGCCGTCGTCGGTCAGCGCGACCCGCACGGCGCGGCGGTCGTCCGGGTCGGCGACCCGCCGGACCAGCCCGCCCGACTCCAGCCGATCCAGCCGCCCGGTCATGCCCGCCCGCGACAGCATCAGCGTGTCGGCCAGTACAGACGGATTGAGCTCGTACGGCTCCCCCGAGCGACGCAGGGCCGCGAGCACGTCGAACTCGCCGCGTTGCAATCCGTGTGCGGTGAACACCGACTCGACCACCCGCTGACCCACGATGAGCAGCCGCGCCAGGCGACCGAGGATCGCCATGGCCTCGAGTTCGAGATCGGGTCGCTCGCGCCGCCACTGGCCGATGATCACGTCGACCGGATCGTCGGTGACGAAGGTTCCCACGGCGGCGTCGCGACTCGGCGACCGATCTGAGCGCGGAGCGTCCCGCGACTCACCCATGGGCTTGCGAAATCAGTTGCGTCTCGACCATGGACAGGATTCTATTCGCCGATATATAGTTCTGTACCGAATTATTAATCAACGAACTACCTGGAGACCCGATGAGCACCCTCACCCCGCGCATGGACGTCGCGATCCGTCAGGCGCAGGACGCCGAGACCCTCGGCACCGACACGGTCACCATGCGACTGATGCTCGACGCCGCCGACACCGACGGCGCGCTGAGCACGCTCGAGGTCACCATGAGCCGGGGCGCGGACGGCGCGTCGCCGCACTACCACACCACCTCCGACGAGCTGTTCTACGTCGCCGACGGCGAGTTGCAGCTGCTGGCCGGCGACCGGATCGTCACCGTCGGCGCGGGCGGCTCGATCGTGGTGCCGAAGTTCATGCCGCACGCCTTCGGCGCCACGCCGGACAGTTCGGCGCGCGTCATGATCGCGCTCATGCCCGGCGTGCAGCGCTTCGAGTACTTCCGGCTGCTCGATCGCATCGCCAAGGGCGAGTCGACGCTGGCCGAGCTCGCGAGCGCGCAGGAGGAGTTCGACAACCACTTCGTCGACGCGCCGAACTGGTGGGCCGCGCGCAATGCCAATCGCCGGTGAAATTTCCGCGCGGGAACGGGGCAGGGCGACGGCGATCCGCAAACTCGACGGAACCGCCGTCGCCGGGATATCGGCGGCCACCGGCCTATTCGATCGCCCCGCGCGTCGGCCCGTCGCCGCGGCGGGCGAATATCTCGCGACGCCGCGCGAGCCCTCGGACCTGCCCGCTCGTTGAATCGGTAAGTGCGGATGCACAGCCGCCAACCTTGGGCAATACAGGGTTCAACTTTACCGACCAGAAGTAGCTATGTAGTTGCTTGCCGGGTGTCCGTAGAGTACCGAAAATCTTTCGGCGCTAGCGCATCCCGCCGTCCGATCCGGTTTGCCACCGGCCGTGAAATCTTCCGATCCGGACCGTTCCGCCGCTGCGGCGCGTTATGATCCAGTTCACGCTCGGGGGTCGTGGCAAATCGCGAGCAGATCGGAGAAACAGTGATGACCGACGCACTCCGCCTCCCTGGGACCGCGCCGAAGAGTGACCGTGTCCCGCCGCTGCAGGGTTTGCTGATAGCGGAGTCGGAACGAGATATCAGCGTGCGCGTCGCCGAGGGGACGTGGACCTTCCGTCGGTCCGATGTGTTGCGCGTGCTGGATTCGCCGGTGCCCGACGCACTCTCGTGCGTGTCCGACGCGGCCCGGCCCCAGGACGGCCGCCCGGTGCTGGTGGACATCCGCGCGGGCGCCACCGCCGATTTCACCCGCCGCCTGCGCATCGACCTGGTCGACCGGCCGATGACGCTCACCGAGACGCCGTCCGCGGCGCACGGCGACGAGCAGCTGCGTGAGCTCACCGAGAGCTGGGCCGACCGCCTGCAACTCGCCGATCTCACCGGCGCGCACGGCGCCACCTTCACCTACTGCCAGACCAAGTCGCACGCGACCAGCGACGACGGCATCAACTGCGACAGTCTCGACTGAGCGGTGCACGCATGACGGCACGCCGGGCGAGCTCGGTCCTCATAGTGTCGGAATCCGACGATCTACACGCCACCGCGATGGCGGCGACGCTGCGGGAACATCACGCGCTCAACGTGATTCAGCTCGACCTGCGCGACTTTCCGCGCGAGTCGGGCAGTTTCCGGCTGGATCGGCTCGGCACCGCACGCTCCCTCTCGCACGTGATCGGCCTCGACGACGTGCGCTCGGTCTGGTGGCGCCGCCCGCACCCCTGCCAGGTGCCGGGCGGTGTGCGCGCCGCCGACGACGACTTCCGCCAGGCCGAGTGCGACAGCTTCATCCAGGGCATGCTCTGGTCCATTCCGGCCAACTGGATCAACGATCCCGGCGCCGACCGCATGGCGGCCCGCAAGATCGTGCAGCTCGAGACCGCGCTGCGGGCCGGTTTCGCGGTGCCCGAGACCCTGATCACCAACGATCCGGACGAGGCCCGCAGCTTCGCCGAATCCCGGCCCGGCCCAGTCGTTTACAAACGCACCGGCACCAGCCGCGCCGAGTTCGCGGAGACCAGGATCATCACCGAGGCCGATTACGGCAAGCTGGCCGGCATCCGCTCCGCGCCGACCACCTTCCAGGACTACGTCGACGCCGAGTGCGACCTGCGCGTGGTCTGGGTCGACGGCGTCGAATGGACCGTACGCATCGACTCTCAAGCGGGCGTCGGCCGAGTCGACTCCCGCCTGGACACCTCCGTCGATTTCGTCCCGGAACATCTCCCCGCCTCGGTAAGCAAGTCCCTCGCCACCCTCATGGGCGCCCTAGGACTCTCCTTCGGCGTCTTGGACATTCGCCTAGGCCTGGACGGCGAGTACTACTTCCTAGAGGTCAACCCCCAAGGCCAGTTCGCCTACCTGGAAATCAAAACCGGCCTCCCCATCTTCCGCAGCCTAGCCAACCTCCTCGTAGACGGCGACGGCTCAGTCCTCGACCGCTGACCGCCGGATCCCCCTGCCCCGCAGCGCCTTCGCCACCGCCTCGCCTGGTCTCTGGGCAGCAGACCCACAGAGCCCGCACACGGCTCACAGGGTATGCAGCCCCTGTGAACCGTGTGGACGGTTTGTGATCGAGGTGGGACCGTACTGCCGCCGCGGGCATCCCCGCACGGGCCATCGTCTCGACGGGTAGACGCTTCTTCGAGCATCACCTCGCAAGCACCGCCGCAATGTGCAGCATGCACCTACACGCCAGCGACCGCGAGGCGTCGGCGTACCAGGCACCGCCGCGCCGAGCAATGCCACACCGTGTACCAGCCACCCCCTCGCCACCGCCCAAGATACGAGAAGGCGCTGAGCGCAGACCATTTACGAACTGGCGCCGACTGCCGCACCAGCCACCAATCGCCACCGCGCCAGTGCCGCCGCAATGCGCATGCACCCACCACCGCCTCGGCCGCCAGCGGCTCCTCATGCCTTGCTGAACCAGCCACCGCCACGCCGAGCAGCGCCGCACCGGCCACCGCCTCGTCACCACGTCGGCAGCCACTAGCGCACCGGCGACTGCCGGTCGGCGGCATACCGGCACCGCCGCGACTACCGTTGCCGCGGCGGCGAGATCGAGCGTGGCAAGTTCGGCCGCGAACGGAAACTATTGCCACACCCCGGCATTGATCCCCTCGAGCCGAGCCTGCTCATGTCCGGCGGCCAGAAGCGAGCACCGAGCCCGACGCGACGAACTCGCCGACGCATGGCATCGCTGTCCACAGCCGACCGCACCGCCCACCGCCCAGCTGCCACCGTCCCGGACCATCGCTTCCCCCGGCACTCGGACTACCCGGCGATCGCTTCCCCGGC
>NZ_BAGH01000233.1 GCF_000308715.1 Nocardia tenerifensis NBRC 101015
GGCGCAGGTACAGCTCGACCGTCGCGACATCGCGGACGAGGCCGGACGCGATCGCCTCCTCCACCCCACCGGAGTGCACATGCCCCCCCGATCGGCAACCGCGAATCCGCCAACGCGAGCAGCGTCGCCAGACTCATCGACCCGATCTCACCCACCGGGGCATCCTATGCCCGGCGTGTCACGGCGGTGTGTCCTGGTGTTCCGACCCATCGAAGCCTCGGTGCACCCGTGCCGCGCACCGCGCCCTCGGCGGGAACGGGACCGGCCCGGCACAACCGCGCCCTTCCGCAGAGTCCGCCTCCTTGCAGCAGTCCAGAGCAGTGCAGATCCCCGGAGATGGTGCAGATTCGGCTGGTAGAGCGAAATTCGTTGCCGGCGAACAGTGCACATGAGGTGGCCGGGCAGGTTTCGCGCCCGGAGCGTCGGGTAGTGCGTGACGGTCCGATGCCTGTTTGTCTGTCGAAAGGAGCGCACCATGGTCAATCCGATCGAACTGCAGAAGTACCTGCACGGCGTCGACTATCCCTGCGATCGCGACGGTCTGGTCCAGGCCGCACGGTCGAACGGCGCGGACAACGATGTCATCTCGCAGCTACAGCGGATTCCCGATCGCACCTATGACGGCCCGAGCGGCGTCAGTCAGGAAGTGTCGCGCTGAGACTTCGTCGGTGAGGGGGCCGGCAGCGGCTCCCTCACCGATGGCCGCACCCGATTCACCCCGGAATTCCGGGCAGCCGGGACAGACCGCGTTCGAAGAACCGCTGGACCTGGTTTCGCGTAAGACTGGTCCAGGCTTGAACGGGGGCGGACCACCAGGGGGCGATCTCGCGGGGCTTGGCCGTGACGGCGTGGCAGACGAGGTCGGCGGCCTCGTCGACGGTGAGGCCGGGGACGCGACTGAAGTCGGTGGGCGCACTCATTCTGGTCCGCACCAAGGGCATGTAGACGGAGGTGGTGGTGACGCCGTCGCCGGAAACCTCCGCGGCGACGCTGCGCAGCCAGACGTCGAACGCGGTTTTCGACGCGCCGTAGGCGGCCCACCGCGGGGCGGGCGGGGCAAGCACTCCCCAGGTGGAGATGTTGACGATGTGGCCCTGTCCGCGTTCGCGCATGTCCGGCAGCAGGGTGAGCAGCAGGCGCACCGGGCCGAGGTAGTTGACGTCGATGGTGCGGGTGAAGTCGTGGAAGCGATCGTAGGACTCGCTGATCGGACGCCGAATCGACTTGCCCGCGTTGCTGATCACCACATCGAGATGCCCGTGCTCGGCGAGCAACCGCCGCCCGAGCCGCTCGACCGCGTCCATGTCGGTGAGGTCGGCCGGGTAGACGTGCGCGGTGCCACCCTCGCCCTCGATCTCGGCCGCGACCCGGTTCAGGTCGTCGGCGGAGCGGGCGACGAGCAGCACGACCGCGCCCGCCGCCCCGAGCTTGCGCGCACTGGCCTTCCCGATCCCGTGTGACGCCCCGGTGATCAGCACGACTTTCCCCGCCACGGCCTCGCGCACCGATTTCTCGCGCGGCCGGGTGGTCGGATACAGCAGTCGCGCCGCCACTCGCTCGGCGATCGGCCGCCCGTTGCGCTGCGCGGGTGTTTCGTTCACGCCTCCGACTGTATTAGCAGCGCGCCAATTTCACCCGCGGTAACTCAGGCTTGCTCGCCGGCCTCGCGAATCAGTCGCGGCAGATCCTGACGGGCGAGGTAGGCGGCGATGCGCAGTTCGTCCTCGACGCGCCGGACCAGGAAGTCGCTGTAGAGGTCGAGGCGTCGGTCGTCGAGGGCCAACCGCCACAGGACCGAGGTGAGCCAGTAGTGGCCGCCGAGTTCGGTGGTCGCCTGTTCGACGAGTTCCGCCCTCGGCACCGAATCCATGTGGCGCGCACGGGCTTCGGCCGCGGCCACGAACTCCTCGCGGGACAGGCACCGGCTCGACGTCGGCGTCACCACCAGGACCTGGGGGTCGAAAAAGCTTGGCATGGCGGCGAAATCCGCTGCTTGGATGGCGTCGTCGTAGCGGCGGATGAAGCCCTGCACCGCGGCGGTGTCGTGCGAGTGCTCGGCGTCGGCCGAATCATGCGAAAACATGACATCTGATTATATCGCGAACACCGCCGCGTTTGTGGGAGGCGCGCCGTGCTAGTGCCCGCTGACGTTCGCGGAAACCTCTCGGGGCGAGGCGAATCGAGCGATCATCGCCATGGCGACGAGCAGCGTGGCGCCGACCGCGGTGGCGATATGCATTCCGGCGACGAAGGATTCGCGCGCCGACTCGATCAGCCCAGCGTCGCCGTTCGCCTCCTGGATGGTCTCCCCCAGCGTCGCGGCGTAGTCGCCGCCGGAGCGGAAGATCAGTGCCGCAAGCGATCCCAGCAACGCCAAGCCGAGCGAGTTGCCGAGCTCGAAGCTGGTCTCCGAGATGCCGACGGCCGAGCCGGCGCGCTCGGCGGGCACCGAGGACACCGCGACGTCCGACACCAGGGTGAACGCCAGGCCGTAACCGACGCCCGCGACGGTGGACCCGACCAGATACCACCACAGCCCGCCGTGCACGCCTACGCCGAGCAGCATGAGGTTGCCGACGGCCGAGGCCGTGAGCGCGAAGACGAAGGTGTTGCGCGTGCCGAACCGCCGGCCGACCCGCGCGCCGCTCATCGAGCAGATGAACACCGCGACCGCCATCGGCACGCCGAGCACGGCCGAGGCGAGCGGGTCGCGCCCGGTGACCGACTGCAGGTAGATACTGGTGAGGTAGCTCATCGCGGCCAGCGACATCATGCCGACGAGGCTGGAGCCGATGGCCACGGAGAACCCGGCGCGGGTGAACAACCGCAGATCCAGCAGCGGCTCGTCGAGTTTGCGCTGCCTGCGCACGAACACGATCAGGACCACGACGCCGATCAGCGAGGTGAGGATCGCCTCGGCGTCGATCCCGTCGGCCGCCGCGTGCTTGACCCCGTAGACCAGCGGCAGGATGCCGCCGATGGACAGCGCGACGCTCGGCAGGTCCAGCGGCCCGCGCAGGCCCGACCGGTGCTCGGGCAGCAGCAGCGGCCCGAAGGCGAGCAGGATCAGCAGCACCGGGATATTGATGAGAAACACCGAGCCCCACCAGAATTGGTGCAGCAGCACGCCGCCGATGATCGGTCCGACGGCCGAGCCGCCCGCGAAGAACGCGGTCCACACGCCGATGGCGGCGGCCCGCTCGCGCGGGTTGGGGAACAGCGTGGAGATCAGCGCGAGGCTGGACGGCAGCAGGGTCGCGCCGCCGACGCCCATCAGCGCCCGCGCGAGGATGAGCACCACGGCGCTCGGCGCGAAGGCGGCCAGCACGGAGGCGATGCCGAAGATCGTGGCGCCGGCGAGCAGGATGTTGCGCCGCCCGATCCGGTCGCCGAGGTTGCCCATGGTGATGAGCAGGCCGGCGAGCAGGAAGCCGTAGATGTCGAGGATCCACAGCTGCTGGGCGGCCGAGGGGTCGAGGTCGACGGTGAGGGTCGGCATGGCCAGAAACAGCACCGAGATGTCCATCGACACCAGCAGCACCGGCAGCAGCAGGACCGCGAGGCCGAACCAGGCCCGGCGTGAGCCGACAGCAGGCGCCGCCTCCGCGGGGCGCACTGCCTCAACGTCTGTCATCCTGAGTAATCCTCTCCCTCTCGCGTACGCCGTACGCACGAACTGGAGTACAGTGTACGCAAAGTCCGTAGGAAGTGAAAGTGAGTCATGGGATGTCTGAGCCCAAGCTCAACCGAGCCGCCATCATCGACACCGCGATAGCGCTCGCCGACGAAGAGGGTCTCGACGCGTTGTCCATGCGGCGGATCGCGGACCGGTTGGGCGTCGGCGCCATGTCGCTGTACCGGCACGTCGCGAACAAGGACGAACTGCTCGAGGCGATGACCGACGAGGTGGCGCGGCGCAATCCTTATCCGTCGGCGGAGGGTCAGCAGTGGACCTGGCGCGACCGGGTCCGCATCGCCGCAGAGATCGATTGGGCGCTCTATCAACAGCATCCGTGGGTGCTGCTCACCTTCGCCACCCCGCGCTACAGCTTCGGACCGCAGAGCCTGGCCTGCCTCGCCTGGATGGTCGAGGGCTTCGCCGAGCTCGATGTGTCGACGCGGGAGGCGACGACCATGGCGTTCGCCGTGTGGAACCACATCTCCGGCGCGACCCTGCCGCACATCAGCGCCGCGCTGATGGCCCGCAAGGGGATGAACCCCGAGGGCGACAACGGGCTGCGCACCATGCTGAAAGGAAAATCACAGCTGCCGGTGCCCTCGGCGCTGGCCGACCTGGAGGGCAGCGGGATCAACGACCTCTCCCAGGAGGATCTGCTGTACGCCGGGCTCGCCGCGCTGTGCGACGGCTTCGAGATCAGGGCGCGGCAGCGGGCCGACTTGACATAAACCTTAGTTGATGTTGCACGGTGGTCGGCGACCACAACGAACAGGAGCGACCCCGTGCACGCGATCCGTCTTCACGCCTTCGGCCCCGCGGAGAATCTGCGCTACGAGACCTTGCCCGATCCGGCCCCCGCAGCCGACCAAGTGCGAATCACCGTGGCGGCGGCCGGGGTTCACCTCGTCGACACCGCATTGCGCAAGGGGCTGCCGGGGCCTTACCTCGTGCCCGAATTGCCTACCGTGCCCGGCCGGGAGGTCGCCGGAACGGTCGACGCGGTGGGGGCCGAGGTCGATCCGAGCTGGCTCGGCAAGCGGGTCGTCGCGCACCTGGGCGCAGTGCCGGGCGGCTACGCGGAACTCGCCGTGACGGAAGCCGCTCGGCTGCACGAGATTCCGGCGAATCTCGATCCCGCCGAGGCGGTGGCGATGATCGGCACGGGCCGGACCACCATGGGCATCCTGCAGTTCACCGAGCTCGGCCCCGACAGCGTCGCCCTCGTGACGGCCGCGGCGGGCGGAATCGGCACGCTCCTGGTGCAATACGCGAAGAACGCCGGAGCGACCGTGATCGGCCTCGCCGGCGGGCCGGCCAAAGTCGAACTCGTGCAACGCAACGGTGCGGACCTCGCCGTCGACTACCTGCTCGCCGACTGGCCCGAAAAGGTCCGAGCTTTCCTCGCGGATCGGCGCGCGAGCGTCCTGTTCGACTCCGTCGGCGGCGAGACGGCGCGCTCCGCCCTCGACCTGCTCGGCAAGGGCGGGCAGCACCTGGTGTACGGCGCGTCCGGCCAGAGCCCGAAAGACGCTGGCGCCCCGGCTCTCCCGCAGGAAGAGCTGGCCGCGCGCGGCATCACCTCCGAGTTCGTCCTCGGCCCGCCGATGCTTCAGCGCGCGGGCGGCGAGCTGCGCACCCTGGAGGACCGCGCGATGGAGGAAGCGGCCGCCGGACGGCTACGCCCTGCTGTGCAACGGTTTCCGCTCGCGGACGCGGCGCTGGCGCACCGGGCGTTAGAAAGCCGAGGGACGACCGGCAAGGTTGTGTTGATTCCCTGACGGGGGAATCCTTGGGCCCTTCACGAATCGAGGAACGGTTGCGGCTCGGCACGCGCATGGTGCTCACCGGCGGCGCTCGACCTCGCCCCTTCTGTCCGGTCGGGTCGCCACGCGTGGTCGAACAGTATGCTGCTGCGGGACCGAATAGTCTGGGTGGCAACCTACTGCGTTGAGCCGCCGTGTTGCCACTGCTCGGATAATCGTGCCGACCACTGTGGTTCACGATGGGCGAGGTAGGCGCGGACGCCTTCTGCGGCGTCGGGTGTGCCCATCACTCGGTGGTGGAGTTCGGTCTCGAGTGCGGCCACCTGCTCGGGGCCGTAGCCGTGGCGGGCGGTGTCCCACAGGAGTTTCTTGCACAGGGCCGCCGACATGGGGGCGACGTAGGTGGCGATGTCGTGCGCCATCGTCATCGCCGCGGGGAGAACCTCGGCGGCGGGGAGGCTGCGGCTCGCCAAGCCGAGGCGGACGACCTCCGCGCCGTCGAGTTTGCGGCCGGTCAGCAGGACGTCGGCGGCGACGGCGGCGCCGGCCAGGTGCTGAATCGTCCAGTGCGCCATGGCGTCCGGGACCATGCCGAAGCGCACCTGCGGCACCGCGTAGGACGCGTCGTCGGCGACCAACCGGATGTCGGCCTGCATGGCGAGGGTGAAGCCGATGCCGATCGCGTGCCCGTTCATCGCGGCGATGACGGGCTTGCGCAGTTCGAACGTGGGCGGCGACACCGGGGACGCGCTGAAGTCCGCGTCGGCGGGGGCCGCGAAGGTGTCCGCCGCGCCGCCGAGGTCCGCGCCGGCACAGAACGCGGGTGGGGTGCCGGTGAGCACGATGGCGCGCACGGCGTCGTCGGCGTCGAAGGCGCGGTAGTACTCCCCCAGCGCCGCGCCCATGCGCTTGGTGAACGCGTTGCGGCGCTCGGGTCGATGCAGGGTCAGCACGGCGACTCCGTTCTCGACCCGCGCTTGGACCTCGCTCACGCCGTTCCTGCCCGCAAGGCCTGAATCAGCTCTGCCACATGGGTGTTGGACACCGGATAGCCGGGGAAGTAGCAGCACACTCGGTCGGTGTAATCGCCGAAACGCGCCAGGATCGCGGCCGCGCACTGTTCGGGAGTGCCGTGCACGGCCAGCGTTTCGAGCATCGTGTCATCGATGAGGGCGGTCATCGCGGCGTAATCTCCTCGCTTGCTGAGCGCGTTCAGCTCCGGCTGCAACGCGGACCAGCCCTCGACCTCGAGCACCGGCCGGTAGGCGGGCGTGGAGCCGTAGAACGCCAGCAGTGCCCGCACACCCGTTGCGGCGGCATCCAATTCAGCGTTTGTGCGTCCTACGCCGACGATGATCTGCGGGTAGATCCGGAGGTCGCCCGGTTCCCGCTCGGCGGCCGCAAGCCCGGCCGCGACCGCGGGCATGGTGCGGTCGCGAAAGTGCTTGGCGCTGTTGAACGGCATCACCAGCAAGCCGTCGGCGACCTCCGCCGCGGCGCGCGTCATGCGCGGGCCGAGCGCACCGAGGCACACCTCGGGCGGCCCGTATGGGTTGGGGCCGGGATCGAACGCCTTGGGCATCAGGGTATGCGTGGTGAACCGCCCCTGGAATCGCAACGGCGCGTGGCCCTCCCACGCGGCGAAGATCGCTTTGATCGCGAGCACCGTCTCGCGCATGCGCGCGGCCGGTTCGGACCACTGTGCGCCATAGCGTTTTTCGATGTGCGGGCGGATCTGTGAGCCGAGGCCGAGGCGGAAACGCCCGCGGCTCAACGTTTGCAGGTCGTAGGCGACGTGCGCCAGATGCAGCGGGCTGCGCGGCAGGGCGATGGCCACGTTGGACATCAGGTCCGCCCGCACCGCGGCGGCGGCCAGCGTGAGCGGCACGAACACGTCGTTGGCGCCCTCGAAGGTGAACAGTCCGTCGGCCCCGAGCGCGACCAGTTCCGCAGCCCTGGCCGCCGTGTCCTCGAGCTTCGCGTCCAGCCGCAGGTCGACCTTCATCGGCCGGGGTTTCCGCGAGCCTTGGGCCTGCTGTTCCCGTGACTTCGCACCGACCGCTCCTCACCGGCGCGCGCTCCGGACGGCGGCGCCCAATTACGTTACGAGATGTTATGTAATCAAAGGGCGGCTCGGACAGGTTCGCGGAAAGCCAGTCCCGGCCAGCGGGATTCAAATCAATTGAGCACCCCGGAGATGGTCCCTACGCTCGACGGCATGGGAGGACATACGGGGCTGCTCAACGTCGTCGACGTCGAGGCGACCTGCTGGGACGGCGCGACACCGCCTGGCGCGGTGAGCGAGATCATCGAAATCGGCGTGACCGTGGTCGATTTGGCCGCGGGCGAACGACGCGGCAAGCACCGCATCCTGGTCCGCCCCGCCCGCTCCACCGTCAGCGAATTCTGCACCCAGCTCACCGGCCTGACGCAGGACGAGGTCGACACGGGCCTCTCCTTCACCGAAGCCTGCCGACTGCTGGCCACGGAACACGAGGCCGGAATACGCCCATGGGCCAGCTGGGGCGACTACGACCGCAAACAGTTCCGATCCCAATGCACCGCGACCACCACCCCTTACCCCTTCAACCACCGCCACACCAACGCCAAACAACTCTTCGCCGAGGCGTACGACCTTCGCCGCCGTCAAGGAATGGCCGGCGCGCTACACATCGCCGGCCTCCCCCTCGAAGGCCGCCACCACCGCGGCGAAGACGACGCCTGGAACATCGCCGCCCTCGTCCTCGAGATCTCGAAACGAGGCGCATGGCGGGTGACGACAGACTGAACCTGTTGGTACGCAGAGTGATTGATCGCAGCGGCGCTGTGCTCGATCGCGAACTGCGCCACAGGCCCGGGTGCGGGCGACGCCGCGTGCTCGGTGGGAATTCACGCCGCGCCGTCCGCGATCTCGTGATTTCAGTCCGTCGGCTCGCCGTTCACCACCGCGTATGCGAAACCGTCCCAGCCCTTGGTGCCTACCGTCTGGACGACCGTGGCGTCGAGGGTCGGCTCGGCGGCCAGTAGTTCGACGGCGGCGCGGCTGGCGCGGATCATCTCGTCCTGGGAGGTGGCGTCGGCGAGGCCACCCTTGCGGACGATGTTGTCGACGATGATGGTCGAACCGGGGCGGGTCAGGCGCAGGGCCCACTGGATGTAGTTGGAGTTGTTGACCTTGTCGGCATCGATGAAGACGAGGTCGAAGGGGTCGTCGTCGGTGAGTTGCGGCAGGGTGTCCAGGGCGGGGCCGACGCGGATGTCGACGCGCTCGCCGACACCGGCGTTGTCGAGGTTCTTGCGCGCCACCTCGGCGTGCCGGGGCTCGAACTCGAGGGTGACCACCTTCCCCTTCTCACCGACCGCGCGCGCCAGCCAGATCGTGCTGTACCCGCCCAGCGTGCCGATCTCCAGCACCCGCCGCGCCCGCGCCGTCCGCGCGAGGAGATACAGAAACTTTCCCTGTGGCGGCGAGACATCGATCGCCGGCAGGTTCGCCGCCGCGTTCGCCCTCAGCGCCGCGTCCGTGTCCGCGTCCTGCACGAGCGTCTCCACGATGTAGCCATCCACATCGTCCCATTCGGTAGTCGTCATACCCCGCAGTCTGCCACCGCCACCCCACCCCCGCCCTCCGTCACACCGCCAACCCGGGGCTCGCCCCGTCACCGGTGTCGAAGGGTGTGGCGACGAGGGCGTCTGCTGCCAGCGATCATGTCGGTCGCAAGTAGTTCGCACCGCCGCGACGCATCCGCCCTCCGCCGCACGGCCGACTCCGGGGTGTGCTCCGGGTGCACACCAGAAGCAGGCGGCAGGCTGTCAGCGGATAGCTGGGTCGGGAAGCGGAAGAGGCCACTGGTCGATGTGGTCGAGCGGGACAAGACCCGTCGAACGAGCTTGGGCGACATAGTGTTGCGCGTGGCACTCGGCGTCCGGGCGGTGCAGGCGATGCAGGCGGTGGAGGCGGTGGGCTTCGGCGAGCCAGCCGGTGGCCTGACGCTGAACTTGCTCGGGGGTCGGCGTCGAATCGGCGGCGAGGAGGGTGGCGCCGTATTCGGGGGCGACGATCATGGCGGAGCCGAGATGTTGCAAGCAGCGGGCGGTGCCGGGGTCGTCGGCGAGTGCGCGGTAGCCGGTCAGGGCCTGCTGCCAGGAGCGCAAAGCGCGGTGAAACTCGCCGCGCGCCCACCACACGACGCCCATGGTCTCCCGGATGTGCGCGCGACCGTCGGGGTCGCGGCCGGTGCGGGTGAGCGATGCGGCCAGTTCTAGGCGGTCCTGGGCGGCATCGAGCCTGCCCTGCCGCAGGTGCACGACGGCCAGATTGATCAGCGCGCACACCTCACCAGCCACATCTTCCCGTGGCAGTGCCCACCACGCCGCCTCCAACCCGGCCGCCACCTCGGCCAGATCGACGCCACGCCGTCCGCGCCCGAGCGGTCTCCGCCGCTCCAGCAGGCGCAGCGCCGCGCGATGCTCCCAACGCGCCGCCAGGCTGGTGGACAGGTTCCGTGGCCGGTAGCGCCTCGGCCTCTCGCGCAGCAGATTCGCCCGCATGCGAACCAGATCTCTTTGCGCCACAAGGTTTTCCAGCCCGGATACCCGGCTCAGCTTCGCGGCCACCCGGCGATGGTGCTCCCGCTTGCCCATTCGGGCGTACCACCCGTCCAACGCGTCCCCGATGCGCACCAGTTCCGGCACCAGGTTCACCGGTACCGCCGCACCGAGCAACGCGCATTGCGAAACGAGCTCGCGCAGAACAGGTTCCTCGGCGTCGAACCACCGTCGCGCTCCGGCCGCGAACCGCACCGAATCCAGCGCGAACACCCACCGTGTGGCCCGATCCGCGTAGAACCGCACGAGCGCGGTCAATGCGGCCCGCCACTGCGGTCCCGCGAGCACTTCTTCCTTGGTGGGCTGCCCAGGCTCTTTGCTCAGGCAATAGCGTTGCACCCCAAGGCAAACGACGACTCCCCTCTCGACCAGCCGGGCGAGCACCGTCGGAGCCGTGAACTGCCGCTCTTCCGGCGCCTCCGACAGGCGAGCCTCCGTCTCGAGAATGGCGGCCAACACAGCAAGCAACGCGGCCGTCTCGAAATCATTCACGGGCAGGTCCCGCAACACCGCGACGAGCGGATCGTTCCACCGCTCGTCCGTGGTCCGATCCGGCCGCGGCACGGGCGCGACATCCACCCGAGGCCCGGGCTCGATCAAATCCGCGATCATCGCGAGTTCTCGTGCCGTACGCGCCTTCTCGCGATACCGCTGCAAGAACCGATACCCCACATACACGGCCGCCACCGCGACGACGAGCACCGACAGCCACCGCAGCGTCCCCGCCGCCACCTTCACGGCCGCACTCTCCCCGAACGAGTTCAGCACCAGATTCCGCGCCAACTCGAACAGCAGCGCATAGGCCACTACCGACGCGGTACCCAGAAACCCCTGCCACACAGAGGATCTCGGCGTGTTCGGCTCGTCACCGCTCATCGCAGCGCCCCACCGGTGAGACCGGGCACCAACCATCGCCGCCAGGTGGCAAGCAACAACGCGACGGGCAGGATCGCCGACATGAGCGCCCCCGCCGCCAATTGCGCCGAGTTCTCGCCGAATTGGCGCGCCTCGCCCCAGAGCAGCAGCGACCACGGCGTCGCGCCCGCGCCGCTGATCAGCAGCCCGATCACGAAATCGTTCCAGACCTGGATGAATTCGAGCACCGCGACCGCGCCGAGCGCTGGTCCCGCCGTGCTCAGCACGCGCCGGGCGATCGTCCCCGGACCGGCCAGCCCGTGCAGGGCGTCGGCGGCGGGGCTGCCCGGCGGGGCCAGCAGGGCGCCGCGCAGGACAAGGATGGCGATCGGCAGGCCGGCCGCCGCGTGCAGCACAATCAACGGGATTCGCGTTCCGGAGAGTCCGTAGGTTTCGATGAAGGTGTCCACCGGCCCGAGGTAGCTCTGCACCGGCAGCACGGACAGCACGACGAGAGCGACCACCGCGATGGCCGCGGCCGGACGGTCGGAGCGAAGTGCCGCAAGGCGATACGCGACCGGCACCGCGGCGGCCACCACGACGAGCGTCGCCAGCGCCGCCACCCACGCGGTCGTCTCCAGCGAGCGCAGCAGGGCCGGGTCGCGCCACATGCGCGTGAAAGCCCCGAAACCCCAGCCGTCTCGATCCCGCAGCGTGGCCACGATCAGCGCGACGATCGGCACCAGCGCCAACGCCGACACCGTCAGCACCGCCGCGGCCCGCAACGGTTTCGCGGGCTGCCACGCCACCTCGGGCGCCCGCGCCCTGGGCGACGACCAACTGGTCCGATGCCTGCGCACATCGTGCTGCAACAGCCAGCCGAGATAGCCGACCAGAACCGCGAGCGGCAGTCCGTAGGCCGTCGCGACCCCCGCTTCGATATCGGAGTCGGTGGCCAGCCGCCACCAGTGCACGGTCGCGCTGTCGACCTGGTACTGCATCGAACCGGGCACCCCGATCAGCACCACGTCGAAGACCCTGGCCGCGGCGACGCCCACGGCGAGCCCGACGATCAGCAGCACGGGCCGCAGCGCGACGTAGAGCCGCACCGGCAGCGGCCTTCCCCCGCGCGTCAGCTCGCCGGAGCGGGCCGGATCGGTCTCGATGGCGCGGATGGCGGCCCGGAACAGCCCGGTGACGAACCCGAGCCAGGTCCACAGGAACGCCGACCCCAGCATCGCCATGAACCAAACCCGGTACGCCGCAATGCTTTCGATGCCGAACCGATCCGCCAGATACTGGAAGATCAGCCGGAAGGCGACCCCGGACACCAGCGCCGAGATCCCGAACGGCACGATCAGCGGCCACCACGACCACCGCGAATCCCTTCCCCACCAAGCGATCCCGAGGGCCAGCGCCAAGAGAACCGTCCCGAACAGCACCCACAGCAAGGTGCGCACATACGCCCAGCTGCCGTCCCACCCGAGCGCGGACCTGAGCATCCACAACCCCGCGACGACGAGCCCGCTCGGAATCGGCAAGAACACCAACCGAAATCCCGTCCGATGCCGGACGAGCTGAGTAGCCCCGACCGCACCCACCGCGACCAGCAGGCACGAGCCCACCACCAGTGGCCGCGCGCGCACCGCCAGCACCACCGACCACACCATCGGCACCACCAGCAGCGAGACCGTCAGCACGGTGGCGGGCAGCCCGGCCGCCCAGCCGACCCACCGTCGCGGATGGCTGCCCGCGATCAGCGGCCCCCGCATCCGGCGGGTCGCGAGCTCGATCCGCAGGTTGTGGGGCTTGTACTCAGGCAGACCGGTCATCACCCACGCGTTCCCGTCATCGCCGCCCCTGATCCACCGCGCCGAGCGCCGCGATGGCGCGATCGGTCGCCGCCTCGAGTCGCTCCGTCTTCCCGTCCCCGACGGTGACCAGGAAGTCGGTCAGTATGCGCCACAACCCGTTTCGTCCGCCGACCGCGCCGATCCGATCCGACAGATCGAAGGCGGTGCGTCGCCCGAGCGAACGGGCCGACGGTTCGAGAAACGGCGAATACCGTGCGCTCGTCCGGAGATTCGGCGCGATGAAGCCGCCGTCCTCCTCGATCCACGGCAGCGGCGCCGACGGCGCGGCCAGCAACGCGACCAACTCCATGGCGCGGTCGTTCGCGGACTCGGTGACCACCATGACGTCCCCGCCGACGATCCGCGGCGCGTCCAGCCCGGCCGCCACGGCGGGAAACGCCGCCACCCCCACCACGTCCTCCACGCGCCGCCCCGACCGGCGCACCGCGGCGCGCACGATCGGCTCGGCGAAGTCCGCCTCCACGACCATCACCGCGCGCCGGTGCTCGAACACCTCGCGCACCGCGTCCGGGAACTGCTTCGTCAATGCGCCTGCGATACCGCCGGGAAACGCGTGCCGATGCCCCCACAGCGACCCGAGGTGATCGAACGCGGCCCGCACCGCGGGGCTCTCCCAGACCCGGTTGTCGCGGGCGACGGCCACCTCGTCGTAGATCCGCGGCGACTCGGCGAGCAGCGCGTTCTCGAACACGTCGGTGAGCACCCAGCCGTCCGCCGCGCCGAGCGCGAGCAGCCGCACCGGCGTCTCGGCGAGCACCTCCATGCGGTCGAGCCAGTCCGCGAGGGTCCAGCCCGCCGGGTCGCCGAGGCCGTACTCCGCGACGAGCTGACGGTTGTACCAGACCAGCGACTTGTCGGCCGCCTTGAACGGCACGCCGTACGGTTTCCCGTTGTGCTGCAACAACTGTCGCCAGACGTCCGGGTAGCGCGGGCCGAGCTCGTCGGACCACAACCCCTCGCCGACCGGCCGCAACTTGCGCTGCTCGGCCAGCGGCCGCACCCGGCCCGCCCGCGGCAGCATGACGATGTCGGGCGCGGACCGGCCACCGGCGGTGAACGCCGTCTCGATGTCGTCGCCGAGCGGGACGACGTCGACCGGGCGGTCGTAGCCGAGCCGGGCCAGCACCGTGCGGAACGCCGCCAACTCCGAACCGCTCCACGACACGCCGATACGAACCGCACCGGGATTGCCGAGCAACAGATCGGGTGCGCAGGCGGCCGCGAGCGGCGCGACCAGCGCCATCCCCAGTACTTCCCGCCTGGTTCGCATGACCCCCCCTGACCGACTACCGCGCGCAGTCGCCTACTTCGAGAAACTCTCCGGCGGCTGCCACGGCCGACCGTGCGGGTCGTCGGGCCGGTAGGCCGGCGGCTGCTGCTGCGGCGGCTGTTGCTGCGGCAGCTGCTGCTGTGGCGAATCCTCCGGCGGCGGGAACGCCTCCTCCCGCGCGGGCATCACCGGCTGATGCGGCGAGGGCTGATGCGGCACGGCCTGCTGCGGCGCACCGGGTGTCACCGCGCCGGGCGTCGCCGCGGTCATCAGGCCCTCGACGGGCTTGCGCGCCGTCTCCTCCGCCGCGCGCACCGCGCGCTCGATGGTCGGGTCGGACGCGGTGTCGAACCACTCCGCGACGTCGTCGGAGTCGTCCTCCACCCGGGTCGGCTCGCCGTCGGAGGCGGGCGGCTCGTAGCGGAAGATGCCGTCCTCGCCCTTGCTGCCGAAGCTCGTGGCGAAGCCCTCCAGGGCCTTGCCGAAGTCGCTCGGCACCAGCCACACCTTGTTCGCGTCGCCGCGCGCGACCATCGGCAGCGTCTGCATGTATTGGTAGGCAAGCAGTTCCGGCGTCGGCTTGCCGTTCTTGATCGCGGCGAAGACCTTCTCGATGGCCTTGGCCTGGCCCTGCGCCTGCAGGTAGGAGGCGGCCCGCTCACCCTGCGCGCGCAGGATGCGGCTCTGCCGTTCGCCCTCGGCCTCGAGGATCGCCGACTGCTTGGCGCCCTCGGCGGAGAGCACCTGCGCCTGCTTGGCGCCCTCGGCCATCTTGATCTGCGATTCGCGGGTGCCCTCCGCGGTGAGGATCATGGCCCGCTTCTCGCGGTCGGCCTTCATCTGCTTCTCCATCGACTCCTGGATGGAGGCAGGCGGATCGATGCTCTTCAGCTCGACGCGCGCCACCCGCAGACCCCAGCGCCCGGTGGCCTCGTCCAGCACGCCGCGCAGCTGGCCGTTGATCTGATCACGCGAGGTCAGCGTCTGCTCGAGGGTCATGCCGCCGACCACGTTGCGCAGCGTGGTGACGGTGAGCTGCTCGACGGCGGCGATGTAGTTGCTGATCTCGTACACGGCCGCCTGCGGGCTGGTGACCTGGAAATACACCACGGTGTCGATGTGCAGGGTGAGGTTGTCCTCGGTGATCACCGGCTGCGGCGGGAACGACACCACCCGCTCGCGCAGATCCACCTTGGCGCGGATGCGGTCGGCGAACGGGACGAGGAACGTCAGCTGCCCGGACACCGTGCGCGAATACCGGCCGAGCCGCTCGATCACCGCGGCCTCGGCCTGCGGCACCAGCGCGATCGATTTGAACACCACCACCACGATCAAGAGCACGAGCACGGCGGCAACGATCAGTACAGCCATTACGGCCCCTTCCAGACGACGGCGGTCGCGCCTTCGATCCTCATGACATACACCTTCGTACCCGGTTCGTACACCTCGGACTCGTCCATCGGCCGCGCGGTCCAGACCTCGCCGTCCAGCTTCACCCGGCCGGCGTGCGCGGCGACCTGCTCCAGCACCAGCGCCGACTTGCCTTCCAGCGCAGCGACATTCGTCGGGATCGGCGGCGGCGTGCCGAAGCGCCGCCGCAGCAGCGGCCGCACGCCGAGGAACAGCACGAGCGTCAACACGCCGAAGACGACGGCGTCCACCACCAGCGTCGTGTCCGCCACCGCGCTCACGCCCGCGGTGCCCAGGGCCGCGACACCGAGCATGAGCAGCGTCAGATCCCCGGTGAGCATCTCGGCCGCCGCGAGCAGAAGGCCCGCGACCAGCCAAACTATTGCGGCCACGCATCCACTCTAGTGCGCAGGGGGTGATCAGGGGCCGCACTGACACGGCTTCAGATCTCGGGTGAATCACGAATGCGCGCCGAGCCGCTGTCTCGAAATCTCCAGCGGCGGTGCTAGCTTCAGGCGGGTGAGCGGGCACAACAGCTATGGCGGCGACATCTTCTCCGGACACGCGCGCGCGAAAAAGCGCGCGGTACCGCGGGTCACGGCCGAGCGCGACCTCGTGGTCGAGGACGCGGCCAGCGGATTCTGCGGCGCCGTCGTGGGTTTCGACCGCAGCTACGACGGCGAGTTCGTGAAACTCGAGGACGCGCGCGGCGCCGTGCGGCTGTTCGCGATGCGCGAGGCCGCCTTCCTCATCGACGGCGAGCCGGTGACGCTGATCCGTCCGACGGCCGCCGCGCCGAAGCAGCCGACGCGCTCGGCGTCCGGTTCGACCCGGGTGGAGGGTTTGCGCGCCCGCGTCGCCAAGGCCAGCCGGATCTGGGTGGAGGGCGTGCACGACGCCGCGCTCGTCGAGCGGGTGTGGGGACACGATCTGCGCGTCGAGGGCGTCGTGGTCGAGCATCTCGAGGGGCTGGACAACCTCGCCGAGCGGCTCACCGAGTTCGCGCCCGGGCCCGGCCGCCGGGTCGGGGTGCTCGTCGACCATCTGGTCAGCGGGTCCAAGGAGACTCAGCTCACCACCGGCCTCGGCCCGAACGTGCTGGTGACCGGGCATCCGTTCATCGACGTCTGGCAGGCGGTGCGCCCGGCGACCGTCGGGATCGCCGCGTGGCCGGACGTGCCGCGCGGCGAGGACTGGAAGACCGGCGTCTGCGCTCGACTGGGCTGGGGCACGCCGCAGGACGGGTGGCGCCGCGTCTACGGCGCGGTCGAGTCGTTCCGCGATCTGGAGGCGCCGCTCATCGGGGCGGTCGAGCGCCTCATCGACTTCGTCACCGAGCCGGAGTAGCAGGTCCGGCGGGGCGGCTCGGACCACCGCGCGCCGAATGCCCTTTCCGGGAGAGCCCGCGAAATTCCGTCACCCTTTATGCTCGATAATTATGTGCTCTCCTAGTGCCACGCTGACGGTGTGGGCCGGCTCATGGCTGGCCGGCTGTAGCGCGCCCGACGACGTATTGGAGGCCCTGCACGCGTGGGCGCCCCAGCACACCATCGCGGCGGGCGACCCCGTCACCGGTGGCCGCACCGACCTGCCGTGGTCCTCCCGCGGCAACCTGCCCGGCACCGGAATGATGGCGCTGCTCAAGGTGATTCGCGAGAACATGGCCCAGCCCGGCGCCCAGCTGCGGCTGGTGCTTCCGGTGCCGGGCGACGTGCGCGGCCTGCCCACCGGCACCGCCTTCGCCGCCGACGCGATCGAGGCCCAGGAGGGGCTGCTGATCGGCGTGCCCGGCGCGGAGGGCACCGGCCTGATCCCGCAGTGGACCGACGACGACACACTCCAGTGGTCGATCTACAGCACCCCGATACCGCAGGCGCCCGGCCAGGACATGTCGCTCGGCGAGGCCGAGTACGCGATGCGCGAGGCGGTCCGCGACGCCGCCGACGCACTCATGCAGCTGCACACCACCTCGATCGGCTCGGCCGACTCCGACCCGCGCGAACTCATCGAGGCCGAGCTCGCCGACTACTCCCGGCACGACTACCCCGACTCGATTCCCTTGCGCGCCAGGAAGATTCTCGACACCGCCGACCACGTCGCCGCCATTCTCACCGTGGCCCAACGAGAACCGGCCGCCTCACCGACCTCCGCCAGCGCAATCGGCACCCAGGAGTCCCTGCTCCGCCCCCTCTGGGACGCGATCCGCGCCGCCCGCCTGGTAGCCATCCACGCCGCGGCGCGCACGCCATGAGTCCGGCCGTGCGCTCCTTGCGTCGAAGTGCCGGCGTCCTCGCCGCCGCGCTCATCGCGGTCGGCCTGCCCGCCGGGCCCGCGTCGGCGATCGTGGGTGGGTCGGAGGTGGAGGCGGGTGCGTATCCGTGGCTTGCCGCCGTCGGTAGTCCGCTGTACTTCACCAGGCCTTCCGGGCAGTTCTGCGGGGGCGCGCTCATCGCACCCGATCAGGTGCTCACGGCGGCGCACTGCGTCGACCTGGCGCGGTTCGCCCCGCGCGCGCTCACCGTCACCTTCGGCCGCAGCGATCTTCGCTCGTCCAGCGGAATCACGGTGGGCGTCAAGGGCATTCGCGTTCACCCCGATTTTCACGACACCGACTTCGAGGGCGAGACCGTCCACCACAGCGACCTCGCCGTGCTCACCCTCGACGCACCCCAACCCGGCCCGTTCCTGAAAGTCGCTGCCCCCCAATCCGATACCGGCACCATCCTCGGCTGGGGCGCCACCTCGGAGACCGACGAATCCAACACCCACCTCCGCACCGCCACCGTCCCGCTCGTGCCGGACTCGACCTGCGCCGCCGCCTACGGCGACGCCTTCGACCCGAGGGTCATGCTGTGCGCGGGATCCACCGCCGCCGACACCGCCCAATACGACAGCGGCGGACCACTACTCGTAGACGGCCAACTAGTCGGCCTGACCTCATGGGGCAAAGGCGCCGCCCGAGAAGGCTTCCCAGGCGTCTACACCCGCCTGTCCGCCCTAACGCCCTAACCAACACTCTGCCCCGCACCCTCCCCCGAATCCACACCCTCCAGTCCACGAGCCCAACCCGCGCACCCTCTCTCGGGATCCGCACCCTGTCTAGGCCCCCAAAGCCAGTGCGCATCCCAAAAGCCAGTGCGGCTTCCACCCGACGGTGCGCGTCGATAGCGCGCTAGGGATAGCGCCATCCGCCACCATGCTCAGCGCACCCCACCAGCCCAAACCTCGCACCCTTTCTCGGGATGCGCACTCCGTCTAGGCCCCTATAGCCGGTGCGGATCCCGAGAGGGAGTGCGGGTTCCACTCGATGGTGCGTACGGCCGACCTCGCACTTGTTGCGGGGATCCGCACCCCCACTGGATCCGCGCAGGGGGCGGATCCAGGGAGGGAGTGCGGATTCGCTCGCGGGGTCAGTGCTGCGGCGGGTACTGCTGCTGCACTGGATAGGGCTGTTGGGGTGTGTAGGGCTGTTGTGGGTAGGGCTGGCCGGGGTACTGCTGGTGGGCCTGGTACTGCTGTTGCGGCGAATGCTGTTGCGGCTGTGCGTGATACTGCTGCTGGGCCGGGTACTGTTGCTGCCCTTGGTATTGCTGGCCGGCGAATTGTTGCTGACCTTGGTATTGCTGCTCACCGAACTGCTGCTGGCCCGGATACTGCTGCCCGCCGAACTGTTGTTGCTCACCGAACTGTTGCTGGCCTGGATACTGCTGGCCGGCGAACTGTTGCTGCTCGCCGTACTGTTGGCCCGGGTACTGCTGCTGCCCCGGATACTGCTGCTGCGGATACTGCTGGCCGGTGTTCTGCTGATTCCCGTTCTTCTTCCGGGAGATCACGACGAGCACCACGATGCCGACGAGCACCAATCCCAGACACACGAACCCGACCACCCAGGAGCCGCCGCTGTTCCCCCCATGGCTACCGCGGCGCCGGGCTTCGCTGGTCTCCAGCGCGGCCGTCCACACGGTCCTGTCGGACCAGATCTGCGGATCGAGCAGCCCGGTGTCGGTCAACATTTCGGTATAGGTCATCCAATTTCATCTTTCGCCCCGCTTCGGGTTTTCCCGAAGGCGAAGCGATGCTATCGCAATGCCTTTCGCGTCACCGCACGGCCGCGACCCGGCGCTGCGGCGGCGCGCAGCAACCCACCGCGCACGGCGTGCCGTTCAGGGTGCAGCCGTAGCCGGGGACCTCGCCGAGCCGCCGTGCGGCGGTGTCGTTCAGCTGCTCGCCGATCAACTCCACGACCAGTTCGGCGAACCGCGGGTCGGTGCCGGGGGTGGCGGCGCGCGCGAAGGCCATGCCGAGTTCGGCGGCCTTCTCCTCGGCCTCGTTGTCCAGGTCCCAGATCACCTCGAGGTGGTCGGACACGAATCCGACGGGACAGACGATCACCGCCTCGACCTGCTTACCGGCCAAGGTGTCGAGGTGGTCGACGATGTCCGGGTCGAGCCAGGGCACCTGCGGCGGCCCCGAGCGCGACTGCCAGACGACGTCGTAGTCGGTGAAACCTGTTGCGGCGGCGACCAATCGAGCAGCCTCGGCGACCTGACGGCTGTACAGGTGACCGCCGTCGGCGGGCGGCCCCGCAGCGGTGTCGGCGCTGACCGGGATGGAGTGCGCGGTGAAGACCAGCCGCGCACCCTCGCGCTTGTCGGCCGGAAGTTCTTGCCGCGCGGCCCGAATGGCGTCGGCGAAGGCCTCGATCAGCAGCGGGTGGTCGAAGTACTGGCGCAGCTTGACCAGGTCCGGCGCCCCGTCGCCGAAAGCCGTTCGCGCCCTGCTGATGTCCTCGTGGTACTGCAGGCAGCCGGAGTAGCCGCCCCACGCCGAGGTGGGAAACACCAGCGCGGAGCGGACACCGTCGGCGGCCATCCGCGCGACGGTGTCCTCCACCATCGGAGTCCAGTTCCGGTTGCCGAAGTACACCGGGAGATCTATTCCGGCCCTTGCCAATTCGGCCTCGACCGCGGCGATGATGTCCCGGTTGAGCGCGTTGATCGGCGAGACGCCGCCGAAGTGCAGGTAGTGCTGCGCGACCTCCTCGAGACGCGCGCGCGGCACCCCCCTGCCTCGAGTGACGTTCTCCAGGAACGGCATCACGTCCTCGGGGCGTTCCGGGCCGCCGAAGGACAGCAGCAGAAGCGCGTCGACAGCCCGAACCACGGTGTGCCTCCTCAGTTGATCGACATGCCCTCGGGGAACCACGTGTTGTGGCTCGCTCCGCCGTCGACGTAGACGATCGAGGCGGTGGTGCCGGGCAGCCAGTCCGACAGCAGCGCGACGATCGACTTCGCGACCACCGTCGGGTCATCGACGTCCCAGCCGATCGGCGACGCGCCGTCCCAATACTCGTTGAGCTGGTTGAGCTTGGCGGCGTCGTCGGTCGCGGTGCCCGCGATGGCCTTGGCGGCCAGCGTCTTGATCGGGCCCGCGGCGATCAGGTTCGAGCGAATCTTCTTGGCGGCGCCCACCTCTCGCGCCACATACCGGTTGACCGACTCGAGCGCGGCCTTCGCGACGCCCATCCAGTTGTAGTACGGCATGGCCGTGCGCGGGTCGAAGTCCATGCCGACGATCGAGCCGCGCTCGTTCATCACCGGCAGCACCGCGCGGGCCAGCGACGCGTAACTCCACGCGGAGATCTCGAACGCCTTGGCCGCGTCCGGGCCCGGCCCGTCGAGGAACGGACGCGCCTCCGGACCCATCAGGGTGCGCGGCGCGAACGCGATGGAGTGCAGCACGCCGTCGACGCCCTCGGGCGCCAGCTCGCGCAGCTTGTCCGCGAGCTCGGCGAGGTTGTCCTCATTGGTGACGTCGAGCCCGATGGCCGGGGGAACCTCCTGCGGCAGCCGCTTGGCGATCCGGTCGATCAGCCGCAGCCGCTCCGGAATACCGGTGATGATCACCTTCGCGCCCTGCTCCTGCGCGACGGCGGCCGCGTGGAAGGCGATCGACGAGTCGGTGATGATGCCGGTGACCAGAATGGTCTTACCCTCGAGCAGTCCGCCCATAAGTTTTCGGTTCTCCTGGAGTCGTGTGTGGATTGTCTTGCGGCGACCGCTTTTTCGGCGGCCACGGGGTGCGTCAGGTCAGTGGCCCATGCCCATGCCGCCGTCGACCGGAATCACAGCGCCGGAAACGTAGCGCGAATCCTCGGAGGCCAGGAAGCTGACCACCGCGGCGACATCTTCGGGCTGGCCGAGACGCTGGAGCGGGATGAACTTCTTGGCCATATCGCGCAGATCGTCCGGCAGGTCAGCGGTCATGTCGGTCTCGATGAAGCCCGGTGCCACCACGTTCGCGGTGATCGAGCGCGAGCCGAGTTCGCGGGTGACCGAGCGCGCCAAGCCGATCACACCGGCCTTGGAGGCGGCGTAGTTGATCTGTCCGGCTTGCCCCGCGAGCCCGACCACCGACCCGAGGAAGATCATCCGCCCCCACCGCGCCCGCAGCATCGCCCGGTTGGCCCGCTTGGCGCAGCGGAACGCGCCGGTCAGGTTCGCGTCGATGACCTTGGTGAACTGCTCCTCGGTCATCCGCATCAACAGCGTGTCGTCGGTGATGCCCGCGTTCGCGACGAGCACCTCCACCGGACCCTGCTTCTCCTCGATCTCGGTGAACGCGGCGTCGACCGAGGCACCGTCGGTCACATCGCATTTCACGCCGAGCAACCCGTCCGGCACCCCCGAGCCCCGATGCGTGACGGCCACCTTGTGACCGTCGGCGACCAGCCGCTGCGCGACGGCGAGACCGATGCCGCGATTGCCGCCGGTGACGAGGACAGACCGGGATGTGATGTTCGACATGACGATCAACCTATCTGGTGAGGTTCGGACGCCCCGCCCTGGCTCCACCAGTTGGTGGAATGCCACAAGCGGGTGGCGTTACGGCAGGCGTTGACGATAAAGCAAACCGGTCACGACACCGGCGGCGACCAGCAGCATGCCGAGCAACAGCCACGGTCTGCTCGCATCGCCCCTGGTCATCTCGTAGCCGATCTGCTGCTCCAAAGTGTCGTAGACGGCGGTCAATTCGGCCAGGCTCGACGCGGTGTAGAAGTCGCCGCCGGAGAGCTTGGCGATCTCGCGCAGCGAGTCGTTGTCGACGGGGACCTTCACCCGCTGCGAGCCCTGTCCGTCCTGGTCGGGGATCTCCACCGAGCCCCACTCGGTGCCGAACGAGATCGTCGACACCGGAATGTTCTTGTTCTTGGCCAGTCTCGCGGCGGTGAAGCCGTGGCGCGGATTGTCCACGTCCTTGTCGTCGGGCACGGTCTGCTTGCCGTCGGACATCAGCACGATGCGCGCGGGCGGCGGCGTCTCCGCGCCGCCGAGCACACTGGCGAGGGTGTCGATGGAGTTGAGCGCGGTGAAGATGCCCTCACCGGTCGCGGTGCGCTCGGCCAGCTTGATGTTGTCGATGGCGGCCTTGACGGCCTCGCGGTTGGTGGTGGGCGAGACCATCACCGAGGCCGTGCCCGCGAAGGTGACGAAGCCGAGGTTGATGCCGGGGGTGAGCCCGTCGACGAACTCCTTGCCCGCCTTCTGCGCCACCTGCAGCCGGCTCGGCGGCACGTCGGTGGCCTCCATGGACAGCGAAACGTCCATCACCAGAACGACTGTCGCGCGATTGCGCGGCACCTTCTTCACCGCGGTGGGCCCGGCGGCCGCGACGGTGAGGAACACCAGGCCGACGAGCATGAGCGCGACCGGCACGTGCCGCAGCGGACTCGGCCGCGCGGGCGCGACCTTCTCCAGCAGCTCCATATTGCTGAACCGCAGCATGTGCTTGTGCCTGCTGCGCTGGACCAGGATGTAGCCGAGGGCGATCAGCGCGACGACGGCCAGGAAACCGAGCCAGATCTGCGCGGTGAAATGCGAAATACTCACTGGCGTGGCACCCGCCCGGTCGGGGCGCCGAAGCTGTGGCGCCGGGTGGACACGAACCGGACCACGTCGGCGATCCAGTCCCGGTCGGTGCGCAGGGTGAGCACGGGCGCGCCGCAACTGCGCAGGGCCTGCTCGACCTGGTCGCGGTGGCGCTGGGCGGCGGCCGCGAAATCCGCGCGCAGCGTGGGCGTCACGGTGAACTCGCGGGTGCGCCCGGTCTCGGGATCGTGCAGCACGACGTCGCCGATGTCGGGCAGCGACAGGTCGCGCGGGTCGAGCACCTCGACCGCGAGCAGGTCGTGCCGGGCCGAGATGGCGCGCAGCGAGCGCTGCCAATCGATGTCGCCGAGGAAGTCGCTGATGATCACCGCGAGACCGCGTTTGCGCTGCGGGCGGCGCAGCGACTCGATGCCGCCGCGCAGATCGCCGCGCACCCCGTCGCGGGCGTGCGGGGTGGTCGCGATGCTGCGCAGCAGCGACTGGGCGTGCACCCGCCCGCTGCGCGCGGGCACCCGGACCAGCTGCTCGCCGGTCGCGACGACGGCGCCGATCCGGTTGCCGCCGCCGCTGGTGAGGTGCGTGATGGCGGCCGCGGCGGCGATGGCGAGATCGCGCTTCTGACACAGCGCAGTGCCGAAGTCCAGGCTGGCCGAGAGGTCGACGACCATCCAGGTCTCCAGCTCCCGGTCGGCGATGGTCTGCCGCACGTGCGGATGGGTGGTGCGGGCGGTGACCGACCAATCCATCTGCCGCACATCGTCACCCGGCTGATAGGTGCGCGCCTCGCCCGGCTCCGAACCCGGGCCGGGAATGAGGCCGAGGTGGTCGCCGTGCAGCACGCCGTCGAGCCTGCGGCGCACCGTGAGCTCGAGCGTCTTGAGCGCCGCGGACAGCCGAGGGTCGGTGAGCTCGCCCGCGTGGAACGACGGCGGGGCGTGCGGAGACGTCGTCACGCGGGAGATCGGTTCCGGCGCCGCGGTCACTTGTTCTGAACGTTGCCGGCGGGCTGGGACTGCTGCCCGTTCGGCGGCTGCGGCGCGGCCTGCGGAACAGGCTGCTGCTGGGGCTGCGGTGCCGCGCCCTGCGGGCCGCTCGGCTGCGAGACCTGTTGCGGCGCACCGGAACCCGGCGCGACGGCCTGCGGCGCGACCTGCGGCATGCCGACGGTCTGCAACACCCGCTTGATCACGTCCTCCGGGCTGATCTCGTCGGCCAGCGCGTCGTAGGACAGCACGAGACGATGCCGCAGCACGTCCGGGATCACCTCGACGACGTCCTGGGGCACCACGTAGTCGCGCCCGCGGATCAGCGCGACGGCGCGGGCCGCGGCGATGATGCCGAGGCTGGCGCGCGGCGAGGCGCCATAGGCGATCCAGCCCGCCACGTCCTGCATGCCGAAGTCGGCCGGCTTGCGGGTCGCCGCGATCACCCGGACCACGTAGTCGACGAGCGCGTGGTGCACAAAGGTATTGGCCG
>NZ_BAGH01000232.1 GCF_000308715.1 Nocardia tenerifensis NBRC 101015
GGTCGGCGTCGGCCCGCGCGGCGCGCAGCGGCCGGTGCTGTGCTTCGAGCTCGACCCGGGTGCCGACGGCGCGGCGGTCGGGGCCGCGCTGCGGGCACGCGGGGCGGAGTTCGAACTCACCCGCGCCATCGGCGACTTCCTGCCGCATCCGGGGTTTCCGGTCGATATCCGGCACAACGCCAAGATCGGCCGCGAGCAGCTGGCGCGGTGGGCGGCGAAGCGGATCGGAGCGCACCGGTGAACGCGAAAATGACCGCGCTGCGGGCGATTCCCGTGCTCGGCTGGCTGTATCTGGGCGGCGGCGTCGCGGCGATCGCGGCGGACCGGGTGCCTGGAAACCGGGTGCTGCGCGCCGCGTGGTGGATCGACGCGTTCCTCAGCGTCGTGGTGCACGCGGCGCAGATCCGGCCCGCGCTGCGGGCGGCCGAGGGTTCGGGGCGCTCGCCCGTCGAGACGGCGATCTTGACGCAGATATTCGGAATGACCTGGTGGCGAACGCAGGAGAGGCAATGAGCCGGCGACAGCGAGCGAATCGACAGCACGGCATGGCGCAGCCGAGCGCCGGCGAGGCGGAGTCATGAGCACGGTACTGGTGACCGGCGCTTCCGGGTTTCTCGGCGGCGCGCTCGTGCGCAGGCTGGTGCGCGACGGCGAGCACGAGGTGTCGATCCTGGTGCGGCGCACCAGCGACCTGACCGACCTCGGCGACGACGTCGACCGGGTGCGGCTGATCTACGGCGATCTCACCGACCAGGCGTCGCTGACCGCGGCGGCCGAGGGCGTCGACCTCGTCTTCCACAGCGCCGCGAGGGTGGACGAGCGCGGAACCCGAGAGCAGTTCTGGCAGGAGAACGTTCGCGCCACCGAACGGCTGCTCGAGGCGGCCCGGCGCGGCGGCGCGTCCCGGTTCGTGTTCATCTCGAGCCCGAGCGCGCTGATGGATTACCACGGCGGCGACCAGCTCGACGTCGACGAGTCGATCCCTTATCCGCGCCGCTACCTGAACCTGTACTCGGAGACCAAGGCCGCGGCCGAGCGCGCCGTACTGGCCGCGAACTCCGTGGGATTCCGCACCTGCGCGCTGCGCCCGCGGGCGATCTGGGGCGCGGGCGACCGGTCCGGCCCGATCGTGCGGTTGCTCGGCAAAACCGCCACCGGGCGGCTGCCGGACATCTCGTTCGGCCGCACCGTGTACGCCTCGCTGTGCCACGTGGACAACATCGTCGAGGCGTGCGTCAAGGCGGCGGCCTCGGATGCCGTGGGCGGCAAGGCCTATTTCGTGGCCGATGCCGAGAAGACCGATGTCTGGGGCTTTCTCGCCACCGTGGCCACCGATCTCGGCTATCGGCCGCCGACCAGGACACCGAATCCCAAGGTGATCGACGCCGTGGTGCGCGTCGTCGAAACCCTCTGGCGCGTACCGGCGGTCGCGACCCGCTGGTCGCCGCCGCTGTCGCGCTACGCCGTCGCGCTGATGACGCGCAGCGCCACCTACGACACCTCGGCCGCCGCCCGCGATTTCGGCTACGCCCCGGTCGTGGACCGCGACAGCGGCCTGTCCACCTTCCTCGCGTGGCTCGAAACCCAGGGCGGCGCGGTCGAACTCACCCGGAATCTGCGCTGAGCGCGGTCGTCACGGAGGCACTATGACACTGGCATCGCACCGCGAGGGGACCACGGCAGCGCACCGCGACGGCGGCGTCTTCCGCAGGAGGATCTCGCCGACGGAGCGCCTGTACTTCCGCACCAGGGAGGTCTCCCCGCCCTTCTTGATGCACATGGTCGTGCACGGCGTCGGCGTCCTCGACCCGGACGCCGTGCGGCGCGCGGTCGACCTGGCTTCCGCGGCGAATCCCGGTGCGCGGCTGGTGCGCGACGGTGACCACTGGGTGGACAGCGGTGTCGCGGCCGCGGTCCGCGTGGTGCCGGGGTGGACGCTCGATTACGCCGCGCTGGAGGACGACGCGGTGCTGAACAGCCCGATCGGGCCGACGCCCGACCGGACCACCGAGGTGCTGCTGCTGACGGGTGAACAAACCACCGTCGTGTTCCGTGTCTTCCACGGGGTGATGGACGGGATGGGCATGCGCATGTGGGTCGAGGATGTGCTGCGCGCGCTGCGCGGCCTCGCCCCCGTCGGCGCGCCCGACCCGATCGCCGACGCCGAGCTGGTGGCGCGGGTGGGCGCACCGGGTCGGCAGACGCTGGTGCTGCCGACCTACCCGGCGGCGACCGGACGCGGCCGTCAGGACCCGGCGGCGTCGCGATGGCTGTTGCGGCACAGGACGATTCACGCGACCGGCAAGGGCGTGGTCGCTCGGATCTCGGCGATCCTGGCCGCCGAGACCGGGGCGAGGTCGCGCTTCATGGTGCCGGTCGATCTGCGCAGGCACGACCCGGCGCTGCGCTCGACCGGCAACCTCGCCCTGCCGCTGTTTCTCGACGTCGCCCCCGGCGAGAGCTGGGAGACGGTCAGCGCCCGCATGCGCGCCGGCCTCCAGGCGCGAACCGAGCTGAACCAACTCGACAACGGCGGCCTGTCGAAGTTCCCCGCCGCCGCCATCCGCGCCGTGCTGCGGGCGAGCAACTGGCTCGGCGCGCGCTTCAACCGGAACATGGTGTCCGCCACGGTTTCCCACATGGGCCGGATCGACCTCGACGAGCTCGCCGTGCCCGGCTGGACGCCCAGCACCATCCGCGTGCTGCCGCAGCACAGCGGGGCGATGCCGCTGCTGTTCGGCATGCTGGAGTCGCGCGGGCGGATCGAGCTGACGGTGTCGTGCCGCAATGGCGCGGGCATCGAGCCGCGGCTGGAGGCGTTGCTCGACAAGATCACCGCGACGCTGGAGGCCGAACTGGCGCAGCAAGATTCGCCGGTGCGATGACCGTCCTGGCACGCTTCGTCATCGCCCGGCCGCGCATCGTGCTCGCCGTGGCGGTCGGGCTGATGCTGCTGTGCGGGTTGCTCGGCCTGCACACTGCGGACAAGGTCAGCGCGGCGGGATTCACCGATCCGCACAGCGAGTCGGCGGCGGTCGATCGGCTGGTCCGCGAACACTTCGGCCCGCAGACGCCGGACGCGGTCGCGCTGTACACCGCACCGGACTGGCAGTCCTTGGACGATATCGGGCCTCGGGTCCAGCAGTCCCTGGCCGCGATCGATCCCGCGCTGCTCCAGCGCCCGATCGAAACCTATTGGAACAGCGTGCCGCCGCGTAAACAGTTCCTGAAATCCGCCGACAACCGGCAGGCGCTGGCGGTGGTGTTTCTCGCCGGTGACGACAACCGGCGGGTCTCCGCCTACCCGGATATCGAAGCGGCCCTGCGGGTTCCGGGTGTCGACACCAAGCTCTCCGGCTACAGCGCGCTGGCGACCCAGATCAACAAGCAGTCCCAGCACGATCTCGTGCGCGCCGAATCCCTCTCGCTGCCACTCACTTTGCTCATCCTCGTGCTGGTGTTCGGCGGCGTGGTCGCGGCGTCGCTGCCGGTGGCCGTCGGCGTGCTCGCGGTGCTCGGGGCGATGGGCGCGATCCGGGTGCTCACCGAGTTCACCGAGGTGAGCACGTTCGCGGTCAATATCGCCTCGCTGCTCGGGCTCGGCATGGCCATCGACTACGGCTTGTTCCTGGTAACCCGGTTCCGCGAGGAGCTGGCGGGCGGCCGCGATATCGCCGCCGCCGTCGAACGCACCTGCGCCACCGCCGGCCGCACCGTCGCCTTCTCCGCGCTGCTGCTTATCTGCGCCTTCGCGGGCACCTTCGTGTTTCCGCAGGCCGTGCTGCGCTCGCTCGGTTTCGGCGCGATCGTCGCGGTCGCGCTCGCCGCCGCGCTCTCGCTCACCGTGCTGCCGGCCATGCTCACGCTGTTCGGCGCCCGCATCGGCAAGGCGGGCGCGAAGGATCGCACCGAACGATTCTGGGGCCGGGTGGTCGACGCGGTGCTGCGCAGGCCCGGCCTGGTCACCGTCGTGGTCGGCGCGGTGCTGCTGCTGGCGGCCACGCCGCTGACCGGCGTGCGACTCGGCGACATCGATCATCGGGCGTTGCCCGCGGGCAACGAAATGCGTTCCACCGTCGAGGAACTCACCGCCGGATTCCCCGCGGCGAGCAGCGGGGTCACCGCCGTGCTGCGCGGGACCGACGGACCGCCGCAGTCGGCTCAGGTCGACGCGGCGAGCGCCGCCCTCGGCCGGGTCGGCGGCGTCCGGCAGGTGTTCCAGGTGGGCCGCGCCGACGACATCGTCGTGTTCCACGCGTTCCTGAAGGACACCGATCGCAGCGAGAACGCCACGGCGACAGTGAACGACATCCGCGCCCTCACTCCGCCCGACGGCACAGTCCTGCGGATCGGCGGCGACACCGCCGCCACCGTCGACAGCGTGCACTCCATCGTGCGCGCCATGCCGTGGATGATCCTCGTCATGGTCACCGCGACCGTGCTGCTGCTCTTCGCGGCATTCCGGTCGATCGTGTTGCCGCTCAAGGCGGTACTGATGGCGTTCCTGAGCCTTGCCGCCACCTTCGGCGTGCTCACCTGGATCTTCTCCGACGGTCACCTGGCCGGCCTGCTCGGCGTCAGCCCCGGCCCGCTCGCGGCGGGCATGCTCGTCCTGATCATCGCGGTGGTCTTCGGGCTCTCCACCGACTACGAGGTGTTCCTCCTTTCCCGGATGGTGGAGGCGCACAACGCGGGGGCGGGCACCGCGGCGGCCGTGCGCATCGGCACACGCAAAACCGCGCGCGTCATCACGGCCGCCGCCACCCTGCTGGTGATAGTCACCGGCGCGTTCACCCTTTCGCCGTTGACGCCCAT
Organism: Nocardia tenerifensis NBRC 101015; assembly: GCF_000308715.1. Lineage (GTDB taxonomy): Bacteria > Actinomycetota > Actinomycetes > Mycobacteriales > Mycobacteriaceae > Nocardia > Nocardia tenerifensis. The sequence goes on from NZ_BAGH01000232.1 coordinate 4,816, forward strand.
GCGATTCCTGGGGCTGGGCATGATCATCGCGCTGGTGATCGACGCCACCCTCGTGCGCATGCTGTTGGTTCCCGCGCTGGTGAAACTGATGGGACCCGCCAACTGGTGGTCGCCCTGCACCACCCGGCGTCTGATCCCCGCCACCGTCCAGCGCGCCGACGAGCCGGCCCGCACCTGAACGACGGGTCGTGTGGAACATTCGCGAATATCTTTCGCCCGGACTAATTTCCATACCGATCAGTCGCCACGCCGTCGCGAAGATTGCAATGATCGCCCGCAATACCCAGGCTTAGCTCCCATGTCCGCCGCCTGCCCCGCCTGCTCCTGGCCCTCGCCGATGCTTGTCTCCTCGCACGGGGCGGTGCGCTATCTGCGCTGTGTGTGCGGCAGATTCCTGGTCTCGCACGGCGGCGGCGTGCACCTGGTGACCGATCGGAGCACCTGCGGGACGGCGAAGGCGGCCGAACACCTGGAGCTCATTCCGTTTCCCGAGGCCTGATTCAGAGTCCGTGCCGGCGGTCGGCCGAGACCAATTCGCCGACGCGCGCCTCTTTCTCGGCGGAGAAGGTATTCCGGTAAGCCCGCACCGCGAGATCGGTGTCCTCGGTGATCAAGTCGGCATTGATCTGCGCCGCCGCGAAAGCGCCTGCGGCCGCGGCAGCGCCGACCTGCGCGGACAGATCGGTGACATTGCCCGCGGCCCACACCCCCGGCACCTCGGTGCGGCCGGTCGCGTCCGCGGGGATGTGCTCACCCATGCCCGACGGGTGCTGCGCGGGCTGTAACCCAAGGGGCGCAAGGAAATCCGCGCGGGCGACCATGCGCGGCGCGAATGCCAGCGCCTCGCGATGGATCATCCTGCCGTCGCGCAGGCGCACCCCGGCGAGCCGGTCGTCGACGACTTCCAGCGCGGCCACCTCGCCCTCGACCACCGCGATGCCGCGCGCCGCGAGCCGCTCCGCCTCGGCGGCGCTCGGCGACGGCATGGTGTGCGCGAACAGCGTGACGTCCGCGCTCCACTGCCGGAACATCAGCGCCTGGTGCACCGCCATCGGCCCGGTGCCGAGCACGCCGATGGCCTGGTCGCGCACCTCCCAGCCGTGGCAGTAGGGGCAGTGCAGCACGTCGCGTCCCCAGCGGGCGCGCAGTCCGGGGATCTCCGGCAGTTCGTCGACGAGGCCGGTGGTCACCAGCAGTCGCCGCGCGCGCACCGTCCGGCCGTCGGACATGGTCACCGTGAATCCGTCGTCCGCGCGGGTCACCGCGGCGACCGCGCCGGAGATCACCTCGGCGCCGTACCCGCGCGCCTCGGCGCGGCCGCGCTCCAGCAACTCGCCCGGGGTCATCCCTTCCCGGGCCAGTAATCCGTGGACGCCGGCGGCCGGGGCGTTGCGCGGCGCGCCCGCGTCGATCACCAGCACCGATCGCCGGGCCCGCGCCAGCATCAGCGCGCCGCTCAATCCGGCCGCCCCGCCGCCGACAATCACCACGTCATAGCCGTCTCTCAGCTGTTCAGTCATCTCGACCACCTCCGCGACCCACCATGCGACCGGGTTGAGCGTATGCGCAATGTTTGTTGCCGATATGGCAATATGGACCCATGGACGAGGATCTCGACAGGGCGCTCGACGCGGTCGGCCCGCGCCTGCGCGCGCTGCGCAAACAGCGTGAGACCACGCTGTCCGCGCTGTCGGCGGCCACCGGCATCTCGGTGAGCACGCTCTCGCGCCTGGAGTCCGGCGGCCGCCGCCCGACGCTCGAGCAGCTGCTGCCGCTGGCCCGGGCGCACGGCGTCACGCTCGACGAGCTCGTGGACGCCCCCGCCACCGGCGATCCGCGCATCCATCTGCGTCCGGTCACTGCGCACGGCATGACGATCCTCCCGCTCACCCGCAGAGCGGGCGGCATTCAGGCCTTCAAGATGGTGATCCCGGCCGAGTCGCGCCGCAAAGAGCCGTCGCCGCAGACCCACGAGGGTTACGAGTGGCTCTACGTTCTCAACGGCCAGTTGCGGCTCGTGCTCGGCGAACGCGACATGGTACTGCGGCCCGGCGAGGCCGCGGAGTTCGACACCCGCGTGCCGCACTGGTTCGGGGCCGCCACCGCCGAGCCGGTCGAGTTCCTCAGCCTCTTCGGCAAGCAGGGTGAGCGCGCGCACCTGCGGGCCCGCCCCAAACGGCCCGAACCGTAGCCGCCGGAAAAGAATTCGCGCTCGCTCGCCGAAGCTCGGTACGATTCGTGCCATGGAGTGATGACCGATACCGTGTGCGCCCGCGTACCGCGCTGAGCCGATTGGGCTTCGAGCGTTCGGCGGTGCTGCCCGTATCCGTCATCACTCCTCCTACCTCAGGACCTCTATGACCGACGAATCCTTCCTTCGGCACGTCACCGACCGATTGGCCGCCGTCCCCGGCGTCCGCGCGGTCACCCTCGGCGGCTCGCGCGCCCAGGGCACCCACACCCCCGACAGCGACTGGGACCTCGCCGTCTACTACCGGGACACCCTCGACCCCGCCGACCTCCGCGAAATCGGCTGGCCCGGTGAGGTTTCCGAACTCGGCGGCTGGGGCGGCGGCGTCTTCAACGGCGGCGCCTGGTTCACCATCGACGGCCGCCAGGTCGACGTGCACTACCGCGATCTCGACGTGGTCGAGCACGAGCTCGCCGAGGCCGAGCAGGGCCGATTCCATTGGGAGCCACTGATGTTCCACCTCGCGGGCATTCCCAGCTACCTGGTGGTCGCCGAGCTGGCCATCAACAAGGTCCTGCACGGCTCCCTCCCCTCCCCCACCTACCCTGCGGCACTGCGCGATTCGGCCCCACCCATCTGGCACAACCGAGCCACCATGACCCTGCGCTACGCCGAAACCGCCTACGCCCAACGCGGTCAAGCCGCCGAGGTAGCCGCCAACCTCACCATCGCCGCGATGTGCACCGCCCACGCCGTCCTCGCCGCCCGCGGCGAATGGACCACCAACGAGAAGCGAATGCTCCAACGAGCCGGCCTGCGCGACATCGACACGATCGTCACCGGACTCGAACCCGACCCGACGTCCCTCACTCAGGCGATCACCGAGACAGCGGCACTGCTCGACCGCGCCATGAACCCGTAGCATCGGCGACTATGACCGTGCCGCGTGATCACTGACCGTACGAGAGCCGAAGGGCACCGAACACAAGGTAATTGACGCGGCGGCGCAGGTGCCCGGTCTTACTCTGGTCCGGCGCTTCCACCGGCGTGAGCAAGGTGAATCTCAGCAGGGTGCCACCGCGACCCACCGCGGCAAGGTCGAAACGCACCTGATCGAGGGGCCTGCTGACCCACAGCGACGACCACACGACCAGGTCGGGCTCGTCGGACGCCAGCACCCTGGGTTCGACCTCGTCGGCAAGCAGCTCGAGCCACGGGCGCGCCCCGGGTCGCCGGGGCCGCGTCAACGACTCCCAGACGACGAACGGCGGCGCGGGCAAACGCCTTGCCCGCGAACCGAACTCGATCATGTCAGCAGCGTAGAGCAGAGGCGCGGGGTCGTCGGCCGTCAAACCACGGAAACCCTCCTGGACACGTCCGTGGGCGATTCCTGACCATGTCAGGCGCGGAATCGGCGGAGGAAGTGTCTGGGACGGGTCACAATCGGTGAGGCGGCGGGTCTGTGTCATCGGCACACATTCGCGGGGAGCGGTCGGGACGTCTACCCAACGGAGATACCTTCGGATAAGGCTATTTTCGGACTCCGGGCAGGGGGCCTACGATGTCGGACTCGACCATCGATCGCCGAGTTTTCCTGGCCCGGGCCGCCTGGCTGGCGGCCTGTGCCGGATCGCTGAGCACGGGCGCGATCTCCTTCCCCGTCGCAGGCGCCGCACCGCCGGGTCCGCTCGCCGCCGTCGACGCCTTCACGCTGGACACGCTGCGCGGAGTGTGCGCGATGGTGTTCCCCGGACCCGACGAGTGGTCGCGGGTGCAGGGCACGCCGCGGACCGGGCCGGGCGTGATCGAGGCGGGCGGCGGCGAGTTCATGAAGGACCTGTTCGACAACTACCTGGCGGCCGGCGATCAACTGACCCGACCGCTGGCCCTGGCCTTCGGGCAGGCCCTCGACGAAATCGGCGTTCCCGCACCGCTATTGCTCGGCGTCACGCCCGAGCAGGGCATGCGGATCGACCAGGCGCTCGGCTACGCCTACTCCGATCGGGTGCTGCCGCTGTCGGCCCTGGTCGCGCTGGTGCTGAACTTCGGCGCGCTACTCGTCGCGCCCGCCTCGGCGGTCGGCCCGCTCGGTTCGCCGTTCGCGCGGCTGAGCCTGGGCGACAAGTGCCGCGTGCTCGAGCTGATCGAGCAACCCCTCCCCGAGCTGGTCTACCTCGTCGACCGCTGGCTGCCCGGCGCGCTGCACGGCTCCGGCGCCGGGTTTCTCCGATTCGCCGGCGGAATCCTGTTGGAGGGCACCGCTTTCGGCGTCTACTCCGAGATGGAGATGTTCGATCCCGCGACGCGCACGGTGCCCGGGCGGCCGCCGTCCTGGGAGATCTGCGGCTATCGACCGCACGGCCTCGTCGAGGGCCACCCCGAGCTGATCGGTTACTACCAGGGACGGACGGAGGTGCGGGCGGATGCGTGACGTCATCGTGGTCGGCGCGGGCGGCGGCGGGCCGGTCGCCGCGGCGGAGCTGGCCGGTCGCGGCCTGGATGTGCTGATGCTGGAGGCGGGTCCGCGGCACGCCGCGCCGCGAGCGACCTGGTCGCACGCGGAGAACGACGCGAACAACCCCAACGACGGCTTTCTGCGCTTCGGCCCGCAGGATCGCCGGAAACCGGCCTGGTTTCGCGAGTGGGCCGGGAACATGTTCGTCTGGGAGCTGGCCGGGGTCGGCGGAACGACCGCGCACTACTTCGCCAACTGTCCCCGGCCGTATCCCGGTGTCTTCCAGGGCTACTCGGGCCCGGACGCCGCCGCCTACGATCGCGAGCACGAATTTCCCTTCGGCTACGACGAATTCGTTCCGTATCTGGAGTGGGTCGAGGCGACGCTGCCGGTGCAGACCGCGGCGATGGGAACCAAGGAGGCCCTCACCTTCCGCGGCTGCGAGAACATCGGGCTGCCCGTGCAGACCTCGCGAACCACGACCGGCGATTCGTTTCGGCCGCAACAGAACGCGATCCTGCAACCCGGCGGCAACGCGGGACGCACCGACCGCACCGACCTGCTGACCTATCCGGCCGCGACCGGATGCACGTTCTGCGGGCACTGTTTCCAGGGGTGTTTCGAGCCGGTGCACGCCCCGCGCAATCTCGCCGCCAAGCGCTCGACGGACAACAGCTATGTGCCGCTCGGCCTCGCGGCCGACGCGGTGCGGCCGGGCGGCAGGCCGGTCGAGCTGATCGCGGATTCCTTTGTGACGTCGATCAATTCGGAGCAGCACGGCGGCGAGGTGGTAGCCACCGGGGTGACCTGGCGCAACAACACCAGCGGCGAGCAGTTCACCGAGGACGCCCGGGTGGTGGTGCTCGCAGGCGGCGCTACCCAGAGCCCGCGGCTCTGGTTCAACAGCGCGCTGCCCAACCCCAACGACTGGGTGGGCCGCGGCCACACCGACCACTTCCTCGACTGGGTGGTCGGCGCGTTCGATGAGTACACCGGAAACTCGAAGGGCGCCAACGCCTCCGCCAGGATCGAGTTCCCCGGGCACGGCGGAATCGAGACCATCGGCCTGACCCCGGCGATCCAGGCGTTCTCGATGTGCCTGTCCGACAGCGGCGTTCGCGGGGTCTACGACAACGGCCGCGGACCCACCGGCCCGTGGGACGGACGGGCGGGCCGCCTGGTCGGCGACGAGCTCAGGGATCTGCTCGAGGGTGGGATCGACAACCTACTGAACTTTCTGATCATGACCGACGACCACGTCGAACCACGCAACCGGATCACCCTGTCGCTGTTCCCCGCCGACGAGAACGGCGCGCCCGCGAAGATCGATGTCTCACCGCGCGAACGCACCCCGAAGACCCTGGAGAACAGGGAGTTCCTGGCCCGGCGGGCCGCCGAGATCATGCGCGCCGCCGGCGCGAAGAAGGTGTATCGGATGGATTGGGCGCCGCTGCTGCTACACGTGCACTCGTCCATGCGCATCGGCGCGTCGCCGGCGAACTCGGTGCTCGACCCCACCGCCGAGGCCCGCTGGGTCAGAAGGCTTTTCATCGCCGACAACTCGGCCCTGCCCAACTCCCTCGGCGGCCCCAACCCGACCCTGTCCACCCAGGCCTTGGCGACCTGCACGGCCGAGACCATCTTCCAGCGCTACTTCGGCGGCGATCCGTGGGTGCACCGCGAGTCCCCGATCGTCACCACGGACCCCCGCATCACCGCCCGGCTGGCCGAACTGGGCCTGTAGCGACCGAGTCCGGGCCGGGCGGGTACGACGGAGCAGTGGGCGGTCGGCTCACTGCTCGGGGCTGAGGATCTCTCCGGTGTCGGCCCCGCGGACGAGAATGGCCTCGATGGGGCAGGATTCGGCGGCGTCGACGAGGAGTTCGTCGGGCGCGACGACCTCCTTGACCGGCTGGGAGCGGCCGTCGACGAGGGTGAAGTGTTCCGGGGCGATGCCGGTGCACATGCCCGAGCCGAGGCAGGCGCCCCGATCGACCTCGATGCGCCACTGTTGTTCTGCCATACCAGTTCCCCTACCAGCTCACGGGAAGCGCCTTCGGCCCCCGGACGAGCAGGCCGGTCTTCCACGGTACTTCCTCGACCGGCACCGCGAGGCGCAGCGTCGGGAAGCGTTGCAGCAGCGAGCCTATCGCGACCTGGAGCTCCAGTCTGGCGAGTTGGGCGCCGAGACAGTGGTGGACGCCGTGCCCGAACGCCATGTGCGGGTTGTCGTTTCGGGTCAGGTCCAGCTCCTCGGAGTTCTCGAAGACGCTCTCGTCGCGATTGGCGGCCTGGGTGTTGACGATGACCGACTCGCCCGCTCGCACGGTGACGCCGCTGAGCTCGACGTCCTCGGTGGCGACGCGCGCGAACGAGCCGCCGGAACCCAGCTGCACGTAGCGCAGCAGCTCCTCGATCGCGCCGGGCACCAGCTCCGGCCGCTCCCGCAGCAGCGCCCACTGCCGCGGCTCGCTGAGCAGGACGTAGGTGAAGTTGGCGATCTGGTTGGCCGTGGTCTCGTGGCCCGCGATCAGCAGCCCGATGCCCATGTTGACCAGTTCGTCCTCGGTGAGCCGGTCGTCGTTGTCGCGCGCGGCGACCAGCGCGCCCATCAGGTCGTCGGTGGGCTGCCTTCTGCGCTGCGCCACCACCTCGGCGAGATAGTCCTCGAGGGCCGTGCGCGCGTCCTCGATCTGCTGCGGGGTGTGCGCGGTGGTGGACAGCACGGTGTCGGAGAAGTCGCGGAACCGGTGCTGGTCCCGGGTCGGCACGCCGAGCATCTCGCAGATCACCGTGACCGGCAGCGGCAGGGCGAGGCTCTGCACCAGATCCGCTACCGGACCGGCCTTTTCGATCTCGGTGAGCCGTTCGTCCACGATCTGCTGTGCGCGCGGGCGCAGCTGCTCGACCCGGCGGCTGGTGAAGGCCTTGGCGACCAGCTTGCGCAGCCTGCTGTGCTCGGGCGGGTCCATGCTGAGCATCGAGTTCTGCCGCGACGGGTTCGGCGTGGTCCGCGGGATGTCCTCGCGGTCGACGGTGACGGCACGGCTGAACCGCTGGTCGGCGAGGACGAGCTTGGCGTCCGCGTAGCGGGTGACCAGCCACCCCTCACCGCCGTAGGGCAGCTGGACGCGCGAGACCGGCTCCTCGCGGCGCAGCCTGGCGAAGAGCGGATCCATGTCTAGGCGGACAGGTTCGCCGAAAGGGTATTGGCGCACCTCAGTTTTCACGGTCATGCGGGACTCCCTTGGCCGACGCCGAACGGCGCTTCAGCAATGTAAGCGGATGCTTACAACGTCCATGTTAGGGAGGTCACATAGCCCCGTCAACGCCGGATTCCGTTACGAGGGCGGGAAATTCACGTCCGTTCGCGGCAGGATCGCCCGGGCGGCGCGCAGCACATGATGGGCAACCGTCGCCGGGTCGGCGCCGGCCAAGGGCTCCCTGCGGTGCACCGAGCGCATCAGGCCGATGCCGAGCACCCAGGCGAGCAGCAGGTCGGCACACAGCTCGCTATCGGGGCCGTCGCCGAGCGAGGACAGCGCGCGGACGTACTCGTCGCCGAGTTCGCGACGGATCGCCGAGGCCACGTCGTCGTGTCCGGTGGACCGCAGTGCCGCCTGCAGCCACTGCTCCTGCCCCACCGAGCCGGTCGGCTCGAGTATCCCCGCGAGCAGCCTGCTCAGCAGGCCCTCGACCGGCCCCTCCTCGAGCCTGCGGCGTCCGTGGGCCGCGATCGCCGCGCGGAACAATTCGTCCTTGTTGCCGAAGTACCGGAACAGCAGCGCCTGGTTGACCCCGGCCCGCGCCGCGATGTCGCGCACCGTGGCGCGCTCGTATCCGCGCTCGGCGAACAGTTCCTGCGCGGCGGCCAGGATCGCGGCGCTGGTGGCGACCGAATCCCTTTTGCGGCTGGCCGTTTCGTTGTCAGACATGCACCCTCCGGTTGCCAGGTATCCGGAGGGGCAGCGTAATGCAGATTCCGGCGTTTCAGGCGCCGAGCGCGCGCGCCAGGTGCGGCCAGGAGTCGTGCAGGTCGGTCTCGAACTGGCCCCAGGTGTGCGCGCCCTCCGGCCGGTTGACGTGTACCGCGGGCAGTCCGAGGGCATCGAGGCGGCCCGCGAAGGCCGCGGTGCACGCGCTGGCGATGGCCTCGATCGGCGGGAAGGGCAGTCCCCCTTCGTCTATCGCGCCCGGCGTCCCGGTCGCCGCGGACAGGTAGATCGTCTTGCCCGTCAGCGCGGCGGCGTTGGCGAACGCGTCGTGCGCCCGCCAGATCGCGTCGCCCGGTGTGCCCCACATGTTCGCCGTGTTGCCGCCGCCGCGCGCGACCTGGGCGCTGACCATCGCGACGCCGAGAGCGTCTGCGGTCCACGGACATCCGCTGTACGCCGCAACGGCGCTGTACACGTCGGGGGCCTGGATGGCGAGGTCGACCGCGGAGCCCGCGCTCATCGACACCCCGGCGATGGCGTTGCGTCCGGTGGTGCCGAGCTGTGCGTCTAGGACACCGGGCAGCTCACGGGTGAGATAGGTCTGCCATCGGTTTCGGCCGACCGCCGGGTCGTCGGCGAGCCAGTCGGTGTACATGCTGTACGCGCCGCCGACCGGCATCACCACGTTGACGTGCTTGTCGGCGAAGAACTCCCGCACGTCGGTGTCGTCCCACCAGGAGATGCCGTCCACCCCGCCGCCGATGCCGGTGAGCAGGTACAGCGTGGGCGCGGGGCCGCCCGCCGAGCGGATCACCCGGTTGGTCACCACCCGGTCCATCGCGGGCGAGTAGACGTCCATCCGGGAGACCGAGCCGCCGAGCGACGCCTCCTCGACCACTCGCGCACCGTCGGGAGCCGCCGTCGCGGGACCGACGGAGCACACCGACGCCACCACTACACCGATCAGTGCAACCACATGCTTCACAACCGCCACTCTTCCGTTGTACCGCCACAAGATCGGGCCGAAACATCGGTGGGGAGGGCCAAGTTTCGGGTCTTGACAGAGCGGTCTTTCGGCGTCCCCTGCGGTTTCGTGAAGGCGCGGCGTCGTCCGAGTCTCGCCGGGTTCGAGTCCGGACCGCCGGGCGGCGCTCAGATGGCCAGCGGCAGGCGCAGATCGGCGGACTCCAGGTCGAGCAGCGCACGCTTGGCGGCGAGTCCGCCCGCGTAGCCGGTCAGTGCGCCGTCCGCGCCGAGCACGCGGTGGCAGGGGATCAGGATGAGCAGCGGATTGCGCGACAGCGCGCCGCCGACCTTGCGGGCGTCCGCCGGTCCGCGGCCGAGCGCGCGGGCGAGCGCGCCGTAGGTCGTCGTGCGGCCGTAAGCGGTTGTGGCCTCTAGGGTTTCCAGCACGGTCCGGTCGAAGGCGCTCAGCGCGGGCCGATCCAGGGGAACGGTGAACTCGCGACGCGTGCCCGCGAGATACCCATCGATCTCCACCAGCGCTTCGACGAGATGCTCCAGCGCGCAGGAGTTTTCGGCTATGGGTGCGGTCACGGCGTCGTCGGTGAACGCCACCCTGGTGACACCCGCCCCGCTCGCCTCGACACGGAGGTTTCCGAGTGCCGAGGCGTGGACGGTACTTGCTGCGGCGGTCTGCATGATCAGCTCCTGTTCGGCGTTGTCGTCATTCAGTAGACGTCGAGCGAACCGTGAACGTGAGATCACCGAGAAACATTGTGCTGTGCGGCTTTCCACTCCCCATAACGCTCCGGCAGACAGACCGCGCACGGTCGATAACCCGCGCGCACCGCGGTCGCCTCGTCGGCGAAGAAGACGCGCTGGGCGCGATAGTGGCCGCGCGACAACGCGCGCAGGGCGGACGGGCAGTCCAGGCGGCCGTAGATCCTGCCGCGCCGATGGCCGCCGTACCGGCCCGGGTCCGGGCTGAGGTACGGGCGGCCCTCGGCATCGAGCAGCGTGTACACCGGCGCTACTGCGCGTCGTGCAGGACTAGGCCGAGCGTGTGGCGGATACCGCCGCGAATCCGGCTGACCCCGTGGCGAACCGGCGCCCGCGACCAGCCCCGGCTCGACGGCGTCGGCCGATCCCGCGTGGTGAAGATCAGCCCGTGCCCCTGCTCCAGCACCGTGACGGTGGCCTTCGACTGCGCGCGGGGACGCTGCTCGACGAGCAGGAACTCACCGCCGGTGTGGTCGACGCCCGGCCGGTCGAGCCCGATCACCACCTGCAAGGGGAACACGAGGTCGCCGTAGAGATCGCGGTGCAGCGCGTTCCAGTCGCCCTCGGTGTAGCGCAACAGGATCGGCGTCGGCTTGGCCTGGCCCGCGGCGTGGCAGGCGTCGAGCCAGTCGGCGAAGTCGTCGGGCCACGGCGCGGGGTCGCCGAGCCGCTCGGCCCAGGAACGCGCCACCGGCAACAGCTTTCGGTAGAACGCCGAGCGCAGGACCATGATCGGCTCCGGCACGGGATCGGCGAAGTACCGGTAGGTGCCCTGGCCGAAGCGATAGCGGGCCATGTCGATGGTTGAGCGGAATCGCGCTGTGTCGTCCCACATCTCGGTGAACTCGGCGCACTCGTCGGGTGACAGGAGCGGGCCGGTCTGGGCGCAGCCGTAGGCGTCGATCTCCTCGATCAAGGCAGGCCAAGCCTGCGCATCCACTCGTTCACCCAGGGGAACAAGAGTTTCGATGTTTCGCATATCGCCTCCGGCAGCGGTGGGGTTGTCGGTGCTCACGCGGCCTCCAGAGTGAGCAGTGTGGTCTTGGCCGCCAGGCCGCCCACGTACTGGCCGATCGAGCCGTCGCTGCGCACCACCCGGTGGCACGGAATCACCACGGGCAGTGGGTTGTGCGCGCAGGCCGACCCGACGGCGCGCACGGCGCGGGGATTGCCCACGGCGGCCGCGACGGCGGCGTAGCTCGCGCGGTGGCCGTAGCCGATATCGCTCAGATGCTCGATCACCTGACGGCGGAATCCACCGGCCAGTCGCAGATCCAGCGGCAGGTCGAAATGCGTTCTGGTACCGGCGAAGTACTCGTCGATCTCGCGGGCCGCGGCGTCCAGGCGCGCGGGGGCGGCGAGCACGCGCGGGCTGATCCGCTCGGCGAGGGTGTGCAAAACGGTGTCGTGGTTCTCGTTGGGGTAGGCGACGCGCACCAGGCCCGCGGGGGTCGCCGCGAGCAGCAGCGTGCCGACGGGGGTGTCCACGGTGCGGTAGGCGACGTCGAGCAGGCCCGCGGACTGCGCATCGGCCGCCAGGCGGCGGCGCAGATCGGTCAGCAGCGCGGGGTCCGGGGTCAGGCCGTCGAACAGGCCGTCCGGGTCGCCACGGTCGATGGTGGCCATCATGATTCATCCTTCGGGTAGAGCTTGCGCAGAGTTTTGAGGCCGTCGGCGGCGGCGCGGCGGGCGGCGTCGGTGGAGTTGCCGAGCAGCGCGGCGATCTCGGCGTGCGGCAGGCCCGCCAGGTAGTGGTAGGCGACGGCCTGGCGCTGCTTGGGCGGCAGGGCCCGCAGGGCGTCCCACAGGTCGGGGTCGTAGTCGGACGGGTTCGGGCCGGCGGCGGGCCGCTCGGGCAGTGTCTCGGCCGGGACGGGGGCGCGGGTGAGCGCGCGGCCGACGTCGATCGCGCGACGGTGCGCGATGGTGACCAACCATGCCTCGATATTCGCGTCGGGATCGAGGTCGGGGTAGGCACGCAGCGCGGACAGGAACGTCTCCGACCACGCGTCGGCCGCGTCCGTCGGGCCGAGCACCGCCCGGCAGACGCGCAGCACCATCGGGCCGTACTCGGCCACCACTTCCTCGAACGGAGGCAATCTCACACTCGGTAGACGCCCGGCCGCCCGCAAACGTGAGATCCGCGGGTCACCGGCCACCGTCCGCGCGGCGCGAGAGCCCGCTGGCGCGCAGCACCCGGCGGGCGATGCCTGCCCTGATGGACTCGTCGGTGCCGATCACGCGGACGTGGCGGCGGGCGCGGGTGATCGCCGTGTAGAGCAGCTCCCTGGTCAGCAGCGTCGACTCCGGCTCGGGCAGCACCACCGAGACGGTGTCGTACTGGCTGCCCTGGCTGCGGTGGATGGTCATGGCGAACACGGTGACCACGGCCGGGAACTGGGTCGGGTGCACCAGGTACGGCTCGCTGCCGCGCTGTAGCGCGGCGCGCAGCGAGCCGTCGGGCATGCGCACGACCACGCCGGTGTCGCCGTTGTAGATGCGGGCCTCGTGGTCGTTCGCGGTGACCAGCAGCGGCTGACCGGGATACCAAGGGGCCGAATGCGATTCGGGACCGGCGCCGCCCGCGGCGGCCCACTCGGCGGCCATCCGGTCCCAGCGCTCGACGCCGAACGGTCCCTGGCGGTGCGCGCACAGCAGGCGGTGCGACTCGAGCGCGGTGAGCGCGCCCGCGGCGTCGCCGTCGAGGGCGGCGGTGGTCACCTCGCGCGCGGCGCGCACGACATC
>NZ_BAGH01000231.1 GCF_000308715.1 Nocardia tenerifensis NBRC 101015
CTCGTTGCGACCCAGCCGCATTACGGCCCAGCCTCGTTACGGCCCAGCCCCGCTGCGACCCAGCCCCGTCACGGCCCAGCCCGCTGCGACCCCCAGCCCCGCTGCGGCCCAGCCGCGTTGCGACCCCAGCAGCGTTACGGCCAAGCCGCGTTACGGCCCAGCCTCGTTGCGGCCCACACTCGTTGGCGCCTAGGCCCGTCACAGCTGAGCCCGTCACGGCCCAGCCTCGCTGCTGCTTAGCTCCCGTCACGGCTGGGGTCCGCTGCGGCTCAGTCGCGTGCCGCCACCGGCTCGGGTCGTTCGGCGCGCTCGAAGTGCATCGCGTCGTCGGCGACCGGTCCGTGCCGCAGGGTGATCAGGTCGCGCAGATAGTTCATTCGCAGGCGCCATGGCGCGCGGTCGCCCTGGATGGGGAACTTACTCGCGGAGCGCTGCACGTAGCCCGGATTGAAGTCGAGGAACAGGGATTCCGCGCCGACCGACGGGTCGCGCAACGGCACGCAGCGCGCGTACCCGCGCGCGTCCATGTGCCGGAGCAGCCGAACCACGTACTCCGACACCAGATCCGCCTTCAGCGTCCAGGAGGCGTTGGTGTAGCCGATGATGTAGGCGAAGTTCGGCACGTCCGAGAGCATCATGGCCTTGTAGGCCATGGTGTCCGAGAGCGTCACCGGCTCGCCGTCCACCGCCAGCTCGATGCCGCCGAACGCGAGCAGGTTCAAACCCGTTGCGGTGACGACGATGTCGGCGTCCAGCGTCGCGCCGGAGACCAGCCGCACGCCGGTCTCGGTGAACGTCTCGATCCGGTCGGTGACGATGTCCAGCTTGCCCTTGCGGATGGCGCGGAAGAAATCGTTGTTGGGCGCCAGGCAGAGTCGCTGGTCCCACGGGTTGTAGCGGGGCGTGAAGTGCGTGTCGATGTCGTACCCCGGCGGCAGCCAGCGCTCCTGAAAGGCGCGCAGGCGCCGGCGCACCCACGCCGGATACCGTTGGCTGAGTTCATAAACCGTGGTGGCCAGGGCCACGTTCTTGGCACGGATCACGGTGTAGGCCGCGCGCTGAGGCAGGCGGCGCCGGATCTTCATGGCGAGTTCGTCGCGCGCAGGACGGGAGACGATGTAGCTGGGGCTGCGTTGCAGCATGGTCACGTGGGCGTCCCGCTCGGTGAGCGTCGGGCCGAGGGTGACCGCGGTGGCGCCGCTGCCGATGAGCACGACCTTCTTGTTCGAGTAGTCCAGATCCTCGGGCCAGAACTGCGGGTGCACAACGGGTCCCGTGAAACGCTCGACGCCGGGGAAGTCCGGGGTGTACGGCTTGTCGTAGTCGTAGTAGCCCGCGCACGACAGCAGGAAGCTCGCGGTGAGCGTCACAGTCTCGCCGGTGCCGGTGCGTTCGGCGTGCACGGTCCAGCGGTTGTCCGCCGAGGACCACTCGGCGCGCCGCACCCGGTGCCGGAAGCGGATGTGCCGGTCGATGCCGTGCTCCGCGGCCGTCTCGCGCACGTAGTCGAGGATGGTGTCGCCGTCGGCGATCGACTTGTCGCCGAGCCATGGCTTGAACCGATAGCCCAGGGTGTACATGTCGGAGTCGGAGCGAATTCCGGGGTAGCGGAACAGATCCCACGTTCCGCCGAGGTCCGCGCGGCCCTCCAGGATGGCGTAGGTCCGCCGCGGGAACGCCCGCTGCAGATGATAGGCGGCGCCGATACCGGACAGTCCGGCCCCGACGATGAGCACATCGATGTGCTCGACAGCGGTTGTCATCGCGGTCTCCTCGATTGGACGGGTGCGCCTTCAGCCTAACGTCCCAGACAGTGGATGCGCCTTTACCGTACGCAGTCGAGATTCAGGGATGCCGGCTACCCGGCTCGGCGCGCGCGGGTTCCGTTCGGCCGCAACATAGTTGAGAGTTGTATGAATTGGCCGGTTGGAGCGGCATTCAAACGGGCGACCCGCAGTGAACTCACTCACACGATCGCGGCGCGTCGTCCGATTTTTCGCATAGCCAGTGCGATAGCTGATGATTCGCTGAATGCGTGTCCGACGGACGTGCGGGGCAAACCCGGGCACGCGCAAACCGGACCCGAAAACGGTTGGCTACCCGCACCGTTCGGCCGATACGCGCACTGTCACACATCCATAGCCAGTGGGTCACCAGTTAGTGATACCTCACGATACAGCTAGTTTTTCGAGGCCTTCCGCGCCCGGATCTACACCGAGGCATTCCTAGTTACCGTCGGGTAGTGTCCGTCGCACCGACGATCAGAGACGATCCGGAACCGTTTTCTTTCCACGATTTCCAGGAGCGCGCGTGTCGCATTCTCGATTCGAATCCATCGGCGCCTATCTGCCTTCGAATATCGTCACGACCCAGGAGCTGCTCGCCCGACTGAAGGAACCTCCGTCTTTCGATCTCGAGAAAATCACCGGGGTGCGGGAGCGCCGGGTGCACGACACGAATCCGGACAGCTACGAGGACTCCTTCGCGATCGCCATGAAGGCCGCGCAGGACTGTCTGTCCAGGTCGCGCTACGACGCGGCCGAGCTGGACGTGATCATCTCCACCTCCATCACGCGCAGCAAGCACGCCACCCGCATGTACATGGAGCCCTCCTTCGCCAGTTCGATAAGCACCCTTATCGGAGCGAAGAACGCCATAACCTTCGATGTGTCCAACGCCTGCGCCGGAATGCTCACCGGGACTTACATTCTGGACCGGATGATCCGCTCCGGCGCGGTGCGCAACGGCATGGTGGTCAGCGGCGAGGCCATTACTCCCATCGCCGACACCGCGGTGGCCGAGATTTCCGAGAAATACGATCTGCAGTTCGCGTCGCTGTCGGTGGGCGACTCGGGCGCGGCGGTCGTGCTCGACGAGGCGGTGGACGACGACGACAAGATCCACTACGTCGAGATGATGACCGCGGCGGAGTACGCGCAGCTGTGTCTCGGCATGCCGAGCGACAAGAGCCAGGGGGTTGCGCTGTACACCGACAACCGCAGAATGCACAACGAAGACCGCTTCCTTTTGGGCACCGACAGCCAGATCAACTACCTCGAGGCGCGGGGACGCACGTTCGCCGACGAGAAGTTCGACTACGTCATCCACCACCAGTTCGGCGCGGCCGCGATCCCGTGGATGAACGCCATCTGCGAGCGCGAGTTCGGCACGCCGATGCCGCCGGATCTGCGGGTCATCGAGAAGTACGGAAACACCTCCACCACTTCGCATTTCATCGTGCTGCACGATCAGCTCAGCGAGCAGAACATCCCGGCGGGCTCGAAACTGCTGATGATCCCCGCCGCCTCCGGCATCGTGACCGGCTTCCTGTCCACCACCATCTCGTCGCTGAAGGTTTGAGGTCTGTTATGGGCGTGCGTATCAAATCCGTGGGCATCAGCCGGGATACCCGGAGCAGCGTGGAGAACAGCGGCCGGGCGGCCACGCAGAGTCTGGAGCGGGCCGGGGTCCGCCCCGACCAGGTCGGCGTGCTCATCAACGCCGGCGTCTTCCGCGACGCCAACACCGTCGAGCCTGCCGTCTCCGCGCTGATCCAGAAGGCGGCGGGCATCGGCCTGGAGTACGCGAAGGACGATCCGCGCACCTTCTCGTTCGATCTCATGAACGGCGCGACCGGCGTGCTCAACGCGGTCCAGGTCGCCACGTCCATCCTGGCGACGGGCAGCGCGCAGCACGTGCTGATCGTGGCCGGCGACGGTCACCCGTCGATGACCCGCTCGGCCGCCGCCGACGACTTCCCTTACGCCACTTCGGGAGCCGCGCTGCTGCTCGAGCACACCGACGAGCCCGACGGCTTCGGCCGCGTGCACACCGTGCGGGGCGACGGCTCTCCGGCGGTCGAAGCGTACGTGGACACGGCCACCATGGGCACCGTCGGGCGCGGAGTGATGACGGTCGAGCGCGAGCCGGACTTCGCGGATCGGCTGCTGGCCGTGGCGATCGAGGCCGCGCGGGCCGCGCTCGCCGAGCACGAGGGGCAGGCCGGAACGGCGCTCATCGCCTCGACGCCGACGCCCGACTTCCCCGCGCGGCTCGCGGACGCTCTTGGCATCGACCGTGATTCGGTGCGCACGCCGGACCTGACCGACGGCGACCCGCACACCGCGTCGCTGCCGCAGGCCTACGACCGGGCCGTAACCGCGGACACCCTAAGGGATTTCACGCACGTCCTGTTCGTCGCGGCGGGCGCGGGCCCGGCCGCGGCGGCGGTGCTGTACCGGCTGCCCGCGCTCGCCGGGGCGGCTGCGTGACCTCGGCGACCTACTGGGCGGCCATCGACCGGTTCCGTGCGTTCGCGCGCACGGAACCGGATCGGGAGGCCGTCATCTACCCCGACGCGACGGCGTCGGGCGAGCTGCCGACCTACCGGCATATCACCTACCGCGAGCTCGACGACTGGTCCGAGACCATCGCCGAGCGGCTCACCGCGGCCGGTGTCGGGTCGGGCACGCGCACGATCGTGCTGGTGCTGCCGAGCCCGGAGCTCTACGCGATTCTGTTCGGGCTCTTGAAGATCGGCGCCGTGCCCGTCGTCATCGACCCCGGCATGGGGCTGCGCAAGATGGTGCACTGCCTGCGCGCGGTGGAGGCCGAGGCGTTCATCGGCATCCCGCCCGCGCACGCCGTGCGGGTGCTGTTCCGGCGCAGCTTCCGTAAGGTGCGCACGTCGGTGACCGTCGGTCAGCGCTGGTTCTGGCGCGGCGAGCGGCTGGCGGCGTGGGGCACCGTCCCGGCCGGCGGCGCGCCCGAGCGCACGCCCGCCGTGTCCGATGACGTGCTCGTCATCGGATTCACCACGGGCAGTACGGGTCCCGCCAAGGCGGTCGAGCTGACCCACGGCAATCTGGCGGCGATGGTCGAGCAGGTGCACACCGCTCGAGGTCGCGTCGCGCCGGAGACGTCGCTGATCACCTTGCCGCTGGTGGGAATTCTCGATCTGCTGCTCGGATCGCGGTGCGTGCTACCGCCGTTGATCCCGAGCAAGGTCGGCTCGACCGATCCGGCGCACGTCGCGCACGCGATCGAGCGGTTCGGCGTGCGGACCATGTTCGCCTCGCCCGCCCTGCTGATCCCGCTGCTGCGCTACCTCGAGCGGCACCCGGCCGAGCTGAAGACGCTGGGCAGCATCTACTCCGGCGGCGCGCCGGTGCCGGACTGGTGCATCGCCGGGCTGCGCGCGGTGCTGGCCGAGGACGTGCGAATCTTCGCCGGATACGGGTCGACCGAGGCGCTGCCCATGTCGCTCATCGAATCCCGGGAGCTGTTCGACGGCCTCGTCGAGCGGGCGCACCGGGGCGAGGGCACGTGCATCGGCCGCCCGGCGGACCGGATCGAGGCCTGCGTCATAGCCATCACCGACGACGCCGTCCCGTCCTGGGCGCGGGTCGAGGAACTGGCCGGCGAGCTCGAAAGCACGAGCGGCATAGGCGAACTCGTCGTCACCGGACCGAATGTCAGCACGCACTACTACTGGCCGGACGAGGCCAACCGGCAGGGCAAGATCGTCGACGGCGACCGGATCTGGCACCGCACCGGCGATCTCGCCCGCATCGACGCCGAGGGCCGGATCTGGTTCTGCGGCCGCAAGAGTCAGCGCGTGTGCACGGCCGACGGGCCGATGTTCACGGTTCAAGTGGAGCAGATCTTCAATACCGTTG
>NZ_BAGH01000230.1 GCF_000308715.1 Nocardia tenerifensis NBRC 101015
ACCTACATCGGCAAATACACCGATATCGCCGCCGTCCGCGACCTCATCGCCGACCATCGCCTCACCACGCTGACCGGCCCGGGCGGATCGGGAAAGACCAGGCTGGCCGTGGAGACCGCGCGGACCATGCTCGACGACCTGCCCGACGGCGCCTGGCTGGTGGAACTGGCGTCCGTCGGCGCGGGCGGCGACCTGGCCCAGTCGGCGCTCGCCGCACTCGGGCTGCGCGACGCGCTGCTCGGCGCGTCGAACGCGGAGCCGATGGACCGGCTCGTCGCGGCCATCCGCGAGCGCGAAACGCTGCTGATTCTGGACAACTGCGAGCATGTGATCGACGCGGCCGCGACCTTCGCGCACCGGCTCTTGGGCGAGTGCCAGAAACTCCGCATCCTCGCCACGAGCCGAGAGCCGCTCGGCATCACGGGCGAGGCGTTGTGGCAGGTCGAGCCGCTGGCGCTGCCCGCACCGGACGCCGCACCCGGCGCGATCGAGTCCGCCCCGGCCGTTCAGCTGCTGCGGGACCGGGCCGCGGCGGTGCGCCCGGATCTCGTGATCGACGCCGGAACACTGGCGACCATGGCGCGCGTCTGTCGTGCGCTCGACGGCATTCCGCTGGCGATCGAGCTGGCCGCGGCCAGACTGCGCACCATGTCCCTCGACCAGCTGGCCAACCGCCTCGACGACAGGTTCCGCCTGCTGACCGGCGGTAGCCGGACCGCGCTGCCGCAGCACCGGACGTTGCGGGCGGTGGTCGACTGGAGCTGGGAGTTGCTCAGCGACGACGAACGGATGGTGCTGCGCAGGCTCGCGGTGTTCGCCGGCGGCGTGAATCTCGAAGCGGCCGAACGTATTTGCGCGGCCGACGAGCTGGTCGAGCCGTGGCGGACGCTCGAGCTGCTCACCGCGCTGACCGAGAAATCGTTGCTGCTCCTCGCGGACGACAGCGGCCCGCGCTACCGAATGCTCGACACGATAAGGCAGTACGCCAGGGACCGGCTCGCGGAGGCGGGCGAGGCGGAGCAGGCCCGTCGAGCCCA
>NZ_BAGH01000229.1 GCF_000308715.1 Nocardia tenerifensis NBRC 101015
CGGATACAACGCGTTGGTGCCCGCGGACGCGACGCACCCGAACGCCGTGGCCGCCCGCATCGGACTCACTCTGCCGCTCTATCGCCCCGGCCGCAGCCTGCGCGAGATCCAGGTCCCCGTGTTCCTCGGCGTCTGCCTAGCGGACAGCGTGGCACCGGCCGGCCGCACCCTGCGCTATGCGGCGACGGCCGGGTCGAACGTCGAGGTGCACGAGTACCAGGCCGGGCATTTCGACATCTACGTCTCCCCCGACTTCGACGAGGTGGTGGCCGACGAGACCGCCTTCCTCGTCGAACACCTGCGAGCTGAGTCGTAGGCCGCCGAAAAAGACTGCGGCACAGCGCTTACGCCGCCTCGACCAGCGCGTCGTCGCGCGACAGCAGCGCGGCGTAGCGCCCGTCGAGCGCCATCAGCTCCTCGTGCGAGCCACGCTCGACGATGCGCCCCTGATCCAGCACGACGATCTGGTCGGCGTCGCGAATGGTCGAGAGCCGGTGCGCGATGGTGATGGTGGTGCGATCGACCGAAAGCGCGTCGATGGCCTGCTGCACCTCCCGCTCGGTGCGGGTGTCCAGCGCGCTGGTCGCCTCGTCCAGCACCAGGATCGGCGGATTGCGCAGCACGGCGCGCGCGACGGCGAGCCGCTGCTTCTCCCCGCCGGAGAACCGGTAGCCGCGCTCGCCGACGAGGGTGTCGTAGCCGTCGGGCAGCGACACGATGTGGTCGTGGATGCGCGCGACGCGGGCCGCCTCGTGCAGTTCCTGTTCTGTCGCATCGGGTTTCGCGAAGCGCAGGTTGTCGGCGACGGTCGCGTGGAACAGATAGGTCTCCTGCGACACCACGCCGACGGCGGCGGCGAGATCGGCGAAGGCCAAGTCCCGCACGTCTTTTCCGTCGATGGTGACCCGACCCGAGCTCACGTCGTAGAGCCGCGCGACGAGGTAGCCGAGAGTCGTCTTGCCCGAACCGGTCTCGCCGACGACGGCCAGGCTCGACCCGGCAGGCACCGTGAGGTCTATGTCGCTCAACACATCCCGACCATCCTGCCCGTACGAGAACCCGACGTGCTCGAACCGCACCTCGCCGGTGACCTCGCCGAGCGGGACGGGCCGGGCCGGCTCCTCGATCTCCGGCTTGAGGTCCAGGTACTCGAAGATCCTGCCGAACAGCGCCAGCGAACTCTGCACCTCGACCCCGGTGGATAGCAGCTGCACCATCGGCCGCAGCAGCGTGGTCTGCAATGTCGTGAACGCGACCAGCGTGCCGATCGACACCAGCGGTTTCCCGGCCGTGACGCTCAGCCCGGCCGCCCAGTAGATGACCGCGGGCATGGCGGACATGACGATCGTGATGGTCGACTGCCGCCACCGCCCCGCCATGCTCGCGCGGATCTCCAGATCGACCAGCCCGCGCGACTCCCGCGTGAAACCGTCGACCAGCGCGGGCGAGCGGCCCATGGTGCGGCCGAGCAGGATGCCGCTCACCGACAGCGACTCCTCCACGATCGCCGACATGCCCGCCAGCTTCTCCTGCCGTTGTCCGGTGATCTTGCGGCGTTCGCTGCCGACGCGGCGGCTGATCCACACGAAGAACGGCAGCATGATCAGCGAGACGAGGGTGAGCCGCCAGTCGAGCACGACCATCGCGGTCACCGCGGCGACGACCGTGGTGAAGTTCGAGACCAGCGAGGTCGCGGTGGAGGTGACGGTCGACTGCATGCCGCCGATGTCGTTGGCGATGCGCGACTGCACCTCGCCCGTGCGGGTTTTGGTGAAGAACGACAGCGGCATGCGTTGCAGCTGCGCGTAGACCGCGGAGCGCAGGTCGTGCATGACGTCCTGGCCGACCGTGGTCGAGATATACGTCTGTAGCACGCCGAACACGCTGGTCAGCGCGGCGACCGCGATCATGCCCGCGGCGAGCAGGGTGAGCAGGCCCGTGCGGCCGTGCGGCAGCGCGTCGTCGAGCACCGCGCGCAGCATGAACGGCGAGGCCAGCGCGACCACCGACGACAGGCAGACGAGGGCGGCCACGAGGGCCAGCCGGGCCCGATAGGGCCGGAACAGCCGGACGATCCGGCGAAGCTGATGATGCTGTGGCAAAGGCGCCTCCTCGAGCGAACTACGTCTTGAAACTGAGCATGGCTCATAATTGTTCCCGAAACAATGAGTTAAGCTCGGAATCATGCAGTCCGCCGACCCCGACCTGCCCGAACTGCTCCTGCGCGCGGCCAAACGCATCCGGCGCAACCAGGTGGGCCGGCTCGCCCCGCTCGGCCTCACCCCCGCGCAGGCCCGCGCGCTGCGCATCATCGCCCACGAGAACGAGCCGTTGAAGATGACCGCGCTGGCCGAGCGGCTCGGCATCGTGCCGCGCTCGGCCACGACCGTGGTGGACGCCCTCGCCGCCGCGGATCTGGTTTCGCGCGCGCCCGATCCCGCCAACCGCCGCGCCACCCTGGTCACCCTGACCCCTTCAGGTCACGCCACCCTCGCGCGCATGGCCGACGCCCGCCGCGAGGCGGCCGAGGAGCTCTTCGCCACCCTCACCGACGAGCAGCGCGAAACCCTGCGAGACCTGCTCGCCCTGCTCGATTCGCCCGCCGGATAGCACAATTCGGACTTACCCACGGGTATCCCCCGGGCGCGGCCCGTCCTCGGCGACCGGGCAGTATTCTGCCCGAGGTGACGGCGAAGTCGGCCGGACATACGCGGCTGCGCGGTGCTGCATTTCGGGAACGGTGCGGATAGCCTGGCGATATGACCTGACGAAGGTGGGGCGATGGATCGACCGGAGATGGGCGCACAGCCCGGATACGACTATGGGCGGGGGCCGCAGATGGTGAATCGTGGTGTGCCGGAACAACGGTACCCACCGGACGACCGGTACCAGGGCGTCTACTCCGACTGGGTGGACCGGTCGGCGGCGCGGGAGCCGGAGCCCGACTACGAACCGGAGTACTTCCGAGACGAGTTCAGCGGCCTCATCGATCGGTCGAAGCGCAACCGCTCGCCGCGTCGCTGGCTGATCCCGGTGCTCGGCGCGATCGGGGTGGCCGCCGTGGCGGCCGCCGCCGCGTTCGTGTTCTTCCGCGGCGACTCCGAACCGGCAACGGCGGCGACGACGAGCACGCCGCACACCGCCGATCCCGCCGCCGGGGCCGTGCCCTGCACGTCCGAGCGGGTCGGCAACCGGATCAAGGGCAACGAGCCCGGCGGTTTCGACTCGGGCCCCGCCGCGATCTTCGCCTTCCAGCACGCGTACTACGTCGCGCGCTCCGGCGACGAGGCCCGCGCCGCGACCACCCCGGACGCGGCGGTCGAGCCCGCCGACGCCATCCAGCGCGGCATCGACAGCGTCCCGGCCGGAACCACCTACTGCGTCGCGATCACCCCGGGCGCGTTCGCGGGCCAGTACATGGTCGTCGTCACCGAGAACCGGCCCGGCCGCCCGCCGGTGACCTACAACCCGCAGCTGGTCACCACGACCAAGGACGACGGCCGCACCCTGATCAGCGCCATCAGCCCCGGCCAATAGGCTTGGCGCTCAGGCCAATTCGTACTTGGCGACCACTTCCTCGTCGAGCTCGACGCCGAGCCCGGGACGCTCGGGCACGAATACCTGGTTGGCCCCGTACCGCAGCCGGGTCTCGGGCGTGAGCAGCTGCTCGAAGTTGTAGATGCCCTTCTCCAGCGCGAAGTACTCGACGACCAGCGTATTGCTGACCGCGCCGCACAGATGGACGTGCAGGTTGTGATGCCAGTGCGGCGCCATCCGCAGGCCGAAGGCGTCCGCGGCGTGCGCGACCCGCAGCCACTCGGTGACGCCGCCGACCACCCCGGCGTCGGCCTGCACGACCGCGGCGGCCCCGGCCTCGATGAGTTGCCGGAATTCCCACCGGGTCTGGTGGATCTCGCCGGTCGCCACCGGCGTGCGGATCTGCCGGGCGAGCTCGCCGTGCCCGGCGATCGCGTCCGGCCCGAGCGGCTCCTCGAACCACCACAACTCCCGATCGCCCGCGGCGCGCTCGAAGGCCTCGATGGCGCGGCGCGCCTCGTGGACGGAGCGGTAGGCGTTGTTCGCGTCGAGGGCGAGCCGGCCGGTGTCGCCGATCGCCTCGATCGCGGCCGCGACCCGGCGCGCGTCCTCGGCCACGCTCAGCCCGCCCACCTTGATCTTGTGATCGGTGAAGCCCTGCCCCGCGTTGAACTCGATCTCCTTGCGCACGGCCTGGGTCCACTCGCCCTCGTCGGGGCGGTAGTAGCCGCCCGAGGCGTAAGCGGGCAGCGGGGTTGTCGCGCCGCCGAGCAGGCTGACCAGCGGCAGCCCGGCGCGTTTCGCGCGCAGGTCCCACAGCGCGATATCGATCGCCGAGAGCGCCCGCAGCACCGCGCCGCGGCGCCCGGCGAGCAGGGCCTCCTGGTAGGCGAGGCTCCAGAGTCCGTGCACGTCGTTGTGGTCGGCGCCGAGATACACCGGCGCGAGCACGTCGTCGATCGCGCACTTGGTCAGCGCGCCGCCGCTGGTGCCCGCGTAGGTGTAGCCGAGGCCGGTCGCGCCGGTGTCGTCGGCGACCTCGACGAGCACGTAGTGCCGATCGGTCAGGTCGCGGTTGGACATGCGGGTCGGCTTGTCGACCGGGAGTCCGACGACGCGGGCGGAGATTCGGGTGATGGTCATCGACTGCTCCTCGCGGATGGGGCGGTGCGTACCGCCTGGATGTTGGCGAATTCGGTGGCGCCGTAGATGCTCAGCTCGCGGCCGTGCCCGCTGGCCTTGACCCCGCCGACAGGCAGGCGCGGGTCGGATTCGGAGATGCGGTTGACGAAGACCGAGCCCGCCGCGATATCGGCCGCGAGCCGCTCGGTCCTGCCGAGGTCGGCGCCCCAGATCGAGCAGCTGAGGCCGTAGGCCGACGCGTTCGCGACGGTGAGCGCCGCGGCGGCGGAACGGACCGACAGCAGCGCGCCGAGCGGGCCGAAGGTTTCCTCTTGGAAGGCAACGGAATACGTGTCGGGCACCTCGACGATGGTCGGCGTGAACCAGGCGCCGGGCCCGGAATCCGTTGCGCCGCCTGCCAGTATCGCGGCCCCGGCGGCCAGCGTCGCGTTCAGCTGCCTGCGCAGCTCGTCGCGCAGGTCGGCGCGCGCCATCGGGCCGATGTCGGTGCCCGGCAGCGTCGGGTCGCCGACGACGAGCTTGCCGAGCTCGGCCACCATCGCCGTCGCGAACTCGGGAAAAACGGCCTGCTCCACGATGATTCGCTTCGCGGCGATGCAGCTCTGCCCGGCGTTGAGGAACCGGGAGCGCACCGCCGCGGCGGCGGCGTCGGCCACCTCGGCGTCGGAGAGCACGATGAACGGGTCCGACCCGCCGAGCTCGAGCACCACCTTCTTGACCGCGCGTCCCGCCCTGGCCCCGACGATCGCGCCGACGCGATTGCTGCCGGTGAACGCCACCGCGGCGACGCGCGGGTCGTCGATGAGCGGGCCGATCCGATCCGGCGGCAGCACCACGGTGGTCAGCACGCCGGTGCCGCACACCTCGTCGAACAGCCGCTGCACGGCCAGCGCGCAGCCCGTGACATTGTCCGCGTGCTTGAGCAGCACCGTATTGCCGATCGCGACGGCGGGCAGCATCGACCGGAACACCTGCCAGAACGGGTAATTCCACGGCATGATCGCCAAAACCACGCCCAGCGGCCGAGTTCGGATCTGGCCGCCGTCGGGGAACACGTCGACCGCTTGCGGCGCAAGGATTTCCGCCACGCGATCGGCGTAGTAGTCGCAGGTGACCGCGCACTTCTCGATCTCGGCGAGCGCCTGGGTGATCGGCTTGCCCATCTCCGTGGTGATCAGCGACGCCAGCGCCGGCGCGTCGGCGCGCAGCCGGGCAGCCAGCAGCCGCAGACGGTCGGATCGATCGTCGATCGGCTCGTCCACCGCCCGGCGGGCCGCGCCGACCGCGCGATTCAGCAGCCCGGAGAGCTGGTGGTCGGGCGTGAAAGAGTATGCCTCGATGGGGCTTCCGTCGACGGGGTTGATCGTGGTGATCATCGAGCCTCCCGGGCGGCCAGCCAGTCCTGGAAGCGCCGGCCGAGGATCACCGGGTTCTGCAACAGCTTCGGCACGTCGGTCGCGTTGCCGACCGCTATGCGCACATGCAGGAAGACCGGGCCGTCCAGGGTCAGCGCCTCGGCCAGGCGCTCGCCCAGTTCCTCGGGGTCGGCCGCGCGGCGCACGGTCCACCCGGCCGCGGCGGCCAACTCCCCCAGGTCGATGCGCGAACCGTAGGTGGGCAGGTTGGCCGTCGCGCCGTACACGCCGTTGTCCAGCAGCACCATCACCAGCTTCGACGGTCGCAGAAAGCCGCCCGTGGCAAGGACATTCGGGTTCATCAGCAGCGACCCGTCGCCCTCGATCGCCACCACCTTCGCGATCTCGGTGTCCGCGAGGCCGAGGGCAACCCCGGTGGCGACCGAGCCCGCCAAGCCCATCGCGTCGAGCAGATACAGGTGGTTCGGGCCGTCCGCCACCGCCGCCAGCTCCCGGCTCGAGGCGGCGCAGGTGACCACCACCGGCAGGTCACGGGTGTGCGCGGCGACAATCCGCAGTGCGTCAATGCGTTTCACGATCAAGCCGCCTTTCCGTCGGTCGCCCAGAAGTGCGTCAGCACCACGACGGGCCGGAAGGTCATGCGGGCGTGCACCCCCGCCTCGGTGACCACCGCCGCCCAGTCGTCGGGCCCACTGCGGCGGTCGAGTTGGAACGACTGGATGCCGAACTGGTCGAGCACGCGGGGCACGTGCTGGCTGAACGTGTGGATCATCGAGTTGTACTCGCCCAGACCGCCTCTGGTGTTCGCCACGATGAGCAGCGGCAGATGGTATGCCATGTTGAACGTGGTCAGCGCGGTCAGCGCGTTGCCGAAACCGTTGTCCTGCATGACGATCGCGCCGAGCTTCCCGGTCAGCGGCAGGGCACCCATCAGCCCGGCCGCCTCTTCCTCACGGGAGAGCGGAAACACCCGCTCCGAGATGCCGTCGGCGCCGCCGCTGGAGTCCACCAGCGCCGTGATGACGGGCGCCACGCTCACCGATGGCACATACCCGACCAGATCGACCTCCGCCGCCCAGATGCCTCTGGCGACCGATGCCGCGTACGAGTTGGAATTCACCGAATGTCCCTTCGCCGGACCGGCTGCCGTATCGCAGCCCACTTAGTGAATGCAACATACTACTCGATATGAGTAGCATGCAACTCTTGGAAATGATTGAGCCCGGTCCGCTTTCGGACCGGGCTCAGTAGACGATCTGCTCGCCCTCGGGCACCGACACCGACACCCACCGCCGCCACTCGGCGACCAGGCCGCGATTGTCCTCGCTGCTGTGCGCGACGAGCAGATCACCGGAGCGCACCAGGTGCTTGCGCATGGCGCGCTCGGCGCCGACCCCGTCGCGCTTGCGCAGGGCGTCGATGATGTCCCAGTGGTCCTTCAGCGCGGTCTCGACCGGCTGGTAGCGCGGCACGCTGTGCCTGCCGTCGAGGGCCAGCGTCTGGCGCAGCTCGTCGACGACCTTGGCCAGCCTGCGATTGCCGCTGGCCCGCAGGATCAGCTCGTGCAGGCGCTCGTCGGCGGCGAAGTACTCCGCGCCGCCGTCGGCCGTGCGCTCCATGATCCGGTACTCGGCGAGCATGGCCTCGTCGTCGCGGCTGGTCATCACCGCCGCGGCGCTGCGGCAGGCCGGCGGCTCGAGCAGCACGCGCAGGCTGCACAGGTCAACGATGCCGCGGCCGTCCTGGCCGAGCACCCGGGCCCCGCGATTGCGCTCGATCTTGACCAGGCCCAGATCGGCCAGCTTCAGCAGCGCCTCCCGCACCGGCGTCCGCGAGGCGCCGAACCGCTCACCCAGCTCACGCGACGAGTACAGGATGCCGCGCTCGAGCCGCCCCTGCCGGATCGCGTCCCGGATCTCGGCGGCGATCTGCTCGGACTTGCTGTCTAACGCATCCTGCGACAAGGCACCTCTTCACGACCGAGAGCGACGGGAAATCGCCCGTGGCACAGCGTGTCCCCGGGCGATTCCTCAGCATAGTCGCTCAGACGGTCGCCACCGACGCGGCGCGGCGCGACCGCGACCGCACGGCCAGGGCGCCGATCACGACCAGCGCGCCGACATTGGCCAGGATCATCACCGCGATGGCGAAGCTGGTGTGACCGCCGGAGGCGTCCTTGATCCAGCCGAACGCGTACGGGCTGACGAAGCCGGCCGCGTTGCCGAGCGAGTTGATCAGCGCGATGCCGCTCGCCGCGCCCGCGCCGGCCAGATACGCCGTCGGCACCGACCAGAACAGCGGTTTCGCGGTCTGCGCCGCCATGGGGGCCACGGTGATCGCGGCGAACGCGAGCAGCGGCGACCCGAGCGCGAACGCCGTGACGGCGAACGCGACCACCGAGACGGCCAGCGCGACCAGCACCGGTCGCGACGAGCCGGTATCGCGGACCAGCCGCCCGGTCACGTACATGCCGATGGCCGCGAGCAGGAACGGCACCGCCGACAGCCAGCCGATCTGCGTGCTGCTGAGCCCGTGTCCGACCTCCTTGACCACGGTCGGCATCCAGTAGGCGAGCGGATACGCCCCGCACAGCACCAGGAAGTAGGCCAGGCACAGCGCGATCACCCGCTTGTTCAGCAGGGCCGATCGATGTCCGGCCGGAGCCGAGACCGCGCGTTCCGCATGCTCGGCGTCGAGGGTCTCGGTCAACCACGCCCGCTCGGCGTCGCTGAGCCACTTGGCCTGCGCGGGCGACTCGGTGAGCGCGAAGAAGAAGACCACGCCGAGCAGCACGGCGGGGATGCCGCCGACGACGAACACCCAGCGCCAGCCGTCCAGGCCGAGCGCGCCGTCGAAGGTGTCGAGGATCCAGCCGTTGAGCGGGCTGCCGAGCACGCTGGCCACCGGGATGGCCACCATCACCGTCGAGATCACCTTGGTCCGTTGGGCATTGGGGTACCAGCGGGTGAGGTAGACGATGATGCCGGGGAAGAACCCCGCCTCCGCGACGCCGAGCAGGAAGCGCAGCACGTACACCATCTCCACGTTCGCCGCGAACGCCGTCAGCGTGGCGATGATCCCCCAGGTCACCAGGATCCGGCTCAGCCAGATCCGCGCGCCGACCCTGGTCATGACGATGTTGCTCGGCACCTCGGCGAGCACGTAGCCGACGAAGAAGATGCCCGCGACGAACCCGTACTGGGTCGCGCTCATCCCGAACGTCTCCTCCATGCCGAACTTGGCGAAGCTGACGTTGATCCGATCGATGTAGCTCACGATGTAGCCGATCATCAGCAACGGGACGATCCGGCGGGTGATCTTCCGGATTGTGTTCGCCTGCAACTCGTTCCCCTCGACCTCGGGAATCGAACGATCCATCTCTTTCCTCCACAGCACAGAGCCAGCTGTGATGGCATGCCACCTTGATCAGTAACATGTCTCACTTGATGAGTGGCATGCTACTCACGCTGTGAGCTGACACACAAGAGTTTCGCAGAGGCGAAGGTGGTTGATGGCGAAAATGCGCTAGTGCACGGATCGAGGCCGGGCCAGCGGTTCGGAAACGACAACGGCCGGTCCGGAAGATCCGAGACCGGCCGTGAGAACGGGCCGAGCGCCAGCTTTGGCTGAGCGCGTCCGCTAGCTGAGCGCCGGCATTAGTCGGCCGAGTTCTCCGCAGCCGCGACGACGTGACGCATGAGCAGCGCGGTGGTCACGGGCCCGATGCCGCCGGGGACCGGGCTGAGTGCGGCGGCCTTGCCGCGCACGGACTCGGCCTCGACATCGCCGACGATGCCGCCGTCGGCCGCCTCGTTGGTGCCGACGTCGACGACCACCGCCCCCTCACGCACGTGCGCACCGGTGACCAGTCCGATGCGGCCCGCGGCGGCGACGACGACATCGGCGGCGGAGGTGACGGCGGGCAGGTCGGTGGTCCGCGAGTGGCAGACGGTGACCGTGGCGTTCTCCGCGAGCAGCAGCTGCGCGAGCGGCTTGCCGACGACGTTCGAGCGGCCGACGACCGCGACATGCCGGCCGGACAGCGGAATGTCGTGGTGCTTCAGCAACTCGACGACGGCCTCGGCGGTCGCGGGCACGAACCCGGTGAGCCCCGCGGTGAGCAGGCCGAGCGACAGCGGGCTCACGCCGTCGACATCCTTGGTGGCCGCGATCGCGGGGCTGACGTCCTCGAGGGTGATGCCCGCGGGCAGCGGGGTCTGGAGCATGATGCCGTCGGTCGCGCGGTCCGCGCTGCGCGCCGCGAGTTCGGCGCGGATCGCCTCCGCCGTCGCGTCGGCGCCGAGATCGACGGTGTCGCAAGCGATTCCGAGTCGCTCGGCCGCCTTGCGCAGCGAGTTCACGTACCAGGCGCTCGCCGGATCGTCGTTCGCCACGATCAGGGCGAGGCGCGGCGCGGCGCCGGCCTCGGTGCGCGCGGCGGCGCGCTGCTTGGTGTCGGCGTTGATGGCGGCGGCGAGTTCCTTGCCGGTCAGCGAAACGGTATCCACGTTGTCACACCTTATCGGGGCCGCCGCCGATCGCGGCTACCGCGCCCGGCCCGCGTCGCCCGCCTTGTCCCGGTGCACGAAACCCGCCGCGGAATCCGGTCGGTTAATGCGTGATTTCCAGATCACCCCGTCGTATCGTGAGCCTGCTTGCCCACGGCTAACTGCCAGCACGTGCCCCACCCCCGTTGTGTACCGATCGCCGAACATCCCGATCGCAGAGCATTTCGCGGAAAGGTGTCGACTGTAGTGAAGATCTCGAGGCACTGGAAACATCTGGCCGCGACCGTGTTCGCGGCGATCGTCGTCACCGGCCTGGCCGGCGTCCCGGCGCACGCCGGGGAGACCGACGCCCTCTACAACTCCGCCCAGCGCAACTTCACCGACGGCGACGACGCCGCCGGGCGCGCCGACCTGCGCGCCCTCATCGGCGCCGACCCCAACGACGCCGATGCCCTGTCGCTGCAGGCCATTTGGTCGCACTACGCGGGTGATCTGCCCGCGCTGGCCGACGCGATGGCGCGGCTCAACGCCGTCGACCCCGGCAGGGCGGCGGGCACGACGCACGTGCTCGC
This sequence comes from Nocardia tenerifensis NBRC 101015, assembly GCF_000308715.1. Taxonomy (GTDB): domain Bacteria; phylum Actinomycetota; class Actinomycetes; order Mycobacteriales; family Mycobacteriaceae; genus Nocardia; species Nocardia tenerifensis. The sequence continues at coordinate 11,137 of NZ_BAGH01000229.1, forward strand.
GGCCATCGGCGCGGCCGTCGGCACGCTGCCGAATCCGCTGCCCGCGCTGATCGGTCCGCAGACCGGCATCGTGGTCCTCGGCTACGGCCTGCTACCCGACGGCGCGCTACGGCCCGAGCTGGTCAACCGGCTCATCGCGGCCTGGTTGCAGTCCATCGCCGCTCCGCTGTCGCCCATCGTGGTGACCGGCGGCAATCCGCAGAACGGGATCACCGAGGCGGACGCGATGGCGGGCTGGCTGATCGGCCACGGCGTGCCGCCGAGCCGGATCAGCGTGGAGAACCAGGCCGGGTCGACCGTGCAGAACGCCCTGTTCGCCACGAAACTGCTGCGCGACGTCGGCGCGACGAGCGCGGTGGTGGTCACCTCGCCGAACCACATCCGGCGCGCCGTCGCCGACTTCATCGTGGCGGGCACCCAGGTGGTGGGCGCGACGACCTCGCTGGAGCAGCTGGTCTCCCAGCTGCCCCCGCCGAACCGGCAGGCCCAGCGCGGCATCTACCTCGACGCCACGCGGACCTTCGAATTGGACACCTCGCGCTGAGAGATCGGCGCGCATCCCGGAATCGCACGATGCGGATGCGCGCCGCCGGGCCTGCCCGTGGTGCGGTCCGTGCCGTGTCCGCGGCGTGCACAGCACGCCGCCTGGGACGGTTGGTCGAGCGACGCACGATGTACACCGTCCGCGCGGGTGCCCGGTCCCCCGGAGAGCCGGGATCGATATCACGGAAAATCCAGTGGCTCCGCGTCGCCGTCGCACGGCAGGATGTCCGGGTGATGGCTGGTGAAACAGAGGTGGTCGAGGTCTTACGCGCGGCGGGCTGCGTCTTCGCGGAGGACGAGGCCCGCCTGCTCGCCGAGGCCGCCGCGGAGACGGGGGCCGATCTCGGCGATCTGGTCGGGCGGCGCGTCTCCGGCACTCCGCTCGAGTATCTGCTCGGCTGGGCCGAGTTCCGCGGCCTGCGGGTCGCGGTCGCCCCGGGCGTCTTCGTGCCGCGCCAGCGCTCGGCGTTCCTCGTCGAGACGGCCGCGGGTCTGGCCCGCGATCGTGACCGCCACTCCGTGGTAGTCGACTTGTGTTGCGGCTCAGGCGCGTTGGGCTTGGCGCTGGCCACCACGATGGCCGCCGAGCGCACCCCGATGACCCTCGCCGCCGCCGATATCGACCCCGTGGCGGTCGACTGCGCGCGCCGCAATCTCACCCCGCTCGGCGCGCCGGTCTACCAGGGCGACCTCTTCGAGCCGCTGCCGGAGGAGCTGCGCGGCTGCATCGATATTCTGCTGGCGAACACCCCGTATGTGCCGTCGGGCATGATCGCCCGCATGCCGCCGGAGGCGCGCGACCACGAGCCGCGCACCGCGCTCGACGGCGGCCCCGACGGACTCGACGTCTTCCGCCGCGTCGCCGAGGGCGCCCGGTCTTGGCTGTCGCCCGGCGGACATTTGCTGATCGAGTCCAGCGAGGCGCAGGCGCCCGTCGCCGTCGAGGTGCTCGCCGAGCACGGCCTCGCGGGCCGGATCGCCGAGTCCGAGGAGCACTACGCCACGGTCGTCATTGGCACCCGACCCGCCCGATAGGCCTTATTTCTTGCGACCGGTGAACGCTTCCATCGAGCGATAGACGCCGACGCTGTCGAGGAACAGGTCGCGCAGCTTGATCGGCAGGATGCCGGACAGCGCCTTGTTCAGGCGCGAGGTCCACGGCAGGATCACCACCGGCGTGCCGTTCTTCATCGCGCGCCACGAGGTGTCGACCACCTCGTCCTGCTCCAGGATCGGGGTGAACAGAAAACCCTTGGCGCCGTCGAACATTCCGGTGTTGATGTAGGTCGGGCACACCGTGGTGACCTTGACGTGGTCGTGGCCCGCCTGCTCCAGCTCGATGCGCACCGAGTCGGACCAGCCGAGCGCGGCCCACTTGGAGGCCGCGTAGACGCTCATCCGCGGATTCGACACCAGACCCGCGGACGAGGCGATGGTCAGCACGCGGGCGTCGGTCGACCCGGCCACCATGGCGGGCAGGAACTCGAGGGTGACGTACATCAGGGCGTGCGCGTTGATCGCCATCGTCTGCTCGATGTCGGCGCGGTTCTCGGTCTCCCAGAAGTAGTTGTTGCCCCGGACGATGCCCGCGTTGTTGACCAGGATGTCGACGCCGCCGATCTCCGCGCGCACCGACTCGGCCGCCTCCCGGATCGCGTCCGGCGCGGACACGTCGACCACGAAGTGGTGGATGGTGCCGCCCTGCGAGGTGAGCTCCGCGGCGGTCTCCTTCAGCGCGACCTCGTTGATGTCCCACAGCACCACCGCGGCCGCGCCCTCGCGCACCGCCCGCTCGGCGAACAGCTTGCCCAGGCCCATGGCGGCGCCCGTGACGAGAACCTTCTTGCCCGCAACCGTGTCGAGTCTCATCCGTCTCCCTGTCGATTTCCGCCGAAAGTCACTTCTGCCGCAGCGTTTTCATGACGCCGAAGAACAGGGTCATGGTCTTGGCCCAGATCTCCTCCGACATCCCCGGCAGCGGCGCGATGGGCAGCACGCGCTGCACCGCGATGGTCTGGGTGTCGATGTACTTCAGCAGACCCTCCGCGCCGTGCCTGCGGCCGGTGCCGGAGATGCCGAGCCCGCCGGAGGGCGCGTCCGCGCTGCCCCACGCGGCGATGAAGCCCTCGTTGACATTGACCGAGCCGGCGTTGATCCTGGCCGCGACCTCGCGGCCGCGCCCGATGTCCTTGGTCCAGACGCTGGCGTTGAGCCCGTAGGCGGTGTCGTTGGCCTGCTCGACGGCCTCGTCGTCGCTGCCGACCCGGTAGATCGACACGACCGGGCCGAAGGTCTCCTCGCGGTAGACGGTCATGCCGGGCCGCACGCCGCTCAGCACGGTGGGCTCGTAGAAGTACGGGCCGAGGTCGGGCCGGGCGCGCCCACCCGCGAGCACCGTGGCGCCCTTGGCCACCGCGTCGTCGACATGCGCACGGACGGTGTCCAATTGGCGCGGGAAGGTGAGCGAGCCCATGTCGTTGTCGTAGTTCAACCCGCCGCCGAGCCGAATTCCCTTGACGTGCTCGATGAATTCGGCGACGAACCGGTCATACACCTTGTCGTGCACATAGATTCGCTCCATCGACTCGCACAGCTGCCCGGCCGAGGCGAAGCAGGCGCGAATGGCGATCTTGGCCGCGCGCGACACGTCGGCGTCGGCGAGCACGACCAACGGGTTCTTGCCGCCGAGCTCGAGCGAGTAGCCGATGAGCCGCTCCCCCGCCTGCTGCGCGATGGTCCGCCCGGTCGCGCTCGAGCCGGTGTAGTCGACGTAGTCCGCGCGCCCGATCACCTCGTGGCCGATCACCGACCCGCGCCCGAGCACCGCCTGCCACAGCCCGCGCGGCAGCCCGGCGCGCTCCGCGGCGTCGATCGCCCACAGGGCGGTGAGCGCGGTCTGGTTGTCCGGCCGCGCCACCACCGCGTTGCCCGCGACCAGGGCGGGCAGTGCGTCGGACGCGGCGAGGGCGAGCGGGTAGTTCCACGGCGAGATGACCGCGACCACGCCCTTCGGCCGGTGCCGCACGTCGACCTGGGTGAGCACCGGCAGCACCCCGCGCGGTTTGCGCGTGGCGAGCAGCTTCGCGGCGACCCGCGCGTAGTAGCGGGCGTTGACCGCGACGTCACCGACCTCATCGAAGGCGTGCGCGCGCGACTTGCCGGTCTCGGTCTGCACGATGTCGAGGATGGTGTCCTGCTCGGCGAGCACGATGTCGTGGAAGCGGCGCAGCACCGCGGCGCGCTCGCGGATCGGCCTGCGCGCCCACTCCCGCTGGACCGTGCGGGCCGTCGCGAAGGCGCGCTCGATATCGGCGGCCGACGACTGCGGCAGGTCCGCGATCTTGTCACCGGTCGCGGGCGCGAAAATTTCGACCGCGGGCGCGCCGCCGGCGACGGCCCGGTCGAGCAACGGCTGGACCAGCGAGGACGGCAACGCGTCTGCTGCGGCGAGCGGGGAGGCGGTCGTCATCGGCGGCCCTTCTCATCGGCGCGGTCGGAGGAGCGGGCGGCTCATCCACCTTTAACTGAACAGTGGTGTTAGATTAATAGGCGTGCCAGGTCTCGTGTCAAGCTCTTCGTCATGGAACACAGACCCGACGGGTGGCCGGCTGTGACGCGGCACCATGTGTTTCGCGAGGCGTTGTGACCGAGGCGGCGACGCGTCGGGGCAGGCCGCCGCAGACGCAGGAGCAGGCCGAGGAGGTCCGCGCGCGGATCGTGCTCGCCACCGCGGCGGTGTTCACCCGCGGCGGGTCGCGCGGGTTGAGCGTCGCGCAGATCATCGAGCAGGCCGGGCTCGCCCGGCCCACCTTCTACCGCTACTTCGCCAACGCCACCGAGCCGCTGCACGTGCTGCTCGACACCTCCAACGACGGCCTGGTCGACGGCATCCGGGAGGCGTTGACCGGCACCGACGAACCCGTCGAGCTCGGCATCCGGCTGATCGACGCCTACCTCGACTGGGCGAACGGGCACGGCGCGATGCTGCGCCCGCTGTTCGCCGAGCTGCACGACCCGGCCTCACCGGTGTCGGCGTATCGCGAACGGGCACTCGACGATATCCGCGCGCTGGTGCGCGAGACATTCACCGAACTCGGCCGCGCCGTCCCCAGCCCGCTGGATCTCGATGCGGCACTGCATGTCTGCGAGTACGTGGTCTACCGCATCTCCGCGGGCACCGCGCCGGGCGTCGAGCCGGACGCGGAAACCGTTGCGGAGGCGCGGCTCACGATGATCCGCGTGCTGCTGACCACCCTCGGCACCCGCGCCGATCTCGAGTACGCGATGAAGCTGCCCGGCCTCTTTCCCGCGCCGTGACGCCACACCGGCTTTCGGCCGGTGGCTGATCGAACCGGGGCCGGCGGTGCGCCGGCCCCGTGAACCCGGCGAGCGACGTTGATCGCCGGATTCACAGGTCTATGTCGAGTTCCGTTCCGCGCGCGCGGGATACACAGGTCAGCATCGAACGGTCGCGCTCGCCGTCCTGGAGGAACCGGTCCCGGTGGTCGACCTCGCCCGCCAGCACGCCGGCGCGGCAGGTCCCGCAGAAACCCTGCTGGCACGAGTAGGCGACGCCGGGCAGCCGACGCCGGATGGCGGCGAGCGCGGACTCGTCGGCCGCCACATCCACCTCGGTTCCGCTGCGGCGCAGCCGGATTCGGAACGGCGCGCCGTCGCGCACCGGGAGCGGGGAGAACCGCTCGGTGTGCAGCGAGGCCGTCGGGTCGTGCAGCGAGAGAACCCGGCGGGCCGCCTCCGCCAACGGCGGTGGGCCGCAGACGTACACGGCCGCGCCGGTCGGGGTCTGCTCGAAGATCATGCGCGGATCCGGCACGCCGAACTCGTCGTCCGGGCGCACGATCACGTCGCCCCCGGTGAGCCGGGCCAGCTCGCACAGGAACGGCATCCGCGCGCGCGAGCGGCCCAGATACATGAGCCGCCACGGTATTCCGGCCCGCTCGGCCGCCGCGACCATCGGCAGGATCGGGGTGATTCCGATGCCGCCCGCGACGAACAGGTACTGCTCCGCCTCGATGAACGCGAAGGCATTGCGCGGCCCACGTACTGTGAGCCGATCGCCGGCGCGCAACCGTTCGTGGATCTCCCGCGAGCCGCCGCCGCCATCGGCTATGTGGCGCACCGCGATTCGGTACCGACGCCGGTCGGCCGGGTCGCTGGTCAACGAGTACTGCCGCTGCCGCCCCGACGGCAGCACGACATCCAGGTGCGCGCCCGGCTGCCAGGCGGGCAGCAACGCGCCGTCGGGGTCGGTCAGGCTCAGGCTGACCACCTCGTCGGCCTCTGGCTCGATCCGCTCGACGACGACCGGAAAGTCGTAGCCCGTGTGCCGCACCGGCTGCGGGCGCGAAAGTACTTGCGCCGCATCGCCGGACACGAAGACCCGCTTGTAGGCGTCGGCCGCCGAGGCGATCATCCGCAACCCCGGCCCCGGCCGGTACTCCTCCTCCACGGCCGTCACGCGATCGCCGCCCTGGCCGCGGGCGACTGCGCGAGGTAGCGCAGCGCGTTGTCCATCGGCCCGAGCTGCGAGGGGTGGAAACCGGGCCGCAGATACCTGGGCAACTCGGTGAAGAAGGTGGTGAAACTCGGCACCACGCCGCGCAGCGAGGCGCTGGCCAGTTGGAGCGGCCATAACCGGCCTTTGCGCGGCGACGGGTCCTGGTGGAACAGGTAGCCGCCCGAGATCACGAACAGCGCGAGCAATCCCGCGCTCGCGATCACCGCCTGCCGCGCCTTGCGGCCGTACCCGCCGTCGACGTACATATAGGCGTCGTAGACCACGCTGCGGTGCTCGACCTCCTCGGCCCCGTGCCAGCGGATGAGGTCGAGCATGGCCGGGTGCATGCCCTTCGCCGCGAGCGTGTCGTTGGTGAGCAGCCATTCGCCGATCACGGCCGTGTAGTGCTCCATGCCCGCGAAAAGGGCGAGCCGCTCGCAGAGCCACGCGTGCTTGGCCCTGCCGGACAGGCCGTTGTCGCCGAGCACCCGATCGACAAGCCACGCAACACGTTTCACCATCGGGTCGACGTCGAGCCCGAGCCGCCGCAGTTGGTCGCGCGCCGCCTCGTGGGAGCTGGCGTGCATGGCCTCCTGTCCGATGAACCCGCGCACCTCCTCGCGCAGCCGCTCGTCCTCGATCAGCGGCAGGGCCTCGGCCAGCGCCTGCGCCATGGCCCGCTCGCCCTCGGGCAGGACCAGGTGCATGACGTTGATGATGTGGGTCGCCATCACCTCGCCGGGGATGTAGTGCATCGGCACGGTGCCGAAGTCGAACGCCACGTCGCGGGCATTGATCGCGTGCGCCTGATCGACATAGACCGAAGAGCTCATCTCGCATCCTCATCTCTGATCGGCGCGGCCCGGCGGGCGTGCGGTCCAGCGTGCAGGCAAATGTATTGATGACATCGCGTGCTGTCAACATCACATGATGTCAACAATAGGGCTGTGAGAGGATGGCGCCATGGTCACCGAAGACGACGGGTCCATCCCCGGCATGCGCCGCTGGCGCGGACGGTCACCCGCCGATCGGGTGGCCGGACGCCGCGAGCAGCTCATCGAGGCGTGCACCGAGCTGATGGCCACCGTCGGCGCCGCCGAGACGTCGATGCGCAAGGTCTGCCGCCAGGCCGGACTGACCGAGCGTTACTTCTACGAGAGCTTCCCGAACCTGGACGCCCTGCTCACCACCGTGCTCGACACGGTCGTCCTCGGCGCGCGCGACCGGCTGCTCGAGGCGCTGCCCACCGCGCCGATCGAGCGCGACGCCATGTTCCGCCACCTCGTCGGCGTCTTCACCGACTACCTCGTGGCCGATCGCCGGCGCGGCCGGATCATGTTCATCGAGTCGCAGGCCACCCCCGTGCTGATGCCGCGCGCCAACGAGCTCATCGGGCTGTTCACCGCACCGATCGCGCTGACCATCGGCGCCGGAGACTACTCGAGCTCCGCGCCCGACGAGCACGACGTCGCGCTCAACGCCAGCGCCATCTTCGGCGCGCTCGCCTACCTCTACCGGCCGTGGCTCGACGGCGAGATCCCGGTTCCCCGTGCGCGTTTCGATGAGCACGCGGCGATCGTGCTGGAGCACATCGCGCTGTCGCGATCCTCGGTGGCCACACAGGCGTAGGCCGCGCCAGGCCGGACTCGGTCCAGTCCTGATTCGTCGCGGCTCAACCTCGTTACGGCCCAGCCCCGCTGCGGCCCAGCCCCGCTGCGGCCCAGCCCCGCTGCAACCCAGCCCCGCTGCAACCCAGCCCCGCTGCAACCCAGCCCGCTGCGGCCCAGCCCCGTTACGGCTCAACCTCGCTACGGCCGGCCCCGATGCGGCCCAGCCTCGCTGCAACCGGCCCCGCTGCGGCCCAGCCCCGCTGCAACCCAGCCCCGTTACGGCTCAACCGCGCTACGGCCCAGCCCTGCTGCGCCCAGTCCCATTACGGCTCAGCCCTGCTGCGGCCCGGCCCTGCTGCGGCCCGGCCTCGATGCGGCGGAGCCCTGCTTCGGCCCGGCCGTGCTCCGGCCCAGCCCCGATGCGGCCCAGCCCCGTTACGGCTCAACCGCGCTGCGGCTCAGCCTCGTTACGGCCCGCAGCCCCGT